>JASFKY010000229.1:0-6287 GCA_050118395.1 Myxococcales bacterium | reverse complement strand
ATCGGTACGTGCCGATGGTGGCTCCCAAGACGAACAGCGTCCAGAGCGCAAAAGCCAAAAGCACGTATAGCGGAATGGTCATGGCTCTGTGAGGAGCGTGAAACTTTGAGCGACGGTGTCAACCCTCCGGCGGTTCTTTGCTCGTCTGGAGCGCGCGCTTCGACCTCGCGGCCCGTTCACATCTCTCTCGAAAGTGGTAGGCTCCACTCGTGGCCGAAGAGCACGACGCGCGGAACAAACCCTACGATCAGAAGCTCGCCGGAGAAGATAGGATCCTCACCCGTAAACGGGGCGTCTGGCTGCTCAACAATCCGTCGACGAACAAGGGTCTGGCCTATACCAAAGAAGAACGCAGGGAGCTCGGTCTCGATGCTTTGCTGCCCGATCAGGTGCTGCAGATCGAGCAGCAAGTCGAGCTCCAGCTCGAGCACATTCGCGCCAAGTCGAGTGATCTCGAAAAGTACATCGGTTTGACGCGATTGCAGGATTTGAACGAAGTTTTATTCTACCGCGTTCTCGTCGAAAATCTCCCGGAGCTCCTGCCCATCGTCTACACGCCCACCGTGGGGCTGGCGTGCCAGAAGTTCAGTCACATTCTGCGTTCCGCGCGCGGCATTTGGATCACACCGAGCAACATCGAGCACGTCCACGAGATCCTCGAAAGCGCGCCGTTCCACGATATCCGCCTTCTGGTCGTTACCGACAACGAGCGCATTTTGGGCTTGGGAGATCTCGGCGCGGGAGGCATGGGCATTCCGGTGGGTAAGCTGGCTCTCTACGTCGCGGGGGCAGGCATTCATCCATCCAAGTGCCTTCCGGTCAGCCTCGATGTTGGCACGAACAACGATGAGCTTCTCGATGACCCGCTTTACAACGGCTATCGAAGCCATCGCCTCACCGGGCAAGCCTACTTCGACTTCGTCGAGCGGTTCGTTCAAGCGGTCCGTGACGTATTTCCACACGCCATCATTCAATGGGAGGACTTCGCCAAGACGCACTCCTTCAGTCTGTTGGAGCGCTACCAGAAGCGCGTTCCGAGCTTCAACGACGACATTCAGGGCACCGCGGCCGTCACTCTCGCCGGAATCCTCGCCGCGCTACGCATCACGGGGCAGTCGATCCGTGACCAGCGAGTATTATTCATCGGAGCGGGTGGCGCATGCATCGGCATCGCTCGATTGACGGCTGCGGCCATGCGTCAGGCGGGGGCTAGCGACCGGGAAATCGAATCGGCCATCGCCGCATTCGACTCCGAGGGCCTCTTGCACGATGGACGCGAGCTCACCGAGCCGTTCAAGCGTGAGTTTGCTCTGACCAAGGAGACCCTGGAACGATGCGACATTGGCGAGGACGCTCATACGGATCGCGTGGAGATGATTCGCGCTTTCAAGCCTACTGTCCTCGTAGGGGCTACGGGTGATCCCGGAGCCTTCACGCGCGAGATGGTCGTAGAGATGGCACGGCACGTCGACCGGCCGATCATCTTGCCACTGTCGAATCCGACCTCGAAGTCGGAATGCACGCCTCGCGATGCGCTCGAATGGACCGATGGTCGGGCGCTCGTCGCGACTGGAAGCCCGTTCGAGGACGTGATTTTCCGAGATCGACGTCACATCATCGGGCAGAGCAACAACGTGTTCATCTTTCCCGGTGTCGGGCTAGGAGCTATCGTGTCGCAAGCCCGGGAAATCAACAACGAGATGTTTTTGGTGGCCGCGCAGACTCTCGCAGGGTTCGTCCGCGAAGAGCGCCTCGCGCTCAGCGCCATTTTCCCGAATCAAGACGAGCTCCGCGAAGTGAGCTTCGACATCGCGTGTGCCGTCGTCCGGTACGCGCGCGACGCGCGCCTGGGGCGCGTGATTCCCGACGACCAGGTCGAGTCGCAGGTTCGCGACGCGGTGTGGTACCCGAGTTACATCCCGATACTCGCGCATCGTTAGTGTCTTGGTGCTCGCGACTCCCCGACAGGTCCAAAGGAACCAGGATCGGTGGCACGTCGATGCCCGAGCGTTCTGCTTCCCTGGCGAGAATCCGTGGTTCCGTGAGGGAAGAGCTTAGGGAGGCTCCGTGATCGTTTTGCTTCCCAGTGACTGGGCCTCGGCGATTGCAGCCTGAATCCGCCGCGGGGTCATGGGCATGCGCGAAAGACGCGCACCCGTGGCGTCATGAATGGCATTGGCGATCACTCCACCCATGACCACGATGGCAGGCTCCCCGCCGCCCTGCGGTGGGATCGCGTCGTTTTCGACGAGGACGGTTTCGATCGTCGGGAGCCCGGAGAACCTGGGGATCTCGTACCGGTGGAAGTTCGTGTCGAGAATTTGTCCCCCACGGAAGTGGACCTCCTCGGTCAGCGCGTAGCCGAGGCCCATGGTGATACACCCTTCCATCTGGATGGTCGCGCCCTGGGGATTGATGACGATGCCCATGTCTTGCGCGCAAACGACGCGTCGAACGTCGACGTGGCCGGTATCGGTGTCGACTTCGACCTCGGCCATCGCTGCGACGCAGGTTCCCGCGTCGATGCCGCAGGCCACTCCGTGGCCGCGCTTGCTCGGCCTCCGCGCGGTGGCCCAGCCAAAGCGCGCAGCTGCGGCCTTCAGCACACGAATCATCCGCGAATCCTCGAGGTGCCTGAGCCGGAACTCGACGGGGTCGACGCCGGCCATGGCGGCCATGATGTCGATTTGGGACTCGCGCGCGAACGTGTTGGTGTTGTTGCCAGGTGCGCGCCAAGCTCCCGTTGCAAAGGGATGGGTCCCGGGAGCTGCTCTGGGTCCGGGCGGCCGTGCCAGGGTTCGATAGTTGGGTATCGCGTAAAACGGCTCGGAGCCCCGCTGTCCGGCAAACAATACCTCGTAGTCCCAGAACGTCATGCGGCCCGAGCCATCGATGCCCGAGCGGATGCGAACCACTGCGGCAGGCCGGAAGGTGTCGTAAAAGAACTCTTCCTCCCGGGTGCGCATCACCTGGACGGGGCGGCCGACGATCTGGGCGAGCGTTGCTGCCTCCACCGCTTGGAGGTTGCTCGTCTTTCCACCGAAGCCGCCGCCCACGAACGGGGTGATGACCCGCACGCGATCGATCGACAGGGAGAGGGCGGCGGCGATCTGGTCGCGTGCACCGAAGGGGTTTTGAGTCGAGGCCCAGACGGTGCACTTGCCATCATCGATGCGCGCAAGCGCTGCATGTGTTTCCATCGGAGCATGGGCGACGTAGCCGTCGAGGTATGTCTCGTCGGCCACGTGCGTAGCGAGCTCGCGTCCTTTGACCAGATTGCCGCGTCGGGACGAAGCGCCTTCCTTCGGCGCCACGCGACCGAGGTGCTCGTGAATGTTGTCGTCGGTGAGCTTCGCCGGGGGAATGTCGAAATCGGCTCGGATCAGCCCGAGGGTTTGGTGCGCGACATCGGGAAGCTCGTGGAGCACTGCAATCAGGTCGCCCTCTTCGACGAAGCGCGCCCCGGCTACTTTGCGAGCAGCGGAGAGGTCGGCCTTTCGCAGATTGGCCCCATGCGACGGCGGCCGAAGGATCGAAGCATAGAGCATGCCCGGCAGCCGAATGTCCGCCGCGTACTTCGCTTTGCCCGTCACCTTTTCCAGCGAGTCGCGTCTGAGCTTCGGCTGGCCCATGATTCGAAACTGCGAGACGTCTTTGAGGTTTGGCTTGACGTCGAGGTGGCGCGAGAGCCGTTTCCCCTGGGCCAGGGCGCCGTAAGTCACGCGCTTACGTGCGTTCTGCCGATCGGAGATCACGCCGTTCTTTGCCTCCAGACGCTTCACGGAAATCCCAAGCGATTCGGAGGCGAGCTCGAGAAGCACGGCTCGGGCTTCCGCCGCAGCGGCGCGCAACAGTGGACCAAAGGCCCGAGTGGTCAAGGAGCCCCAAGTGCCCATGTCCCACGGGCACAGATCGGTGTCGCCCATGAGCATGTCGACGTGTTCGTACGGCACGTCGAGCTCATCCGCGAGCATTTGCGCGAGCGAGGTGATCGGCCCCTGGCCCATTTCTATCTTGCCGGTGAAGCAGGTGACGCGGCCGTCTTCTCCAATTCGGACGAATGCGTTGAAATCGGTCGGCACTCCAGACTGAGCCAAGCCCGGACCTGCGGCCTCAGCTCTAGAGACATCGAGCGTTCCGCGAAATCCGACGAAGACGATGATGCCCGCCCCCATGCGCTCGAGGAAGGCGCGCCGCGAGTGGGCGTATTGTCCCGAGGCGCGGGTCGCTTCGGGTTGCTCACCCTCGCGCTTCAAGTGCAGGTCCTCGTCCGAGCTCACGTCAATGCTCCGTCACTTCATGTGTTTTGCCGCAGACTCGATGGCATCGAGGATGCGCTTGTGGGCGCCGCAGCGACACAGATTGCGGTCCATGCCGCGAACGATCTCTTCTCGCGAGAGCCCGCGTCGATTTCGCAACAGCCCGTACGCGGTCAGAATCATCCCCGGGGTGCAGAAGCCGCACTGCAGCGCGTCTTTTTCGATGAAGGCCTTCTGGAGTGGGTGAAGATTGCCGTCCTTTCCAAATCCTTCGATGGTGACGACCTTTTTGCCGTTCACACTGTCGACCGGCGCCAAGCACGATCGCACCGGCTCGTCGTTCACCAGGACCGTGCATGCACCGCAAAAGCCCCGTGCACAGCTCAGTTTCGTGCCTGTGAGACCCAGCTCGGTACGCAGAACCCAAATCAAGCGGCGGCTGCCATCGACGCGTAGACGAACCGGCTCGTCGTTCAGGGTGAAGCGCAAGGTATCGGCCATGGCTTCCGGTTACGGTACCCGACGCGCGCGCCTCGCGCGAGCCGCGAGGCAAAGCTCGGCTTCGCCCGTTTGCGAATCGGAAGGTATAGTCCTGGCAAGCGAGCGCATCCCGTGGATCCGGTCAAGTCCAATGCCATCGATTTGGTCGAATTCGTCTACGACCTCGACGTGGACGACCGCATCTGGGTGCCCTCGCTCTTGGAAACTGGGCTTCCTTTGTTCGACCATGGCTATGGTGTCGTGGGTGCAACCTACGTGCGTCCGCCAGAGGGCGGCATGCCATTTCCAACGAGCTTCCACCAGGCGGGGGGCCCGCCGGACTTGATGGCCCGTATTCTGACCGCCTCCACGCTGGCGAACGAGGAAGTGCTGCGCGAGATCAACCGATCAGGCGTCGTCACGACGCTTTCGGAGCAGGCCGAGCGTTTTCGTGGCGTCATACCGCCGCTCTCGGATTTTCAGAAGCACTTGGCAGGAGCCAAGGACGTCCTTGCACTGACGGCCGCCGATCCAAATGGGCGCGGTATCAGTATCACCGTGCCCATGCCGGAGGTCACCACGCTCTCGGGTCATGATCGCGAGCTGTGGCAAATGATCGGTGCCCACCTCGTGTCCGGGTATCGTTTGCGGCGCGCTCTCGGCGAAGGGCAACGTGATTCGGAATCCAGCAGTACTCTGCCCGAGCACGCCGAAGCGGTGCTGAACGCCAAGCATCTGGAAGTCGAAGAAGCAGTCGGACCTGCCAAAGACGTCCGGGCGCGTGAGTTTCTGAGGCAAGCGGCAATTCGCATCGATCGCGCTCGCGGGCGCCTACGCAAAGAGGATCCCGAACACGCTCTCGAGCTTTGGAAGGCTTTGGTGAACGGGCGCTGGTCCCTGGTCGACTGGTTCGACAGCGACGGACGACGCTACGTGTTGGCACATTCAAACCCGCCCGAGCTCCGGGACCCACGGGGCCTGACCGAACGGGAAAGCCAGGTCTGCACCTATGCGGCGCTCGGTGAAACGAATAAGCTGATCAGCTACCGGCTGGGTATCTCCCAGTCTCAAATCTCCTCGATTTTACGATCCGCCATGCGCAAGCTCAGCGCCCAAACCCGTCCTCAACTAGTCGAAAAGCTGCGCGCTTTTGTGTTCCCATGAGCGTTCAAAAGGAGGCTACACTCGCCGCAGGTGACGATGCGGATCTTCGAGCGGCCCTCGGACCGTTGGCTGGGCGTCTTTCTGAGCGTCGTGGTGTGCGGGTGCGCGCCGACCGGCGACGAGGCGGCGCCGGTCGAGCCGAACAGTGTGATTCGGAGTCTCGAAGAAGAACCCGCGACGGAGCGCCCGAACATCGTCATCATCGTCGCCGATGACCTCGGGTACGGCGACTTGGGGACCTACGGCGGCCGAGCCATCCGAACTCCCCACATCGATGGGTTGGCAGCTGCGGGGATCCGACTGACGGACTTTCACGCCAGCGACTCCGTTTGCACGCCCTCGCGAGCCGGTCTTCTGACCGGGCGATACCCGAAACGGATGGGC
>JASFKY010000228.1:0-6316 GCA_050118395.1 Myxococcales bacterium | reverse complement strand
CAAAAGCAAAGCCGCCCACCACCACCGCGATGAGCAAAGAGGTATTGAGCACTTGAAGGCGAATCGCTCGGGCTTCGCCGCGAACGTCTCTTTCGGGTGAAAGTAAGTTGTCAGCGACCACCGTGGAGGATGGTAGACCCTGGTCGGGGTAAAGATCCAGGCGAGATCTCAGAGTCCGGTCACCCTCGCTTGCGCAAAACCGCAATGAGGAAGCCCCCGAAAAAACGCAAAGGAGACCGGCTTGCCCAGTGTTCGGCGCGCACCATCGGCGGCGCGAGCCAGCGCGTTTTGAGCAAGGCGGCAAACGGAGTCAAGACACGGATTCCGCGGACTTCCACGAGGTTTGCGCCTGGCGGCACCAGCCTGCGCATCGCGATGGGCGAGTCCCAGCGGGTGTAGACGTCGGCCTCGGTTCGACCGTCCCCGATGGGTCGAGGCCCGCCCAGGACTTTGGCCGCGTATCGGAGACTCCAGGGATTGTAGAGATCCACGAGGATGAAGCCGCCAGGTCGGGTCACACGAACCGCCTCCCGGAGCGCTCTTCCGACGTCCGGTACGTGCGCCAGTACTTTGAACGAGTAGGTGACGTCGAACTCGTCGTCCCCAAAAGGGAGCTCGCAGAGATGGCCGATGTGCACCTGTAAGCCTCGGGCCATTGCGCGCCTGGCCATCTCTTGGGAGAAGTCGACCCCGACGGCTTCCCGAGCAATTGCCGCCACTCGCTCGAGAACGAGGCCTGTCCCACAACCGAGCTCGAGCGTCCGGGCATGCCTCGCGTAGGGTTCGAGCACGGATAGCTCGAGCTCGTCGATCATTCGGTGATAACGGCCTTGGCGCGTTCGGTCGTACGATCGGCTGAGCTCGTCGTAGTAGCGTCGTGTGTCTTTACCAGTGGTGTCGGGCACGCACTTCCTCGTAGAGCAGCTCGTACTGCGCGGCGACTTTCCGGGGAGAAAATTGAGAGACTGCCAGATCATGCGCTTGCCGCTCCAAGGCTTGGCGACGCTCCTGGTCTGAGCTCAGTCGCTCGATGGTGTCGGCGAGGGCGTCCGGATCGATGGGGACGGCCCACGCCCCGGCATCTTCGGCCAGCTCGGCACAAGGCGTTCCTTGCCCGACCAACACGGCACGGCCTAGAGCCATCGCCTCGAGGGCTACCAAGGGGTAGTCCATCTTGGCATACGGGCTTTGGTTGACCATCACCACGAAATCACTTGCGGCCAGCCACCGTTCGATCCGGAGCGTTTGTCCAAGCCAAAGCACTCTTCCTTCGATACCCCAGGCTTTGGCGAGCGCGGTCAGGCGCGCTTGCTCTCTCGGGGCGCGCCTCGTCTTGGGCCGGCACGCCATGACCAGCAGGGCATCCGGCCGATTCCAGGCGGCAAAACCCCGTACCGCCAGCTCGGCACCGCCACCATGCTCGAGGTCGCCCGGGTAGATCCAAATCGGCGCATGCTCGGAAAGACCCAGGGACTGACGATGCATCGTTCGTTCCGCCGCGGTGGGCGGCTCCCGGAATGGAACGCAGGGTGGGATCACGCGGAGCGCGTCGTCAGCCACGCCTTGCTGCCGGAAACGCCCGTAGGATGCACGCGACAGCGTCACCGTGAGGTCCGCGAATACGAGATTGCGCAATGGGGCGTCATCGGGCGGCATGCTGCAAACCGTGTGCACACTCGGAGCTCTGCGAAGGGTCGTCGCCAACCGGCCTGCCGCAGAGCTCCTCCGGTTGGGCGCAAAGAAGAAGTGCCATACGTCGAGTCGTCGCCCTAGCAACAGGCGCCGAAAGACTGGGGCGTTGGAACGGGCCCGAGGGCTGAAGCCTCCATGGCTCGACGCGGGATAGACGGCTTCGATCCGCCCTCGTCCGATTGGATTGATCTGACCCCGGTGCCCCAGCAAGACCGGCTCGTACCTTTGCAAGTGTCGAGCGATGTCCCGTGCCAAGTTCTTGCTGCTGTCGTTCCATGGCGGAGCAACCGGCTTGGACACGAATAGCACCTCGGCCATGGCCTTGCGGTACGCCTGGAGCCAAAGTATCGCAAGCGATTGACGTCGAATGTTCGAAAGGTTAGCCCCGTGGGTCATGCCTCTAGCCAAATGCCACGAGCTGGCGGGCCATGCTGTTCGGTAAGTCCATCGCCGTCGTGGTGCCGGCCTATAACGAGGCCGGGCTGATCGGAGCCGTGCTCGAGGCCATGCCTCCATTCATCGATCACCTGATCGTCGTCGACGATGCAAGCACGGACGAAACTGCGGAGATCGCCCGTGCTTGCCCGCGCGTGCACTTGATCGCCCATCCGTTCAACCGAGGCGTCGGTGCGGCCATTGCAAGTGGCTTCGAGCATGCCCTTTGCGTGGGGGCCGAGATCACGGCGGTCATGGCTGGCGATGGTCAAATGGATCCATCCGATTTGCCGGCGCTGCTCCGGCCCTTGGCGCTCGGTCAGGCCGAGTTCACCAAAGGCAATCGACTCGACTGGCCGTTGGCGAGGCACCTGATGCCCTGGCACCGATGGGTGGGCAATCATGTGCTCTCCATGCTGACCCGCAGAGCTCTGGGGCTCGAAGTCAGGGATTCGCAGTGCGGGTACGCCGCGCTCAGCCGGCGTGCCAAGCAAGCTCTCGACTGGGGCCGACTTTGGCCGAGCTACGGCTATCCGAACGACCTGCTGAGCTGGCTCACCGTGCGAGGCTTCGAGGTACACGAGGTGCCGGTGCGTCCGGTTTATGGAGTTGCCGAGAGCGGAATTCGTCTCCACCATGTGGTCCGAATCGTGTTCGTCGTGCTTTTGCGCGCCTGGATTCGTCGCTTGGTTGGAAGTCGAGCCCAGGTCGAATTGACGCGAACGACACGGCCACGCTAGGACCACGCATGGCCGAGGTCGATATTTTCAATGGCGATGCGGACGGGATCTGCGCCTTGATCCAGTTGCGACGGGCCGAGCCGCGGTCGAGCCAGCTGGTCACCGGAGTCAAGCGCGACATTTCCCTGGTCGACAAAGTGGAGCCAGCTGCCGGGGATCGAATCACGGTCCTCGACATCAGCCTCGACAAGAATCGCGAGGGGGTGCTCAAGGCGCTCGCAAACGGCGCCGAAGTCTTTTACGTGGATCACCATCATGCAGGGGAAATTCCCGAGCACGATCGCTTTACGGCGATCATCGATACCGATCCCAACGTCTGCACGAGCCTGTTGGTCAACGGACACCTACGCGGAAAATACGCGCCATGGGCTGTCACGGGAGCCTTCGGCGACAATCTCATTGAGACCGCTCAAACGATTGCCAAGCCGTTGGGGCTTTCCCGCGAGCAACTCTCGACCCTCGAAAAGCTCGGCACCTTCATGAACTACAACGCTTATGGCTCCAGTCTGCGAGACCTTCATTTCGCTCCTGCCGAGCTCTTCGAAGCGGCGCGTTCATTCGACACGCCGTTTGAATTCGTCGAAGAAGCACGCGAAACCTACGAAAGGCTCGAGCAAGGGTATCGGCAAGACATGGCATCGGCCTCTGCGGTGACACCACAACGTAGGACCGAGCGCACGGCGGCCTTCATTTTCCCGGACGAGCCATGGGCCCGACGCGTATCCGGTGTGTACAGCAACGATCTGGCCAACGCCTTTCCGAAGCGAGCGCACGCGGTGCTCACCGAGCGAGCCGATGGAACGTATCTGGTCAGTGTGCGGGCTCCGCTCGAAGACAAGCGAGGCGCCGACCAGCTGTGCCGTCGATTTCCGACTGGAGGGGGGCGTGCCGCGGCAGCGGGGATCAATGCGTTGCCGGGCGAAGAGCTCGATTCCTTCCTCGACGCCTTTGCAGCAGCTTACGAATCGTGATCCACAGAGACCTTGGAGCGGCCGATGCCCGACCACATGCTCGCATGAAGGCGATTGGCAACCTCCTCGGCGTTGGGTTTCACATCGCAGACCTGGAGGCCGTCATCGATCAAAAGAAACGAAGCGCCGTGCACCGCAGACCATGCCAGAAGGCCTGCTTCGAGCGGGCTCTGGGTAAGGAGCCCCTCTTGCTCGCAGGCGGTCAAGGTGTCGACCAGCACCGCAAACGCCGCGTCACCGCTTTGCTGAAGCTCCGGCACGTCGCGGGAGGGCATCCAGCCGAACATCAGTCGGAAAAGCTCGGGATGTCGAGAGGCAAACCCGACGTAGCCGATGCCCGCACGGCGCAGTCGCTCCTCCCCATCGATCGACCCCTCTTGCGCATCGAGCATCATCTGACGGAGTCGTTTGAAGCCGAGGGTCGCCAGAGCCGCCAACAGCCCGTCCTTGTCCTCGAAGTGCCGGTAAGGAGCGCCCGGGCTGACTCCCAGCTTCCGCCCGAGCTTGCGTAAGGAGAGGCCCGCGGGCCCGTCCTTTTCCAACTGCTGCTCGGCAAGCTCGAGCAGAGATTCACGCAACTCTCCGTGATGATAAGCTTTTCTAACAATCGGCATGATGGGATGGTAACTCGATCAGGGGCGCGGTGTAAACAGTGTTGACATCCGAAGTGAACGCCGTATACATTGATGTATACGGTGCATACATAAGGAGTCGACATGAGCAAGCAACTCGTCATCATCGGAATCATTCTGTCCCTCGGCACGGTGGGCTGCGCAGGCCTGGGATCGCAGCAGGCTTCGAGCCTGACCGCTCAAGCGCGCCAAGAACGAGGTCTCGACAACCTCTGGATGCCGTCGAGGAGCGCTAGGACCGGCGGTTTGGAGCCGACGCACTACGCGGGCGAAGGGCTGGGCACACTCTGGGAGCCGAGTGACGCGCCTTCGCCAGGCCCCGTGGCCGACCCGGCCTATTACGAGAGGCGTTCTGGCGGGGACTTGTGGAATCCGGCTTCGGTGGCCCGCAGTTGGGAGACGAGGCCGACCACCACGCTGGAGCGCCCGACCCAGGGAAGGATCTCGGGCCGCACGTCGCCTCGCGCGGATGCAGGTAGGCGGCGCGTTTCCAAGCAGTAGGCGCAAGAGCCCGCCCCGCAGCCAAACAAAGAATTACACTTTGTTAAGTTGCGGGGCGTAGCAGAGAAGACTAATTTACTTTTCGTTAAGTAAATGAATCTCCCTAATGAAATGCAGTCCGATCTACCGGCGCCCCGGCTGATCCCCCGACATCGAGGACACTGGCTGTGGGGCGGCACCTTTGATTTTCAGCGCAATCCCGCCGAGTTCGTGCTCGAAGGACACGAGCGGTACGGCGACGTCTTCATGACTCGCGTCCTCACCGGCTACTCCTATTTCATCCGCGATCCGGAGGTGGTGAACGCGATCAACGTCACGCATGCCAAGCACATCCACAAGCCCAAGGTGGTCAAGCAAATGTGGAAGCCATTTTTGGGGAACGGACTGGTGCCGAACGACGGAGAGTCGTGGCGTCGCCAACATCGCCTCATCATGCCGGGCTTTCACAAGATGCGCATCGACGCGTACGCACCCACGATGGCCGAGTACACGCGCGACTTGGTCCGAGGATGGAAAGAGGGCGAGCAACGCGACTTCCGCAAAGAGATGGTCGAGCTCACCTTGCGAGTGGTCGCCAAGACTTTGTTCGACACCGATCTCGCGCAGGATTCGGAGACCGTGCATGACGCGATTCAAGACATTAGCGAGGCCTTGATCGATCATGCGCAGACGCCGATTCCCACCCCTCGTTGGTGGCCCTCGGAACGAAACCGCAGAATGGTTCGTGCGCTCGATGCGATGGACGGCGTGATCGAGCGCCTCGTCGCTGCACGTCGTGAGCAGCGGGAAGATCGCGGGGACCTCATGTCACACATGGTGTTCGCCACCGACGAGCAGGGCGGCATGTCCGATAAGCAGCTGCGCGACGAGCTGATGACCCTCATCTTTGCAGGCCACGAGACCACGGCGCATACGCTGACTTGGGCGTGGTATCTGTTGGCGACCAACCGCGACAAATTGGCCAAGGCGCAGCGCGAGATCGACATCACGCTCGGCGACAAACCCATCGCGATCGATGATCTCCGTGAGCTTCCCTATCTCGAGATGTGCCTCAAAGAGTCGCTTCGACGCCTGCCTGCGGTGTGGATCTACGGCCGCGAAGCCCAGGAAGATCTGCGGTTGGGCGCCTACTTCTTTCCCAAGGGGTCGATCTTGGCGATCAGCCCTCTCGCTCTCGGTCGCAATGCGAAGCACTTCGACCATCCAATGGAATACCGGCCCGAGCGATGGACCCGGGAGCTCGAGCGGACGCTTCCGCGCGGCGCATACGTGCCCTTTGCGGCAGGGCCCAGGGTTTGTCTCGGAAAGCAGTTCGCCATGATGGAGATGCGGATCGTGCTCGCCA
>JASFKY010000227.1:0-6326 GCA_050118395.1 Myxococcales bacterium | reverse complement strand
AGCCTGACGGTGACCTCGGATCCGGCGACGAGCCTTTCGTTGGTCAGCGGTGATTTCAATGGCGACGGCCTGGCGGAGCTTGCGGTGGGGCTCGGGTTCGAATCGGCTGCACGCGTGTTGTTCATCGACAACGATCAAGGTGCGCTCTCCCTGGCAGACCAAACGAAAACCCTGCCGCAGGCCGCCGCCAACAGCGCGATCGAGCTTTCGATGGCCACCGGCAACCTCGACTATGACGCGGGCCAGGAGCTCGTCGTGGTGGTCAACGAGCTCTTTCAATCGAACGGTGACGACCAAGGCTCGGCCCGATACTTCATCATCGACGACGCCAAGTCGGGCTATGCCGACGTCGGTGACAACTTGATTCGAGCGACGCTGGCGCAGGTCAACCGCACGGCAATCGTGGCGGATGTTGCGACCGGTGACATCGATGGCGACAACGTCGACGAGATCATCTTTGGGGGGCTTCAGGGCTTCGATCCCACCGGCGTTTGCGGGTACCGATATCTGATGGTCGCTCTGGACGACAACAAGCGCGACAACGTGCCGCTCGGGGGATTGGATCTGGTGCCGACCATCCACGATGGCTGCTCAGGCGCGTCGCCCGGTCAGCTTCGCTACGTGCACGTCAATGCGCTCGATCTGGATGGTGACGGTTTGCCCGAGATTCAAGCCAACCAGTACGTGTTCGACGATTTCGTGGCCGCAGATCCCTGGACCCAGTACCAGTGGGGCATCGATGAGAACGATCAGCCGCTCTACGCCGTGATCGACGACGCCAGCTTGTTTGCAGACGACTCGGGCTTTGCCGGGCGGTTTGCGCTCGACAACAGCACCATGATGGCGGGCGACGTGACCGCCGACGGTCGGCAGAACGTCGTCTTTTATTCGCAGGCGACCAATCGTTTGGAGACTTGGGGCCTGAGCAACCCGGATTCGGGCGATCCGCCCCTAACCGAACCGATTTTTGATCGTGACTGGCGCATGATGAGCTCGCTCACGATGCAGGACCCGGGAAGCGAGCCGATCCACCCGGTGATCCTGTCCAGCAACGTCAACTACGACAGCTTGGCGGTTCGCTTTTCCGAGGGGGAATACAAGCTCATCTTCACGGAGCCCATCATCATTGCAGCCCTCGCGGCTGCCCCTTGCGCAACGGATCTCGGACAGAATTCGGACGCCTGCCGCACCTCGTTCGGCAAGGCGACCAGCACGACCGTGTCCGAGGAACAGGTCCTGTCCGTTCGTGCCAGCGCCACGGTGGGTTTCGAGACCGAGTTCAGCGCGCTTGGCGTGAAAGTCAGTGGTGTGGAGGTTCTAGCCACGTTGCAAGCCCGCGCGAGTGCCATCACCTCCAGCGCCTACACCGTGACCAAGCGCATCGTCTACACGACTGGGCCGATCGAAGACACTGTGATCTTCACCACGATTCCGCTCGATCAGTATACCTACGAGGTCACGTCTCACCCCGATCCGGAGCTGATCGGGTCCAAAGTGGTCATCTCGCTTCCCCGCGAACCGATCGAAGTGCAGGTGGAGCGGGAGCGTTACAACGCAAATGTGGTCACGGGAGGTCCGATGATCGATGGGCTCGTCCTTGGACATACGCCCGGAGAGCCGAAGAGCTACCCATCGGTTTCAGACAAAGACGCGCTGCTGTCGGAGTTCGAGGGTCTCGAATTCGGGCCGGCGGCCGTGGGCAACTCGGGTGGAAGTAGCGAGCTGTCGATCAACGTCGCAACCGACTCCGGTCTAGGCGTCGGCTATGGTGTCGACTTCGACCTGTCGGTCAAGGGGACCATCGGCACGGTGGTTGCAGGGTTCAGCGTCGGTTCCTCGATCGACAAGTCCCTTCAGATCATTCACGGCGACGAATCGGAGTACACCGGGACCGTGGCCGACATGAATTTGTCGACCGAGGAGTACGGCCAGAACCGCTACTCGTGGGGCATTTTCACCTACATCTATCAGGATCCGGTCTCTGACCAGGATTACGAAATCATCAACTATTGGGTGGAGTAGACCATGACCCGCTACGGCTCGTTTCCGATCATTTGTTTCTTCCTTGGAGCCTCGTTCACCCTCTGCGGCTGCGGAGGGGGTGGCGGGGGCGCGAATGGAACGGGCGGCTCCGGCGGAGGTGGCGGCGGCGACAACATCGCGCCCGTAGCCAACGCCGGGGAGTCGATTGAAGTCTCCTCGGGATTCAACGTGACCCTGGATGGGAGCGGCAGCACCGATGCGGATGGGGATCCGCTCACCTACACCTGGAATCAGGTCAAGGGCCCTGATGTCACCGACGGAACGGGGTCGTTGAGCGGCGTCGATCCGAGCTTCACCGCGCCCAACGCGGTGGACACGTTGATCTTCGAGCTCGTCGTCAACGACGGCACTGCGGATAGCGCACCCGCATCGGTTGCGGTCAATGTCTTCGAGGACCTGGCGGTTACGTATTTCGTCGACGGCGACAACGGAGATGATGAAACCGGCAACGGAAGCCGCGATAACCCGTTTGCAAGCATCGGCAAGGCCGTTTCCGAGCTCACCACCAACCTCGAAGACATCTACGTCATGACGCGAGCGGATGGAGCCACTTACGACGAGACCGCAAGCGATCTCGACATTCCCGGCGGCACCAGCATCTACGGAGGTTACGACGACGAGTGGTTGCGCGACCCCCAGCAGAACAAGACCGTTTTGCAGACCAACCATCGAGGCGTGCAGTTCTTCAGTGTTTCCCAAGATGCCTGGTTTTCGGGATTCGATCTGCGAGCTGCCGACTCGCCCACCGCTGGCGACAGCGTGTATGGGGTGTCCGGTGTCGGCGACAACAGCTCGGCGCTGTATGTCGAAGACAACCTGATCACCGCGGGCAACGTGCAGGCCGGTCAGAGCTCGAACCCCGGGAGCAGCTACGGCGTGGCGCTCCGTTTTCTCTCGCAAGCCACCATCCGCAACAACGTCATCGTTACGGGTCGTGGTGGTGAAGGCATCGCTGGCGACCAAGGGGATCCGGGCGCGACGGGCTCTCGGGGGGCCGATGCCAGTGGAAGTGGTCGCGCTTCGGGCGGCAGTGGCGGCCCCGGCGCAGATGGAGGCGCTGGCGGCGAACGCGGCGGCGGGCTGGGCGGAAATGGTGGCGCGGGTTCGGCAGGAAGCCCCGGGACTGCGCCCCTTGGTGGAACGATTGCGGCAGGCGGCGGCGGCCGCGGCGGCAGTGGAAACGGCGGCACTTTGCCGCTCGATGGAAGCCCCGGAAATACCGGGGGAAATGGAATCCCTGGCGATGCCGGCAACGGTGCGGGCGAGCTCGGCGGGGGGCTTTTCTATGCATCGAGCGGCCGGTTCGGCGGTCGGGGCGGCGTGGGCTCCGGCGGTGGCGGCGGCGGCGGCGGTGAGGCGAATCTCGTGGGCGTCGTCGGCGGCGGTGGCGGCGGCGGTGGCGAAGGCGGTGGCGGCGGCGCCGGTGGTCAGGGTGGCGCCGGGGGCGGCGCCTCCATCGGTGTCTGGCTGTACGCGATCGATGCGAGCGAGCTCGTGGGCAATACGATCACCTCTGCGGCAGGCGGCCCGGGCGCAAGCGGAGGCGTGGGCGGCGGCGGCGGCACCTACGGCGGCGGCGGCTTGGGCGCGGACGGCGACAGCAACATCGCCGGCAACGGCGGCGACGGCGCGGACGGCGGCCGGGGTGGCTTTGGCGGCCCAGGCGGCTACGGCGGCGCCGGTGGCGGCGGTCCGAGCTATGGCGTGATCTTCTCGGCAGGCATGGCGCCCACGCTCACCGGAAATACCATCACCAGTGGCGACGGCGGCGCAGGCGGCGAGGGCGGCTTCCGCGGTAACGGCGGCCAGGGCGGCTACAGCTTCGCGGTGTACGACGCCGATCCCACCGACAACTTCTTCGCGACCCTCAGTCAGAACATGCTCACCGCGGGAACACCCGGAATCGGTGGCGGCAGCGGAGAGCAAGACACCGCGCAAGCCGGAGCGGACGGCGAGAGCGGGTCACGCAACTGGCAGTGAAACCTGACGGCTCGTTCTAGGCCGGGGTTTCGCAAAGTTGTCAACGCCAAGCTGGCTCACGCCATCGTGTAGTCGGCCGACGGAGCAGGCCGTGTTATGCTGCCGCTCCGGAAAAAGAAACACGAAGCGCGCGAGGTTCGAGATCTCGCCCACAGTGGGATAGCCCAGCTCCAGGTGAACGGATTCCCCATACTAGGCCGACTCCGAAGCTTCCTCGAAACGATTCGCGGGAGTTACTGGTTTTTGCCGACGTTCATGGCGTTCGGGGCCGTAGTTGCGGCGTTCGGTCTGGTGGAGCTGGACTCGCTCGTCAATCTTCGGCGCATCCCTTGGATTGGCTCGACCGAGGCGGAAAACACGAGGTCCGTCCTCTCGTTGATTGCCGGGTCGATGATAACCGTAACCGGCGTGGTCTTTTCCATCACCGTCGTCGCTCTCACACTCGCCTCCTCCCAGTTTGGTCCTCGAATCTTACGCAACTTCCTTCGTGCGCGCGCCAATCAGATCGCATTTGGAACTTTCGTCGCGACGTTTCTCTACAGCCTATTGGTGCTTCGGGCTGTTCGAGGACAACAGGTGCCTCACATCGCATCGGCGATGGCAGTGATCTTTGCGGTCTTCAGCTTGTTCGTTCTGATCTACTTCATTCATCACACGGCTCGATCGATACAGGCCTCGACGATCATCGCCTCCGTGGCGAAGGAGATCGACGTGCTGATTCCTCGCCTCTTTCCTGAATCCCGCGACGAGGACGAAGCCCAAGCCGGTGCGAGCTCCATCGAGGAGTTGCAGGCGCGACTCGCGAAGGACGGGGTCGAGGTGGCCGCTACTTCGGATGGATACGTGCGCGTTCTCGATGATGATGCCGTGTTGAGCACGGCTGTGAAGCATGAGCTGTTCATCATGCTTCGCTACCGGTCAGGCGATTTCGTATGCGCGGGGAATTCGATCGCGAGGGTTGGTCCGACCGACAATGCAACCGACGAGATCATGAGATCGCTCCGTGAGAGTTTCGTTTTCGGCAACTATCGAACCCCGGTCCAGGATCTCCGAGTCCTCACTGGTCAGCTCACCGAGGTTGCCCTCAGGGCCCTTTCTCCCGGCGTCAACGACCCCAGGACCGCAAACGATTGCGTTCAACGGCTGGGAGCCGTCGTATGCGCGACGGCCAACCGGGAGATGCCCGTGGGTTGTCGGAAAGACGACTCGGGAACCCTGCGCGTCGTCTTACCTCACACCACATTCGAGGAGATCGTATCGAGTTGCTTCGATCCCATACGCCGCTACGGCATCGAGCACGTGCAAATCGTGATCGCGTTGTTCGATGCGCTTCGGGATGCGGGTGAATGCTGCCGTGATCCTGCGCGCCGGCGTATCCTCGCCGAGCACGCCCTCGAAATCCAAAGCGACTTCGAAGCGCAAGGCAGGAAATCCGCCCGTGACGTGGCCAAAGTCGAACGGGCCTTCGAGCAAGCGATGAGGCTTCTCTCGAGCCAATCCCCCAACCAAATGGCTTCGGGTGGATAGCAAGTTTGCGGACCTCCGCGATTCCTGATTCGTCACACGGATCGTCACTGGCCGCTCCACTGGTCCACGACCAGCAGAGGGACGGTTCGATCGAATGCGCCGACATAGACGACGGTGATCGAGCCGGGCGGCAGGGCGAGCTTCCGCGAGACGAGGGTCAGGGGACTATCGGCAAAGCTCACTGCAAGCGTGCCACGATTGCGCCCGGCGTCTACGGACTCGCCAAGGCTGCCATATGGAACCGGCGACAGCGTCCGGTGCTCGACGCCCAGGTCGAGATCGGCCGCGATCTTCGTGGCTCCGGGCGACATGTTGGCCAGACGAAGGCGGGCCGGCGTATCGGAGCCCGGGCTTTGCATCCTCACCATGCGGTGCCCCACTTGGTAGCCGGCCACCAGCGGTTGGTCGATGCCGCCAAGCAGCTGCTTGGCTCGAGAGCGCCAGCTGGTGCGCACTGGAGGCTCGGCGATGCCATAAAGGACGAGCGCGTAAACCCCATCTCGGCCGAGACCGAACCGAAAGTCCGTGAGATTGCCCTCCGCCGTCGATAGCTGAAAGCGATGAGCTCCCGGCGAAAGACTCATCCAGGCTCCAATCGAACCGTGCGCAACCTCGGTCTCGCGGCAGTCGTCTTCTCCCGCTTCGGCGCAGATGCGGACGCGAACGGAGGGTGCCCGCTCGACGAGGTTTACCACATGCAGGCGCGCCGGCTTCGGATCGAGCGAGCAGCCGACGACGAAGAGAGCGAGTAACAACCGTGCACAGCGGTTCACGAG
>JASFKY010000226.1:0-6333 GCA_050118395.1 Myxococcales bacterium | reverse complement strand
GCAAGAGCCGCTTGACCGATCCCGTGGACGTCTTCTTGTGGAATCTCGATCGGGACCAGCTCGTGCTGCGTTCCCGCACGGAGAACCGAGGGCGACTGATTTCCGTACGCAGTCAAATCGGGCCATCCTCGGGCACGACCAAGGCAGCGAGCGATCCAATCGTGGCCGCCGACTGCTCGATTGCCGCGCACATCAAGGCGCAGCTCGGGGAGCCGACCATGGACTTGGCAGCTTCGGATTGAGCGTCTTGGTTTCGGCGAGCTCGATCCGCTCGAGCCAACGCACGGCTTCTGCGTGGGCCGCCCGGCTGATGCGTCCGTGCTCGACCCACGCCTCCGCCGATTTGCGGTAGTCTCCGACGGCGAAGGACGCGATGCCGAGCATCCGGATGAGCTCTTGGCTCAGTCTCCGGGTGGGCAAACCCAGACGTTTCACCTTTTCGATCGAGGGAAGGGCGAGCGCGAAGCGATTGCTGCCCATCAGTTGGCGCGCCTGCAGGTATTGACCGAGACCATCGCTTCGAAGCTCGGACAGCTTTTCGGCCAGATAAACCACCACTGGGCCCGGGGCCCGGTCGACGAGGATCTGATAAATCAGGTCTCGTTGCGGTGCGCTGGCCGCCAGCCCGAGCTCTTTGACCTCGCTCTGCCGTGCTCGATCGTCGGTTTGAGGCATGGCGAGCAACTCGCCGTAGGCCTGCGCGGCATCATCGAGGTTTCCTGCGGTCCAACTGGCATCCGCATAGCTTTCGAGTGCTGCTGCGATCAATGGCTGTGGGGTCGAAGGCTCAGCGCGTAGGGTTTCCAGCTCCGTGCGAGCGTCGTCGCGGCGACCCGAACGTGCCAGGGCTCCGATCAGGGCGGCGCGTGCCTCGGCTTCGGAGTGGTCGATCGCGAGGATCTGCTCGCACGTTTTGATCACGCGTGGGTCGTCGTGGGCCGCTCGGTCCGCCGAAAGGTCCGCCCGAAGCTCCGCGAGAGCATGAGGGCACACCGCCGCGAAGATGCTCGGCTGCGCCAGCGCCACCTCCGCAATGCCGCGCTCTGCCGGCGTGACTGGAACCTCTTCGAGATAACGGCGCCACTGGGCCTGGAGTGGGTCGAGATCGTCGATGCGCCCGCTGCGGTAGGCGTCGAGGAATGCTTTCATGCCGCGAGCCGCCATCAGGAAATGAACCAGCGAGCCTGCGGCCATGTAGGCGCGCCGCGCCGGTAGAGCGCTGAACCGAACGCTCATGAGCATCTCGGCGGCCGGTAGCTCTCCTCGGTCCATCATGATTCGCGACCACTGATCGGGGTCGAGATCGTCTCGAATGTCCCACGCCAGCGCGGTCGCTGCTCCCTCGACGAGGCCGGGATTCGGAACCAGCCCACCCCAAGTCGCTGCGATGGCAAAAGGCGGCCGACCGGCGTCCGAGAGGACGGCGTGCACGATCTCATGACCAAGCACGGGATGCGGCCAACCTTCCATTTGTAGGTACACCTCCCGTCTCCATGGCTTGGCGATCAGGGTTCGGCCCACGCCGATCAGCAGCTTCTTTTCCCCTCCGTTGCGGAAGAAATAGGCGGTGACTGGCTTCGAGGATTTCAGGCCCACCAGGCGGCGCGTGCGTTCGACGTGAAAATCACAGTCGTCGACCAAGCGTTGCGCCTCTTCGGATCGGGTTTCTCTCGGCAAGTGCACGGTACAAAATCGGCCACGCTCCGTCTTGCCGAGTTGCGCGATCAGGTGTGCCTCGCTGACCCAGTGGCCGAGATCGTCCCCGTGCCAGTACGAAACCGCGACCACGGTCAGCATTCCGGCCGACGTCAGGATCGACCCCCAGCGAGAGCGAGCGCGTCGTCGCATGTCCAGACTCCGGGAGGCAGGATCCCAAAGCGCATCGAAAAGCACGCATAGCGCCACCAGCGCGACCAACGTGGAGGCGCGATACGTCAGGTAGCGCTGAGGGATCCGCACCAGGTCGTCATAGATGGCGCCGGGGAAGTAACCCGCAAATGCTCCGAACACGTAGACCGTGGGGGTGGCGTAAAAGGCCCAGAGCCCAAGTGCCGTGGCACCCAAGGGCACCGCAGCGGCAAGCCAGGGAGCGAGCCGCGGGCGCTTGGTGGCGGCCGCAACCCAGACGCCCGTGCACCCAGCAAGCGCGCACCCCAATGCAGGCCCAAGCACCATGAATGCAAACCCCTGGCCTGGCGCACATTGCCGGATGCGAAGCGAGCTGAGCGCGAGCACCACTACCGGTACGGCCCAGAGAATCAAGCCCGCGCCGACCGCTCGAAACATCAAATCCAGGCCGCGAGTGCTCCAGTGCCGCCTCGCATACGATGCTCCGATGGCGGCCGCCCACGGAGGCAGAAGCAAACCCAGCGCGAGGGCGCTTTCTACACCCTGTACCGCCAGCAGAGGGATCAGGGCGAGCCCGATCCCCGTTGCGACGGCAAAGGCTAGGCCAAATCGGAAAATCCAAAGCTTGGACACGTGCTATTCGGCCGCCGGACGTGGTGTCGGGCCCAAGTCCGTCACGAGGCCGAGCACCTCGTCGACCCGGGAGACGAGGCGGATGTCGAGACTCTCGCGCACCTCGGCGGGCACTTCCTCGAGGTCTGGCTCGTTCCTCTTGGGGAGCAGGACACGGGAGATGCCCGCGCGGTGAGCTGCGAGGCACTTCTCCTTGATACCGCTGACCTGAAGGACGTTGCCACGGAGGGTGATCTCGCCGCTCATCGCAACATCGGGCCGCACCTTCACCTGGGTCAGCAAGGAGGCCAATGCCACGAACAGGGGAATGCCGGCGGATGCCCCATCTTTGGGAACTCCGCCCGCAGGCAAGTGCACATGGATGTCGCTGCGGCTGGCGAAATCATCGGAAAGCCCGAGCTCCCCGGCGCGCGCGCGGACGAACGTGAATGCAGCGGCTGCCGACTCTTTCAGTATCTCGCCCATATTGCCGGTCAAGTGCAGCTTTCCCGTGCCGGGCATCTGCGTGGCCTCGACGAACAGCAGATCCCCGCCGGTCGGCGTCCAAGCGAGGCCCGTCGCAAAGCCCGCTCGCGCGCTGCGTTCGGGTTGCTGGCGGCTTTCCTTGGGCGCGCCGAGGACTTCTTGGATGAAGTCGGGATCCGCCATGATCGACACGTCTTCGCCGTTGGCCAGCCGTACCGCGACCGCGCGGCAGACGGCCGCGGCTTGCTGCTCTAGTTTCCGGACGCCCGCTTCGTGCGTGTAGGCGTCGACCAGGGCGTCGATGGCGCTGTCGGAAAAATCGAGACGCTCCGGCGACAATCCATGCTCGCTCAGTTGGCGCGGAATCAAAAAGTCCCTGGCGATAGACCGCTTTTCTCGGGGCGTGTACCCGGGCAGCTCGATCACTTCCATGCGGTCGAGCAGTGCGCTCGGGATCGTGCTCTTCTGATTGGCGGTCGCGATGAACATCACTTTGCTGAGATCAAACGGCACGTCGAGATAGTGATCGCTGAACTGGTGGTTTTGCTCGGGATCGAGCACTTCGAGCAGCGCGCTCGAGGGATCCCCACGTTGATCGCGTCCCAGCTTGTCGATTTCATCGAGAATCAAGACCGGATTCTTCGTGCCCGTCTTTTTGAGCGCTGAAATGATGCGACCCGGAAATGCGCCGACATAGGTACGCCGATGACCGCGGACCTCCGCTTCGTCCGAGACGCCGCCCAAAGAGACGCGCGCGAAAGCTCGCCCGGAAGCGCGCGCGATCGATCGGCCGAGCGAGGTCTTTCCGACACCCGGCGGCCCCACGAAGCACAGGATGGGCGCGCGTCCGTCACGGCGCAGCTTGCGAACCGCAACGTATTCCACGATGCGCCGCTTCGGCTTTTCGAGACCGTAGTGATCCTCGTCGAGAACACGGCGTGCATGCGATACGTCGAGCCGATCCGGTGTCATCTTGGCCCACGGGAGGTCCGCCAGCCATTCGACGTAGGTGCGCGCGACTTGGTACTCGCCGCTGGCAGCATTCATGTTGCTCATTCGCCGCAGCTCGCGTTTGGCGGCGGCCTCGGCTTCGGCGGGCAACCGCGCCAACGCAATCCGTTCGCGAAGGTCCTCGACGTCATCCTCGTCGACATCCGTTTCGCCGAGCTCGCGACGGATGGCCTTGATCTGTTGCCTCAGCAGGTATTCCCGCTGCGAGCTCGACATCTCCTCTTGCACCATGGTGGAGATCTCTTGCTTGACCCGAATCACCTCGTTCTGGCGATTCACTTGGTCGAGCACCATGCGGACCCGCTCCCGCACGTCGAGCGTCTCGAGGACTCGTTGCTTTGCGTCGTTCGATACGGGCAAGTTGGACTCGATCAGGTCCGCAAGCGCGCCGGGTTGTCGTACGTTGTCGAGAATGTGGAGCGATTCCCGCGATGCCGTCGGAAGGTCTTGCAAGAGTCGCCGCGCAGACTCACGAAGGTGCGCGGCCAGCGCCTCGATTTCGACGTCCACCGTGGGCGCCTCATGATAGCGGTGGACCCTGGCGCGCATGGTGGGATGGCGACCCAGGGGCTCCTCGACTCGCATGCGGCTGATGCCCTGCAGCACGACACTGTATTGGCCCGAGTTCAGCCGGATGACCTTGAGGACGCGAGCGACGGTGCCGGTGTGGTAGACCTGGTCGAAGGTGGGGTCCTCTACCTCGGGCTTGTGCTGGGTGACGACCCCAATGGCGGGTCGCTCCCGCCCACAGGCCTCCTCGATCAGGCGCACCGAGCGCGCCCTTCCCACGTTGACCGGCACGACCGTCGCCGGGAAGAGCACCGAATTGCGCAGGGGCAGGATGGGTAGAATGGGTTCGGCGCCAGCGGGAAAGATCGAATCGGTCATTCGTTTTGCCAACGATATTCGATATCTAGAGAGGCAGCAACGTCCCGGGCCAATCCACTAGCGCCAGCACCTTCTGGCTGGTATCAATCGGCCGGCCAAGATGGTGGGACGAAGTACGACACGAGCGGTCGGGGCGTTGGGGCTCTGTGCGCTGAGCGGATGTCACGGGGGCCTTGCGCTCAACGCCCTCGTCTTGCTCGTGACCGTGGGAATTTTCGTCGGCACACTCCTGCTGGAACGGTCTTCGTAGCCGTGCGCATCCCGAGCCTCCGCCGCCTCGATGATTTCACCCTCACCGACCTCGAGGGGATCCGCATGTTGCTTCGAGGCGGCTCTGTGGTCGACTGGCATCGGCTCAATTTCGCCAGCGAGGACGAAGCAAGCGAGTTCATCCGATCCCAGGAGATCGACCCCGGGGACGAGCGCGATGCGGCCCGTGCCGAACAAGTGAAGCAGGCTGCCATCGACTATCTTCGTCGTCACTTCGACTTTCCGGTGCCCAAGCCCGTGGCCAAAAAAGACTTACTGGGCTTGCTGATGCTCGCCTCGTCCAAAGGCCATCGGCAGATCTGTGCATGTGCGATTCTCAAGGTGATGCACATCATCCACCACCTGGAGGCCCGAGAGCTGCTGTACTTGCTGCCCACGGCCGACGAGGAAGTCTTCCAGTGGGTGGAGCAGAAGGTTTATCGTGTGATGGCCGCCGCCTTGGCGAACGATTTTCCGATTTTGGAGTTCATTGGCGGCCGGAAGAACAAGGACTCCCTCTATACCAAGCTCTTGTCGAAGTCGGACGTCAGCGCGTCGCAGATTTACGACAAGATTCGCTTCCGAATCGTGACACGGACGGCCCAGGACGTCTTCCCCATCCTGAACTACGTGCAGCGCAGCATCTTTCCCTTCAACTTCGTGATCCCGGGACAGTCCACCAATACGCTCCTTCGCTTCCACGACTACTGCCGCTCGGAGCCGGCTCTGGCTCGGCTGGTGCCTCAGTTGCAGCTACCGTTGGATGTCGAGGACGGGCTTTCGCCGATCGACAATCGATTCACCGCCCCGAGCTATCGCATCGTGCACTTCGTCGCCGACGTGCCGGTTCGCGTTCCACCCCAAGTGTTGGCCACGGCTTCCGCCTCTGCTGCCCCCCTGGGGCACATGATCTTCGTGCAGACCGAGTTTCAGGTGCTCGATCGGGCCACCGACGAGAGCAATGAAATGGGGGATGCCAGCCACCGGGCGTACAAAGAGCGTCAGAAGCTGGCGGTCATGCACCGGCTCAAAGTCGGTCGGTTTTCTCGCTGATTTAACGGACAAAGGGCGAATGCCCGTGGCACTCGCCCTTCGTCACGTCGGCCTAGGCTTGGGGCCTAGCTGCTGATGTTCGCGTTACGGCGCCGTCACGCTGAGCGTCAGCGGGCCGTCTTCCGTGGCGAGATCACCGCAGTCGCCTTCACCAGCGGCCAAAGTGATTTCTCCGCCAGCGACCAA
>JASFKY010000225.1:0-6358 GCA_050118395.1 Myxococcales bacterium | reverse complement strand
CCTGCGCGCGACCGTGGACTACGCCGCTATCGCCTCGCAGCTCGTCTTCCTTTTGCGAAGCTGCCGTTTCCGTCTGCTCGAAACGGCGGCCCACGTGTTGGCACGTTACATCCTCGCCGCTCCGGCGCCTGACGAGCGACGCGCGCAGATCGACTCGGCTCTGGTGCGCCTGAGCAAGCCGGGCGCGCTTCGCGGCTTTGCCGTTCCCTCGCTCGAGATCGAGCGACATGCCGCCAACTGCAGATACGAGCTCGAGCACAAGCCATTCGGCACGGTGGACGTCATTCACGAAACCAAAGGCGCGGGCATCTATCGACTGAACGTCGCGCCGGGACGCGGCATACCGTTGCACGTTCACCATCAAATGCGTGAATCGGAGATGGTGCTCAGCGACGGGCTGCTCTGCCAGGGCCAGCCATGCCCGCCTGGAACGGTTCATCGTTGGCCCCGCGGAGCGGCTCACGCTTATTTCAATCCGACCGATCGCCACCAAACCATCCTCTGTGTCGATTCGCCGCGATTCATTCCGGAGGACGAAATCGAGGTGGACGGTGAGCCGGCCGACGTTCCGGCGGAGCCTCCCTGGGGTCCCATCGCGGGGCTGGGTTGAGATGAGATGAGGATTTCCGAGGGAAGGGTGATCGTCACCGGGGCGACTCGCGGTATCGGGCGGGCCACCGTCGAGGCGATCATCGAGCGTGGGGGTCGGGTCGTGGGCATCGCGCGTGACACCGACGCTTTGCGCGATCTGCAAGAATGGTCGCCGGACCGAATTCGAGTCGTGACTGCCGACCTCGGACAGCCCCGCCAAATACTCGAAGCGGCCCGTAGCGCCATCGGTGCTTTCCAAGGGGTCGACGGCCTGATCAATTGTGCCGCCATCGCGCGCTACGAGCACGTGGGCGCGATTGGAATCGATTCGATCGAACAGCAATTGTCGGTGAACTTCGTCGCTCCATTGCTCTTGTGCCAAGCGGTGGCCGAGGACCTTCGCGACCGGGGAGGCTCCATCGTGAACGTGTCGAGCACGTTATCCGAACGCGTTGCCCCATCCACGGCCGTCTACGCGGCGACCAAGGCAGCCTTGAACGCACTGACCAAGAGCTTGGCCCTCGAGTTGGCGCCTCGAATGATACGGGTCAATGCCGTCCTGCCGGGCGGAGTGGACACCGACATGCTCCGCATCCCGCGACTTCGGCCCGGAGAGTCGCTCGACGAAACCGAGCGCGAGGAGCGTGTTCAGTCTCAGTTGGCCAAGCTCGCGGCGCTGCACCCGTTGGGCCGATTGGGCAAACCCGAGGAAGTCGCCGACGTCATCCTATCGGTTCTCGACCAGCCGTGGCAGACGGGAAGCCTGGTGACGATCGATGGCGGTCTGTCTCTGGCGTAGGCTTGAAGCATCCCGGCTTTTCAAACACACTGCGCCGAACGTGGCTCGAACCCAGAAGGTCGTCCTCGATGCGGACGCGATCGAACGCAGCATTCGACGCATTGCCGTGGCGATCTTGGAGGCTACCTCGGGCGTGGAAGATCTGACCTTGGTTGGCATCCGGCGCGGAGGCGAGGCATTGTCCGCCCGCATCGCGAACGAGATATCCCAGGTCGAAGGACGTGCTCCTCCCGTAGGCACCATCGACATCTCGCTCTATCGGGATGACGCCGCGACGGCTTTGCCCAACCCAAAGATCGGTCCAAGCGACATTCGCTTCGACGTTGCCGGACGTCACGTCGTGCTCGTCGATGACGTGCTCCATACGGGTCGCACCGTCCGGGCCGCCATCGAATGCTTGCAAGATCACGGTCGCCCGGCACGCGTGTGGTTGGCCGTGCTGTGCGATCGCGGTGGTCGCGAGCTCCCCATCGCGCCGGATTTCGTGGGCCGCACCCTGGAGGTGAGCCCCGGCGGCCGGCTGGACGTTTGGATCGATGCGGCAGGGCCGGACCGTGTGGTCCTGACGGAGGGGGAATGACGCACGCATTCTCTCGACGCAGCCTGCTCGACATCCAAGGCCTCACCAAGTCCGAGGTCGAGCGTATCCTCGATACGTCCGAGGTCTTTCTCCAAGTGTCGCGTCGGCCAGTCCGAAAGGTACCGACATTGCGCGGCAAGACCGTAATCAACCTCTTTTACGAAGCCTCGACTCGAACTCGTACCTCGTTCGAGCTTGCCGGCAAGAGGTTGAGCGCCGACGTGATCAACATGAACGTATCCGCCTCGAGCGTGAAGAAGGGCGAGACTCTCCAGGATACGTGCAGAACTCTAGAAGCCATGCACCCCGACGTCGTGGTGATCCGGCACAATGCTTCGGGAGCTCCGAACTACGTCGCCTCGAAGATCCGGTGCAGCGTCATCAACGCCGGTGATGGGATGCATGCACACCCCACTCAAGCGCTTCTGGACGCGTTCACCATCCGTCGAGAGAAAGGCACGCTCGAGGGCCTGGTGGTCACGATCGTCGGCGACATCTCTCACTCACGTGTGGCGCGCTCCAATGCGCAGCTCTTGCGGCTCTTCGGTTGCGAGGTCCGAGTGGTCGGTCCGCGTACCCTCCTGCCCGCGGCCGTGGACTCGCTCGGAGTTCGTGTCTTCGATCGACCGGAGCAAGCGCTCGAAGGTGCCGACGTGGTCATGGTGCTTCGCATTCAAAGCGAGCGATTGGAGGGGGCGTTGCTCCCGAGCCTGCGCGAGTATGCCCGCACTTTCGGGATCAGCGCTCGAACCATCGAGTACGCCAAGCCGGATGCCATCGTCATGCATCCGGGGCCGATGAACCGAGGCGTCGAAATCGAGAGTGTCATTGCGGACGGAGAGCGAAGCGTGGTTCTCGAACAAGTGGAGGCGGGCGTCGCCGTTCGCATGGCCCTGCTGTACTTGCTTGCCGGTGAAGCCGCGGAGCCGTCGGCGATGGGTGAAGCAGATTGACGGGTGTCCGAACAGGGCTGGATCGAATTGCGGAGGGAGACGCGGATGCGAAGCGTTGGGTCGAAGGGCGCAAAGTCGGTCTTCTCGCCCATGCAGCCAGCATCGATTCGCGCTTTCGCCCGGCAAAGGACGTGCTCGAGCACAGTGGCGCCCACATCCGCGCGCTGTTCGGTCCAGAACACGGATTTGCCGGCGCAGCGCAAGACATGGTGGGGGTGCAGACCGACGAGGCGCAGCATGTCGCCGTCTACTCGCTTTACGGCGACGATGCAGCGGATCTCAGCCCGCAGCCCGATTGGCTCCGGGGTCTGGACGCGCTGATCATCGATCTCCAAGACGTCGGATCACGCTACTACACGTACGTTTGGACCGCGGCGTTGGCTCTCAAAGCTGCGGCTGCGCAGGGGGTCGAGGTGGTGGTCCTCGATAGACCCAATCCTCTCGGAGGGATTAGGGTGGAAGGAGCGCCGCAGCAACCGAGTTGCCTGTCGTTCGTGGGTTTGTATCCGGTCGCGGTCCGCCATGGTCTCACCATCGGCGAGCTCTTACATTGGGTTTGCGACGTGGAGCGGCTCGATTCCGAGGCTCTCCACGTGGTTCGCATGGACGGGTGGCACCGGTCGATGCAGTGGAGCGATACAGAGCTTCCATGGGTGATGCCTTCACCCAACATGCCGACGGTCGACACCGCGATGGTTTATCCGGGCGGATGCCTCATCGAGGGGACCCGGCTTTCGGAAGGGCGGGGAACCACCAGGCCGTTCGAGCTATGGGGCGGGCCCGGTTTGGACCCGGCCCCGCTCCTGGAGTTGGAGCTTCACGGTGTCGCGCTCCGGCCCGTGGAGTTCGTGCCGACCTTTCAGAAGCATGCGGGGCGCGTTTGTCGTGGCGTGCAGGTGCACATCACCGACTCGTGGGTATTTCGGCCCTACGAGTCGTACCTTCGCATGCTGGCCGCGGTTCTGCCGCAGCTCGCTGAAACTCGACGTTGGCGGACGGAGCCCTACGAGTTCGTCTCGGATCGACCGGCAATCGACCTGCTCACGGGGGGGCCGGGCTTCCGGCTTGCGGTCGATGGCACGGGGTCCTTGGACGACGTGCTCTGCGAGGAGTCGAGGGGTGCGGCCCAGTTCGATCGCGATCGCCGTGCTGCATGGCTTTACGAAAAGTGACGAAACCCGACTCGGGACACTTGGATCGGCCGGCCCTGCGCATCCACGACTCGGATCCCGGTGCCTTCCGTGATTTCGCCGATTCGGGTGGCCACCGAGGCGGCACCGGCCGAGGCCGGCGCGGTGAATAGAAGCTCGTAGTCTTCTCCTCCAGCCAACGCCAGATCGAGCGGGTTGAAGCCGAGCGCGACGCAGGTCGCCTCGTATCCTGGTGCCTTCGGAATGTCGTGAGCGAACAGCGTTGCGGCAACGTGTGACGCCGTGCAGACGTGTCCGAGGTCTTGAAGGCACCCGTCGGACACATCGACGGCGGCGGTCGCCAACTTCGCCAGCAACTTCGCAGCCTGTCCATTGATCGGCGGCTTGCGCCAACGCTCTGCGAAGGTCGGTCCGTGCTCGAGGTCGAGGCGGCCCGCTTCGAGCACGGCCAGACCGGCTGCCGCTGAGCCGAGAGCTCCGGTCACGTAAATCGCATCGCCAACCTTTGCGCCGTCGCGACCGACGGGATCGGCGACCGGCAAACCGAACACGGTGGTCGTGATGGCCAGGGCGTCGCCGCGGCTGAGATTTCCGCCGATGACTCTCGCTCCCGTGGCGCGCGCGGCGCAGGCAAGTCCTTCGATGAGCTCTTGGAAATCTTCGTCGGCCAGCTCACCGGGAAGATTCAAGGCCACCACCGAAGCATTGGGCAGCGCGGCCATGGCCCAGATGTCGCTCACAGCAGCGACCATCGAACGATATCCGAGCTCTTGGTGCGAGAGCAGGTCCAAGCGAAAATGGACGTTTTCGACTTGGGTGTCGACTGTGATGACGGTGGGTCGATTCCCGAAGTCCATCACGGCGGCGTCGTCGCCAATGCCGATCACGAGCTCTTTTGCGTCGCCGTCGAGCTGGAACCGCGACTTGAGCCACTCGATCTTCTCGAATTCGTCACGCATCGTGTTGGGCCGCTGGGAGCTTCACGGTGAACGACGTGCCCTCGCTCGGCACACTGTCGACTTCAATCGTGCCGCCATGGGCGGTGACGAGTTGCTTCACGATCGACAATCCGAGCCCCGCGCCTCCATGAGCTCGCGTGGTGCCTGCATCCACTTGATAAAAGACGTCGAAGATCTTGGTCAGCTTGTCCTCCGCAATGCCCATCCCGGTATCGCGGACGGTGAGCACGACCGCTGGTTGGCGACCGGTGAAAAGAGCCGAGCCCAAGCTCTCCGACTCGGCCTCATCCAGCCGTCCGAGTTCCGCTCGCAACGACACGGTCCCGCCTTCGCCGGTGAACTTGATCGCGTTTTCGGCGAGGTTCAGCAAAATCTGGCGCAAACGCACGGGGTCTCCCCAGATTTTGGGGGTAGCCGCTTCGACTTCGATGTCGAGCGCGATGTTGCGCCAATTGGCGCTCGGAACGATGGTCGAGCCGACGCCTGAGAGCAGCGCCCGGGCGTCTACCGCTTCGCGTTGAAGGTTGAGGGTCTTGGCCTCCAGGCGTCCCAGATCGAGCAAGCTGCTGATGAGGCCCAAGAGCTCTTCGGCCTTTGCATGGATCGTTTTCAGGATGTCCGACTGCTCCTCGGCGAGCGCACCCGCAGCGCCACTCTGAAGCATCTCCGTGTAACCGAGGATCGAGGTCAACGGGCTTCGGAGCTCGTGACTGACGGTCGCCAGGAAGGTCGACTTCAGCTTGTCCACCTGCTTGAGCTCTTCGTACGATTCTTTGAGCGCCTCGTTCTTCTGGGCGAGCTCCCGATAGCTCTCGCGGACGCTTGCCATCTGCATCGTCGATGCGAGCTGGGCACGGTGGCCGGAAAAAACCAATAGCTCCAATATGCGCTTGAGATGGGCACAAACGAGATCCGCGATGTCCGCTCGAACACGTGGCATCCGTGTCCAATGCTCGCGCCCCTCTTTTGCATCGATCGAGGGAAGCGAGATCAGGGACTCGGGAACGGTCTGCGTCTCGGCGGGAACGTACGGGCCGATCACGAAGCGCCCGACGAGACGACCCTGATGGGCCAGCGGGACCACTCGATACACGGCACCGGTGAAGCAGGGATGTACGAGGGGCTCGTCGCTTGGTTCCAGGTCGCGCACCGCTTCCACCGTCTGGGCGCACTGCCGTCGGCCCACGGGCAGCGTGTTGACGTAGTTGCACAGCGGGCGGTCACGATGCTCGTCGGCCAACAGATCGCCTTCGTGTGAAATGACACGAACCGGTAGATGAAAAAGGGCAAAGAAGGATTTGGCGACCGACGCGACCGAGTCCCGG
>JASFKY010000224.1:0-6380 GCA_050118395.1 Myxococcales bacterium | reverse complement strand
CACACCCTGAGCTGCAAGCCCGTGCTTTCGCGCTACGCCCGCTTTTGGACGTCGTTCCCGAGCTGGGCGATCGATACGAGCCCACCCTTGGAAGCCTCGAAGGCCACCTGACGCCTTGGGCGCGCCCGGCGATCATCCGTACGAGCGCTTCGGCGACGCGATTCGAGGTCGACGTCGAGGCCGATTCTCTCGTCGACGCCTGCGCTTTGAGCGTGAAGCTCCCCAGGCTTTCTGGGCGTCCGTGGGCCACGCGCCATGCAAGCGTGGAGCCCTCGCCCGAGAGCTTCGCGGAACTGCTTCGCGTGGTCCTCGACACGGGTTTCCTGATCCATCGTGCGAGCATCAGTCGCTGTTCGGACGCGCAGTGGGTCGTCCAGCTCCATGGCACGAACCCGGGCCGATACGGGCAGGGGAATGTACGACTTTGGACTACGTCGGGATCCGAGCGTCGGACGCGGGCGTGCTTTTCCGTTTCTGCGCCTCGGTGACGTCTTTTTCTCGTCGAAACGTTTGTTGCTTCACGAACGGCTCGTTACGCTGATGTGGGGGGTTGATACGACTCAATGGCAGACGCACGCAAAGACAAGCGCACGCTGCTTTCGGTGAAGATCCGCTTCAAGAGCGCCACGCTCGAGGATTTCATCGAACGCTACAGCAACGACATTTCGCGGGGAGGCGTATTCATCAAGGCCAAAAAGCCGTTGGCCGTGGGAACTCTCCTCAAGTTCGAGTTCCTTCTTCAGGACCAGTCGACGCTGATACACGGCGTCGGTCGCGTCGTCTGGAGGCGTGACGAGCACGAAGGCGATGCGAACAATCCCGCCGGCATGGGCATCAAGTTCATCAAGATGGATCCCGAGTCCCGCGCCATCGTCGCACGGATCGTGGAGGAGCGCGGCGTGCCTGGGGTCTTCGACCAGGGCAAGGAAGGCACTCGAAGCATTGCGGCCTCCGACGCCAACGAGCTCGGTGGCGGCGATCAGACCAAGGTTCGTCATGTGAGCGAGTTCCTCGCCTCGGCCCTCGACGAAGGCGGAGCGGATCGCCGTGCAGCGGCGCGCGGGGCCTTCAGCGCTTTTCGTGAAGCCGTTGCGGATCGACGACAGTCCGGTTCGGAAGCGCCAGCTCGGGGGGCCATGTCGGCCTTTGGTGGATCCGCGGCGAACGCGGGATTGTCGAGACGAAGCTCTGCCGCACCTGCGCTGAACGAGCTCGACGACGCCGAAGACGACGACTTTCTCGACGAGGAGACCACCAAGGTCAAGGAGATGCCCCTCTCCGACTACCCCGATGCCGATGCCACCGCCGTCGCCAGGGACATCTCTCCGTTCCTCAGGGAAAGACAGCTCACTCCCGTCGTGCCGATGCCCTCTCCTTCCAGCTCGCCGCTCGAGGACGAGGTGCCCGACTTGTTCGGCGCTGCGGATCCGGACTCTTTCGACCCACCGTCGGATGAGTTCATCGATGCACGGCTCCTCGATCAGTCGGTTGCAACCGTTCCACCGCGTGCGGCGACGGTTCCGGAGCCCACCTCGAGCGCCGAGGGCGTATTCCAGGTTCCAAAGCCTGCTCCTGCCGTCGAAGATCCCGTTCGGGCTGCCGAAAGGCAACGGACGCGAGGATGGCTGGCCCTGCTTCTTCTGGTGTTGTTGATGATGACAGCCGCGGTGGCTGCGTTGCGACTCGGCTTGCTCGACGGCTTGCTCGAGCGCATCGCGCCAGGATTCGTTCCGCCGGCGGCCTTCGACCAGCCGCCTTCCCTGGGGGCGCTTGCCGCACGGGGGGCAGGTCCGAGCGCCGATTCGCTCGCCCGTCCCGCGCCAGACACGAGCGCGCACCAACCGGTGGAGCAGGCGGCCGCGTCGTCGCAAGAGGCGTCCCAGCCGGTGGCCCGCGCCGCAGAGGCTGCCCCGGAGCCTGTGTCGAGCGCGCCCATCGCCAAGTTTCGTGTGCTTTCCGTTCCGAGTGGGGCGTTCGTGAGCATCGACGGCAAAGCTGCGGGGCGTACGCCGATCGAGGTCGAGTACGCGGCCGGTACCGAGCTGTCGGTCTTCTCGAAGGCCCGCGGCTTCTTGGCACGCCGCGAAAGAGTCGTGGTCCAGGCCGATCAAGCGCCGTTGAAGCTCGTCTTGTCGGCGTTGCCCTATGTCGTCGACGTGGCCAGCGATCCGCCGGGCGCCAAGGTCACTGCCGCGGGCCGGGTCGAAGGTCTTACTCCCACCACGGTCAAGCTCGACAGCTTGACGGGAGCTCGCAAGATCGTGATCTCGAAAGATGGGTTCAAGACGGTCACCCAATCGCTGACTCGCGGCAGCTTCACCGAGGAGCCGCGCCGCATGGTGGCCAAGATCTCGGTGAGCCTCGAGCCCCAGGGTGCGTCTGAGGTCGCCGTCGCTGCCGAGGCAAACGACACCGCCGAATCCGACCCGAGCACCGAGAACACGAACGCACAGGCTGAGCCTATGCCCCAGCCGACTCCGCCTGCTAACGATATGCCCGCCGCCGCCGCACCCTAGGCTTGGGGTACATCAGCCGAACGCAAACGAGACCGGCGAGGAAACCGCCGATGTGTGCGAACCAGGCCACGCCGCCCGCTCCTTCCGCGATCATCCCGAGCGATAGATAGCCCTGCACGAGTTGCAGCAAGAACCAGAGCACGATGAAGATCGCCGCCGGGACCTCCAGGAAATGAATGAAGATGAAGATCGGGATCAGTGTGACCACTCGGGCATGGGGAAATAGCGTCACGTAGGCGGCAAGGACCCCGGAGATCGCCCCCGAAGCGCCGATCATCGGCACGGTGCTGTTCGGGTCCACCAGGACCTGCCCGAGGACCGCACCGAGCCCACAAAGCAAATAGAAGACCAGAAATCTCGCTCGTCCGAGCACGTCTTCCACATTGTCGCCAAACACGTGCAGGAAGAGCATGTTGAGCCCCACGTGCAGCAGGCCACCGTGCAAGAACATGCTGCTCAAGGGCGTGACCCAACTCCCCAGCGCCCCTCCCTCCATCCGCGGGGCGCCCCAGTTACCGTGGAGGATCACGTCCGGAATCACTCCAAAGCGCATCACGAGCGCTTCGGCCTCGCTTTTTCCTAGGCTCAGCGTCCCAAAGAACACGAGCACGTTGGCGGCGATCAGAGCCCAAGTCACGATTGGGGTCCGATGCGTCTGATTGATGTCGCGGATCGGGATCACGATGGTCCGTGTATAGCGCGCGCGTGGGGCACGGGCAGCGGCTCATGCTAGAGCAGACCCATGGACGCCGGACATTTGTTGGGACCCAAGGGGCCCTTGTCCCGGGGTGTTCCCGGCTACGAGCATCGACCGGGTCAAATCCGAATGGCGCGCGCCGTTCAAGATGCCCTGGCGCACGACGGTGTCGTCTTGATCGAAGCCGGCACCGGTACGGGTAAGACCTGGGCCTACCTCGTTCCGGCCGCCTTGAGCGGAAGACGGGTTCTGGTGTCCACGGGCACGCGGGCCTTGCAAGACCAGATCATGGAAAAAGACCTCCCCGCCCTCGAGCGCCACTTGGGTCTCGACATCGATGCGGCGTGCGTCAAAGGCTTGGGCAACTATCTGTGTCGGCGCCGGTTCGAGGAGCTGACACGCAGCGCCGACGCGATGCAGCCGCGTTTCGCAAGAACCCTGCCCTTGTTGCGAAGCTGGGTGGAAGCCACCGATTCGGGGGATCGCGCCGAGCTCGGCGCCATCGCGGAGCAAGATCCCATCTGGTCTCGCGTGGTCAGCGGCTCCGACACGCGGATCGGCGCCCGGTGTGACTACTACGACCAGTGCTTCGTGACCCGCGTCCGCCGACGGGCAGAGGAGGCTCAGCTCGTGGTGACCAATCATCACCTGTTTTTCGCCGATCTCGCGCTGCGCGACACGGGTTTTGCCTCGGTCTTGCCAGACTACGACGCGGTCATCTTCGACGAGGCACACCAACTCGAAGACACGGCCACGCTCTTTTTCGGCTCACGCCTGTCCACCGGCATGATCGAACGGCTGGTGCGGGACGCGCGCCTGTCCCTCGGAGGCGAGTCGGGCACACGAGCCCATGCCGCGCGTCTTCTCGATGCCGTCCTGCACCAGGCATCGACGTTTTTCGGGGCGCTGCCCGCGAATCCCAACGGCGGCCGCGCCCCCCTCCCGCCTGAGGCCGTACCGGAAAAGGACCTGTTCGCGCTCGACAACGTGCTCGCAGAGCTGGCCGCGTCCTGTCACAATCGGAAACCGCCGCGAGAGCAGATCTTGCAAATCGCGAGGCGCGCGGAGCATTTGCGTGAGGCGCTCGGCTCACTGCATTCGCCCGGGCAAGTGAGCTGGTCGCAAGGCACGGGTCGGAGCGCGTCCGTAGGCTCCAGTCCCATCGACGTCGGTCCGCTGCTTCGCGAACGCTTGCACGAACGCGTGCCGTGCATCGTGCTCACCAGCGCCACGCTCGCGACCGGTGGTGACTTCGCTTTCGTGAAACGACGCCTCGGGATGGACTCGGAGGTCAGCGAGGAAGTGGTCGAATCACCCTTTCACTACGAGATGCAGGCGGCCTTGTACGTGCCCGATCATCTACCCGACCCACGTGCTTCGGAGTTTCCCGATGCGGCGGCCAAAGAGATTCTGGAGCTGATTCGCATGACCGGAGGGGGAGCGTTCGTGCTCTGCACCTCGCTTCGCATGATGCGGATCCTCGCCAAGCGTGTCGGCGACGAGCTGGACTACGAATGGTTCGTCCAGGGAGACGCGCCGAAACAAACGCTTCTGGACCGGTTCCGCGATCAGGGCGATGCTGTTTTGTTTGCCACCGCCAGCTTTTGGGAGGGCGTAGACGTTCCTGGATCGGCGTTGCGGCTGGTGATCATCGACAAGCTTCCGTTCGAGGTTCCGAGCGACCCGATCGTGGCTGCCCGTTGTCGGCGGATCGACGAGGCGGGAGAATCGTCCTTCATGCGCTATCTGGTCCCTGCGGCGGCCCTCTCGCTCAAGCAAGGCTTCGGCCGACTGATTCGGACCACGCAGGACCGCGGTGTGGTTGCGATTCTCGATTCACGAATCCGAAGCAGAGGCTATGGAAAGGTGTTTCTTCGGAGCCTTCCGCCCGCCCGTCCCTGTCATGACCTCGGCGAGGTTCGGGAGTTCTTGATCTCTGCCGCCGCACCGCCCAACATGACTTCCCGATCCGCCTAAGGAGGACCCGTGACCGAATCCGCCGTCGAAATGCAGGGCTCCGCAGCCATTCCCGAAGCGCAACACCGCATCGAGCCCACGTCCCAGTCCATGCTGGACGAGGCGCTTGCCATCCTCGAAGACCACAAGCAGGAATGGGCCGCGCTTGACATCGACGAACGCATCGAGCTGCTCGAGCACCTTCGGGAGGGGATGGTCGAGGTGGCCGAGAGCTGGGTTGTCGCCGCGGTGGAGGCCAAGGGCTTGACCTTCGGGACCGCCGAAGAAGGCGAAGAGTGGATGACCGGCCCGGCGACGACCCTTCGAAACATTCAGCTCTTGATCGCCTCGTTGCAAGACATCCAGGAGCATGGCGTTCCGCAGCTTCCCAAACCCGCGTTCGCCCGCCCGGATGGGCAGGTCGTCGCTCCCGTCCTGCCGGCGAACGTCTGGGACAGCATTTTGTTTCAAGGCTTCACGGCCGAGGTTTGGATGCAGCCGGAGGTCACCCTCGACAACCTGCGAGAAAATCAGGCCGCCTTTTACCGTGAAAAGGATCCCAAGGGTCGAATCGCTTTGGTGCTGGGCGCCGGCAACGTGGCGTCGATCGGCCCCATGGATGCGCTCTACAAGCTCTTCGTGGAAGGCCAGGTGGTCCTTCTCAAGATGAACCCGGTCAACGAGTATCTCGGCCCTTTCGTCGATCAAGCATTCGCGGCGCTGCGTGAGCGCGGGTTCTTTCGCGTGGTGTACGGCGGCGCCGCCGAGGGTGACTACCTTTGCCGACACGAGCGCGTCGAGGAGATCCACATCACAGGTTCGGACAAGACCCATGATGCCATCGTCTTCGGCGTAGGCGAAGAAGGCGAGCAGCGAAAATCCAACGGCAACCCGCGTAATGACAAGCGGCTCACGTGCGAGCTCGGCAACGTGAGCCCCATCATCGTCGTGCCCGGCCCCTGGTCCAACAAAGACCTGGACTTTCACGGAGTCAACATCGCGAGCTCGGTAGTCAACAACGCCGGGTACAACTGCTCGGCGACTCGGGTCGTCATCCAGCACCAGCAATGGGGCAAGCGCGAAGCACTGCTCGATTCCATCAAAAAGGCTTTTGCGCGGGCGGCCGACCGGCGACCGTACTACCCCGGCTCCAAGGATCGTCAGCAAACCTTCCTAGAGCACCATCCAGACGCGGAGCTATTTGGAACCCG
>JASFKY010000223.1:0-6395 GCA_050118395.1 Myxococcales bacterium | reverse complement strand
CAACGGTCGATGGTGCCTATCGCGAACGAACCGCCCGAGTTGGTAGTCAACCACTCGGCATCAGGCGTGATCGTCGCGGTCGAAGCGGCGACTGAGTCGTCACTGCCCGGAGCTTGCGAGAGCAGTCTCAGACCCGACGATTCGTCGGAACGGGACGGAAACCAACTGGGCAAAATCAATGCGTACTCCCCTGGGCCCGCCTTTACGAGCCCCTTCGGGCTTCCAAGCAGAAGCCGTGCCAAAGCTTGTCGCGAACAAACCCTTGCCGCCATCACAACTCGCCAACATTTCGGCGTTGACTGGCGCAAAGGATGCGGAGCCAAGCGTCGAAGGCGCAAGCCGTGCACGCGTTCAAGCGCGTGCTTCGTACCAAGCGCGCTCCAGGGCCTCTTGGTCATCCGGATGGGCGATGGAGATGAGCAGCTGCGCCCGCTCATTGAGGGTCTTGCCGTACAGGTCTACTGAACCGTTTTCGGTGATGACGAAGCGAACGTGCGCACGTGTGGTCACGACCCCGGCCCCCGGGCGGAGCGTGGGTACGATTCGAGGTACGCCCTTTCGGGTCCGGCTGGTCAGGGCGATGATTGGCTTGCCGCCTTCGGATGTCATGGCGCCACGAATGAAATCCATCTGGCCTCCCACCCCCGAGATGACCTGGTGGCCGATTGAATCGGCACAGACTTGCCCGGTGAGGTCGATTTCGATGGCCGAATTGATGGCGGTGACTTTGGGATTGCGATTGATGACCGAGACACGGTTGACGTAGCCGATGTCGAGTTGGGTCACGCTGGGATTGTCGTCGATATAATCGTACACACGCTGGGTACCGACGACGAAGCCCGAGACAGTCCGCCCCGGATGGACTTTTTTCTCGCTATTGTCCACCGCGCCGCATTCCAGCAAGGGAAGCAGCCCGTCGGACCACATCTCGGTGTGGACGCCCAAGTGACGGTGACCCCTGAGCGCAGCCAGGACGGCGTCGGGGACCGCCCCAATTCCCATCTGAAGCGTGGCTCCGTCCTCGATCAGGGCGGCGGCATGATGCCCGATGGCCCGTTCTTCCTCGCCCAATGGCGATGGCGGCGACTCGGGTAGGGGTTTGTCGTACTCCACCAGCCAATCGAGCTCGTCGATGTGGACGAACCCATCGCCATGCACGCGGGGCATGTGGCGGTTGACCTGCGCGATGACTACCTTGGCCGACTCGACCGCCGCGCGGGCCACGTCCACCGACACGCCCAGGCTGCAGTACCCGCGCTTGTCCGGCGGCGAAACCTGAACCAGCGCTACGTCGAGCGCCCGCCGGCCGGACCGAAACAACTGCGGAATCTCGGACAGAAAGCAGGGCAGGTAGTCGACGCGATCCCCATCGAGCTTGTGGCGGATGTTGTGACCGACGAACAGGTTCGCTACGCGGAAGGAGCGAGCGTACTCTGGATCGGCATACTGGGCGTCTCCGGAGGTGTGCAGGTGGATGAGCTCGACATCGCGCAGACGGCTCGCTTCGTCCACCATGGCATCGACCAGAGCCGTCGGAGTGGCCGCCCCACCGTGAACGAACACGCGCTGGTTCGAGTTGATGTGGTTGGCGGCTTCTTGCGCGGAACAGAGCTTCGACATCGGGAATCTGGGGTTTACCGTAGGGTTTCGGGTTCGGGCGCTTGCGAACCGGCCTCGGAGTCCGGCTCGATTTCGGGCGGCGGTCGCGGGGGCCGTCGCTCGAGGTCGACTTCGAGGGCCGGTGGTGGCGTGATAGGCGTGAGCGGCCCCGACACCCGGTTGATGTTGCCTTCCGGAGGCTTCACCTTCTGCTCTGGAAGATATTCCTCTTGTTGTTGCATCTCCGTGCCTTGAGCTCCGCGCACCCGCCCACCGGCGCAACCCATCGACCACCCCGTTGCGCAGACTGCAAGGATCAGCGCCGCCCATCGTTTCATGGGGACACCTCTCCGCGTTCCTCGGCACTGAGGCCGGGTTTGACGTCGAGCAGGGTATGGCACTGATTGCAGGCTGACAGAAGGCGTCCGAAGATTTCAGCTTCCCCGCTGGTCGTGGGCTCGACCTCCACCCGCTCGCCCGGCCTTGGCACGTATTCTTCCTCCTCGACCTTGCCTTCGACTGCAGCGGCAAACGCGAGATCGTGGACCTCGTAGGCCAGCCGCGTCACTCCCGGGGGATTCTCTTCGTTGGGAGACTGCTCCCCGTGCAGGGGAGCTTCCGCCAAGACTTCTGCAGCCGACTGGAAAGCCGCGGTGGAGTTGCTGAGGAGCGCTTCCCACATCCGCTCGATTGCCCAGTAGTGGCGACGCATGTGCATCTGGAGATCCTCGCCGCCTGGGGCAGGCTCGAGCTTGATCGGCGGGCCCCGGTCGAAGGCATGGTGGCATTGCCCGCACGCGTTCGAGAGCCGAGCGAAGGCCATGCACGCCTCCTCGAGGTCGCTCGCTCGTCGCACCTGTTGCGCGAGGTCGCGAGTGATCCGTGCGTACTGCTTGCCCTGCTCCGGAGGAGGCACGTTTTCCATGAAGAAAGCAAGCTTTCGCATCGCCTGCTGCGCGGTCGGAAGCTCGCCTCGGATCAGCGCATTGCGCGCCACCACGGATAGGTCCGCATGCTCCTGCATGACCTGGTCGAAGCCCTCGGGGACGCCGCCGCCGGGCGAGCCGTCTTTGCGCTCGCAGGTGCATCCGGCCCCGCAGGCAAACGCCAGCGCCAGCATGATGACCCGCCCGATCATGACGCTGCCAACTATTTGCTCCTCGGGCATGCCTTCGAGATCGATGGTCTCAGCCTTCGTCGTGGGTGAGAAGAAGGGGCACTTGGCTATCATGAAGCAGGCGCCTGGCCACGCTTCCGATGAGAAGTCGTTCGATCCCGCTCTTGCCGGTGGTTCCCGCGCAGATGAGCGTGGCACCGACGTCCTCGGCGACCTCGAGTATTCCTTCGGCGGGATCGCCGTTCACCAAGTGGGTCTGGATGGACTGGGCATCGATGGAAAAGAGCTCGTTCGCGTCGGCCTCGAGCATCTCTTCGAGCCCCAGGCGCAACGCCTCACGGCGCTTTTCCGCGGCCTCTCCCACGACCGCTCCCCGATCGGTGTATTCGCCCCAGACGTCCAGATAGCTGTGAACGAGGTGCAGCGGACCCCGAAATACGCCGTGGATGGCGCGTGCGGCCTCCGCGGCACGTTTGGACGGGCCCGAAAAGTCGTAGGCGACCACAATCGAGCTCGGAAGCTTTCCGCCGCCGGTGGGAATGACGATGATGGGGGTGTGCACGGTCTTGATGACCCGCTCCGCCACGCTTCCATACATCAATTTCGAGACTCCGGTGCGCCCGTGAGTGCCGACCACCGCCAAGTCGACGTCGTGCTCTCTCGCGTAGTCACGGATCACCTCGTGCACGGTGCCTTCCCGGATCACCGTGAAATGCTCGACGCCCGCATCATCGACGAGCTTGGCCTGGGCATCGAGCTGGTCCTGCGCATCGTTCAAAATGCGCGTGACGGCTTCGGGTCCAGGGCTGTAGGACAAGTCCATCAATAGGTACGTCGGAATCACCGGTGTATGAAGCAGATGAATCTTGGCCGAGCATTGCTTGGCCAGCTCGATTGCATAGCTCAGTGCGTGCTCCGCGTTCTCGGAGAAATCCGTGGGCACTAGGATTTGTTTGATTTGCATCGGTATCTCGCCGGGTTCGGTGCGCTATCGTCTGGTCAGCCCCCGAAGGTATCGGTTGGCATGATGTTGTCGCGCAGCAGCTTGTCGGTCACGTAGTCACGCTCTTCTTGCTCGATGTCGTCACGAAGCATCTCGGCCAGCTTCGCCACGCTCTCGGCCAGGTCCCGAACGGAGCTGGCCTCGCGGATAGCATCCACCAGATGGTCGAGCTGCTTGCGCTGCTCCTGGTGCTCGGTATGGAGGTGTCGGGCGCGCTCCGGGCCGAATCCATCCGCTTCGGTGATTGCCGGGACCATGTGGAGCTCCTCGAAGTTCATGTGAAGCTCTAAAATGCCCCGAAGCGCATAGGCTGCGCGTTTGACCTGGTTAGCATCCACCCCTCCATCGCCTAGCTTCGCGACTCCGGACTCGAGCTCGGAGAGCATTTGTTCGATCTCGCGATGTTGGCTCAGCACCTTGCGCCGAACTTCGGAGGGCATCAACGGTTTGTCGCTCATGGGGGCCTCCCGTCAGGATGGTCATGCCAGACAATGCAAAGATTACGCCAAAGGTTTAGCAGGATTTCTTTGCACTGGACACGCAAGATATGCGCCGCGGACAAAACTTTCGCAGATGCTGCGCCTTTTTCGCTATGCTTTGGCGCGGATACTGCCGTGGGCCACCTGGCACGGAGCTTGATAGAGCAGAGAGCATGAACAAGCCTCGCACCATCCTCGTAGCCACGGACTTTTCCGAGATTTCGGACGAGGCCCTCCGAACTGCAGCGCTTTATGCCAAGAGCTTCCATGCGCGCGTGCTGGTCGCTCACGTGTTCGATCCTACCCCGAACATCCCCCCGGTCGTGTGGTCGCGGCCGGACCTATTGGAGCGCAGCATTCGGGTGGAGATCGAAGATGCGATCCGCGAAACCCTGTCCGGCAAGACTTCGGAGTTTCTCAAGGGCGTCCCCGAAGTCGAGCTCAGCGTCATCCAGCATCCCTCGCCCGGCCGGGCCCTGGTGGAGCTGGCTGAAGACGAGCACGTGGACTTGATGATTCTTGGCTCCCACGGCCGGAGCGGCCTGTCCCGTGCGTTTTTGGGAAGCGTTGCGGAGCGAGTCGTGCGCCACGCCCACTGCCCGGTGCTCGTGGTACGTGGTCGCGAGGACGAAGAGCCGAAAGAGAGAGAGTGAACCGTGTCGATGATCCCCCGATTGGTGGTGGCCTATGATTTTTCAGATCCCGCACGCCGGGCTTTCGAGCTTGGCGTATTCTTGGGTCGGCAGCTCGACGCCGAGGTCCATGTCGTCACGGTGCTCGATTCTCAGAGCGGCGATGCCGCCAGTTCCAGCAAAGAGCTCGAAGACCTGCGGCAACTTCTCGAGATGAAGACCTGCGGGACGCTCAAGGCAGACGACATTCGGATTCAATGCCATGCGTCGTACGGCGAGCCGGCCGATGTGATCGTTGCGATGGCTCGAGAGCTCGACGCACCGCTGATCGTATGCGGAACTACCGGAAAAGGCGCGGTCGCTCGAACGTTGCTCGGGAGCGTGTCTCACGAGCTCGTGCACAAGAGCGGGGCCATCGTGATGTCCGTGCCTTGAAGGCCGCCGGTCAAGAGCCAGGACCTACGAAGGGCGCCTCGACGACACGGTGGCTCTTGCGATCGTCGCGTCCTTCCATCGAAATGGTGACCTTCATCTGGAGGCCAGGTTTCATTTCGTCGACGGGGAGCACGCCCAGAATCGGCACGTAGGTGCTACCGAGAGACTCGAGCTCTACGTGCGGTTGGGGCACCACGTATTCGATGTCGCTGTCGGATTCAGGCACGATGGAGAACGTCTGCTTGGCGTTGGTCTTGTTGACCAGGTGCACACGAATGGAATTCCGGACGTGTCCGTTCTCGACGTAAAACGGCGCCCCTTCGTGCCGAAGGACGTTGGCTTCGAAGTCGGCATTTTGCGCGAAGGCAAAGACGGCGCCGACGAGCCAAAGCATCACGATGCCCGCATAGAAAAAGACGCGAGGGCGAACGACGTGCTTGGTCTCGCCCTCGAGCCCGTTGAGCGAGTCATACCGGACCAAACCTCGGGGCCGACCCACTTTGTCCATGATCTCGTCGCATGCGTCCACACAAGCAGCGCATCCCACGCACTCCATCTGCAAGCCGTTTCGGATGTCGATGCCCGTGGGGCACACTACGACGCAGCGTTTGCAATCGATGCAGTCCCCATTGGTGGGGTCGCTGGCCTTGCCGCGAGGCTCGCCTCGATTCCAATCGTAGCCAATCACCATGGTGTCGCGGTCGGTCATCGCCGACTGCAGGCGACCGTAGGGGCAAATGATCAGGCAGAGCTGCTCACGGAACCACGCGAAGTTGAACCACAAGATGCCCGACATGACGACGACCCAGGTGAACGCAGTCGGATGCTTGGCGGGGTTTTGCTGCACCATGTCGACCAGCGATGGCAATGATACGAAGTAGCTGATGAATACGTGCGACAGGAGAAGTGCCAGCACGATGTAAATGGCGTGCTTGAGCCCTTTTCGCCAAAGCTTGTCGAAAGTCAGGCTTCCCGCATTGCGACGAAGCCGTTGAGCGCGTGGGCCTTCAATCCAGCGCTCGATCCGGCGAAAAACGCCTTCGAGAAACACGGTGTGAGGGCAGGCGTAACCACACCAAAGCCGGCCCTTGAGGGTGGTCACGATGATCAGGGCGAGCCCGATGCCGCTC
>JASFKY010000222.1:0-6414 GCA_050118395.1 Myxococcales bacterium | reverse complement strand
TGCGGGGTTTCTCGCGACCCAATCTGCATCTTTCGGTCATCGAAAGCGATAGCTCGTCGGAGCGGCGCAAGCACTTGCAGCAAGCCCTGCGCGACGCATTGGAAAGCCCCTCGAGCCCAGCCGGTGGGGCGATCGTGTATGCAGCGACGCGGCGAAACACCGAAAAGCTCGCTGAGCTCATCGCTCGCGAGGGCTGGCGCACCGCTCCGTATCATGCAGGTCTTCCCGCGACGGCTCGCGAAGAAGTGAGTCAGCGTTTTGCCGATCGGTCCCTCGACGTGGTCGTCGCCACCAATGCCTTTGGCATGGGAATCGATCGTTCGGACATCAGAGCGGTCATCCATGCACAAGCGCCGGGCTCGGTCGAAGCGTACTATCAAGAGGTGGGTCGAGCCGGCCGTGATGGGCAACCAGCTCATGGCTTGTTGCTGACCAGCTCGGGAGATTTCGGGCTTCGGAGGCGACTGATCGGGCTCGGGGTCACCGAGCCGAGCCAACCCTCCGGCAGCGACCATCTTCGACAGCAATGGCGGCTCTTTTTGGACCTCATGCGCTACGTCGAAGCGGGCAGTTGTCGCCATGACTTCATCCTTCGATACTTCGGCGACGAGCGCGAAACACTGGGGGGGTGCGGGCATTGCGACGTGTGCGAACGCATCGAGACGTCGAACGGGCTGGGCGCCGACGGGAGCGTTTCCGACGAGCAGGCCACGATCGTCCGAAAGGCACTTTCTGGCGTCGCCCGCAATCAAGGGCGGGCCGGTCTCACTGCCGTGGCCGACATGCTGCACGGTGTGGACAATCCACGCGTGCGGCGGCTCGGGCTCGTGGAGCTCAGCACGCACGGCCTGCTCTGCGACCGACGTCGGGCCTGGGTTCTTGCGCTCCTGCGCCGACTCATCACGGCCGGCTTGGTGGATATCACGGGAGGAGAGTTTCCGGTGCCTCTTCTGACGCCGGCAGGCATCGCCGTCATGAAGGGCGAACAGCCCGTCCGCATGCTTCTACCACCCGAGGACGCCGGCAGGCCTCGGGGCGCAAAGAAGGACCGACGGCGCTCTGACCGAGAGATTCCCGAAGAGGTCGATCGAACGCTGTTCGAGCGGCTTCGCGCCGCACGTTTGGACCTTGCGCGGCAACGAGGCATTCCCGCGTACCTCGTCTGCCACGACCGCACTTTGCTCGAAATTGCAGCGCGGAAGCCGTCCACGAAAGAAGAGCTCGCAGAGGTCCACGGAATGGGTCCCGCCCGGATCGAGAGCTATGCCGACCCTCTTTTGGCAGCCGTTAGCGCACATGAGCCTTGACCATGGTTCCGAAACGAGCACAAAACCGGCGAGTCGGCGTTGCCAGCCGGGCCATGGATGCGCATCGTGAAGGCAAATGGCTGACAGCCCTTCATCCACCGTCGCCGCCGGGTACTGGAGCCCGCTCCAAGACGGCCGTGCTCTGTGCGAGCTTTGTCCGCGTGAATGCAAGCTCGCGGACGGGCAGCGAGGCTTGTGCTTCATACGGGCCAACGAGAAGGGTCGAATCGTGCTCACGAGCTACGGGCGTTCGAGCGGATTTTGCGTCGATCCGATCGAAAAGAAACCTCTGAGCCATTTCCTGCCGGGCACCCCGGTGCTCTCTTTTGGCACGGCCGGCTGCAATCTCACCTGCAAGTTTTGTCAGAACTGGGACATTTCAAAGTCACGCGAGATGGACATGCTCGCAGACTCCGCGAGTCCCGATCAAATCGCGGATGCAGCCGTTCGGCTCGGCTGCCGAAGCGTCGCCTTCACATACAACGATCCCGTGATCTTCATCGAATACGCACGCGACGTGGCCGCGGCCTGTCACGAACGCGACATTCGCACGATCGCCGTGACGGCGGGCTACATCAACCCCCTCCCGCGCGTCGACATGTTTTCGTTCATGGACGCCGCCAATGTCGACTTGAAGGCCTTCGACGACGGATTCTACCGTCATGTCACCGGAGGCCGCCTCGAACCAGTCCTCGATACCTTGCGTTACCTGCGACATGAAACCGATGTGTGGTTCGAAATCACCAATTTGCTCATTCCCGGCCACAACGATTCCGACGACGAGATTCGCCGCATGAGTGATTGGATCGCAGCGGAGCTGGGGCCAGAGGTGCCAGTGCACTTTTCGGCGTTCCATCCGAGCTATCGAATGCGCAACGTGCCGCCGACACCGAGGTCGACGCTGCAGCGAGCGCGAGCCATGGCAAAGGAGGCGGGTCTGCACCACGTCTACACGGGCAACGTGCACGACCCCGAGGGAGAGACGACCTATTGCGCAAGTTGTGGCGAAGCGCTGATCGAGCGCAGCTGGTACGAGCTACGGGCCTGGAGGCTGGAAGGCAGCGCGTGCCCGACCTGCGGTGCGTCCTGCGCGGGTGTTTTCGAGTCAGCCCCGGGCGCTTGGGGAGCCCGACGACTTGCGATCAAGATGGCGCCGTCGGGGCTGGTGCTTTCGTAATGCGGCTCATGCGGCAGAGATGCGCTCCTGCGCAGGCGCGAGGATTTCCCCGAGGAAATCGAGCACTGCGCGGATGCGTGCGCTATCCCTGAGATCTTTGTGCACGGCCTGCCAGATCTGCCGAGGCTCGGGCGCGCCCGCGAGCGGGACGCGAACCATGTGTCGATCGTGGTCTGCAACCAGACAAGGCAGGAGTGCGATACCTGCTCCCGAAGCGGTCGCGGAGTAAATCGCCGACACGCTGTCGGAACGGAGCGTGACGTGGGCTCCATCCATGCGCGCGGCGAGCCAATCGTTTTCTCGTCGAAAGGGGCGCGTGTTGGCGAACATGATCAGCTGGTGACCGGCAAGTGATTCCTTGGGAAGGCCGTACCGATCGACGTAGTCGAGGGACGCGTACAGCCCTAGATCGATGAACGAAAGCCTCTTGATGATCAGGTCTTCCTGCGTCGGTCGCGCAAGACGAAGCGCGATGTCGGCCTCGCGGCGTGCGAGGTTCACGTCGAGATTCGTGCAGTGCAGCTCGAGCTGGATTTCGGGAAACCGCTCCCGGAACCGACGCAGGTGCGGAGCAATGAATCGCGTCGTCAGCATTTCAGTGGCGGTCAGCCGCACGATGCCCTCGAGCTTCTGATCTTCGCCCGCGACGTCCCGCTCGACCCCCAAAGCTTCCCGCTCGATGCGCTCCGCCCTCGGCAACAGCCGATGCCCCGCTTCGGTCAGCAAATAGCCGCTCGGCGTTCGATCGAAGAGGCGGGCTCCCAGCTCGTCTTCGAGCTTGCCCAAGCGCCGCCCGACGGTGGTGGGATCCAGCTTCAACGCAGCGCCCGCGGCGGCAAGGGTGCCGTGCCGATGGAGCGTCAGGAAGTAACGCACATCGTCCCAATCGAACATTGCCTGCAGCATCGCAGGCACACAGGGCCTTAGCAACTGCAAAAGTGCGCCGTGACAGCTCGGACGCTATCGGACCGCATGCCCTTCTAGTGTAAATATATGTTAGCATGAAAAAAACGAGGCCTTGGTGAGGTGAGGGGATCGATGCGCGCTTGGGCGGCCGCTGCCGCTGTTTGGATTTCGTTGGTCGGGTGCGGTCGGGGCATGACTCCGAACGCCGCTCTAGCGCCCGAGATTACGTCCACGCCGCCTGCGACTGCCACGGTTGGGGTTCCCTTTTCCTACATGCTGAGCGCCCAGGGCATGACGCCGATGACGTTTGGCGTGGAGTCCGGGCCGGCCGAGCTGGCAGTGCATCCGGGCTCGGGCTTGGTCACTTGGACGCCGAAGCGCCCGGGCGTGGTTTCCGTCGAGCTCAGCGCCCGGAATCTGGCGGGCTCCGACAGCCAATCGTTCGAGGTGCGCGTCGCGCCCATGTCGGGACCGGTCTTTTTGACCGAGCCACCGACCGAGGCGGTGGTCGGTGCCCCCTACGCCTACGACCCCATGGTGGCAGCAGCAGGAGAGGTCTCTTGGAGCCTGCCAGCTGCGCCCGAAGGCATGATCATCGATGAACAAACGGGCGCGGTTCGGTGGACGCCGGACGCAGCGCAGGTCGGAACGCAGAGCGTGACGCTCCGCGCGGCCGAGGTAAACGGCGATTTGTTCACCGACCAATCCTTCTCGGTCGAGGTCGTCGATACAGGCGGTCCCGCGATGATTACTTCGGTGGCGCCTGGACGCGTCTATCAGGGCGAGCTGTGGCGCTACGACGCGACCGCAGCGGGGGCTCCGACCATCGAGTGGAGCTTACAAACCCCCTCTCAGGGTACGCCAGCCGAGGGAGCAGCCATCGTCACGGCCCCTGCGGTCGGAAGCTCGGTGCGCGTCGAGTGGGACACGGCCGGAGTCGCGCCTGGCGACTACAGCATGGCGGTGCAGGTGCAAAACGGACTCGGGTCTCCCGATGTTCAATCGATCACGATCACGGTCGAACCGAGGCCACCCGTGCCCGAAATCGACTTGGTGACCACGCCCCCTCCGCCATCGATGTTCGTCGGCAGCACGTACCGGTACGACGTCGATCTCACGCCGGAAAGTCAAAGCGCCGGGGTGGTTTGGAGCTTGGTCGGAGTGACGACGCCTGCCGACTTGCCGGTTACGATCGACTCGACGACGGGCGTGGTCGAATTCGTCGCATCCGAGGCGAACGGCGAGATGGAGTACGGCTACCGAGTACGCGCCGAAAACGCCCTGGGGGAGTCGGACGAGGCCACGATTACGGTACGTGCCGTCTTTCCGCCGGCGGCTCCAGTGCTCAGCGTCACGCCGGGGACGGTCTTCACCTTGGAAGTAGGCGAGGCCTTCCAAGGCGCTTCGGCCAGAGCGACGGGTCAGCCGTCGCCAACCTTGTCCATCGACGGAACGCTCCCCGACTTTCTCGCGTTTGATCCGCTGACCGGGTTGCTTTCCGCATCGGCTGCCAAGCCATTCCCGGAGGAATCGGACATCGGATCGTACTCGTTCGACATCGTGGCCTCCAACAGCGAAGGCACGGACCGGTCGCGACTGGAGGTGAGGGTGATCGCGCCCCCATCGCGCGTCGAATCGGTAACGCCGGCCGCAGGCCGTCGCGAGGCAGACGTCGCGATCATCGTGCGAGGCAACGGTTTCGTCGGTCGAGCTGCGCCCACGGTTTGGTTGGAGCTCGGCAGCTACTCCGAGTCGCTTCCCACCACCTTCGTGGATTCGCAGACGCTCGTCGCCACGGTGCCTACCGATGCGGGTCGACCGCCGGGGGTCTACGACGTCTTGGTCGACCAGGGCTCCGTCACGATCTTGCCGAAGCGCTTCACGGTAACCGCGGGTCCCGTCACCTCCTTGAGTGGCAGCATGAGCGTCGATACCATCCTCGGAGCTGCGGACAGTCCGTATCTGGTCACGAGCAACCTTCGGGTCGAAAACGGGGCGACGCTCACCTTGGAGCCGGGCGTGGTCGTCATGTTTGCAACCGACAGCAACCTGCGCATCGACGTCGGCGCTGCCAGCGCCGGCGCCCTCGTGGCGGATGGAGGAGAGCCGGGTCAAGGCGATCAAATCGTGCTCACCCGATATCAGGAGGAGGGCGGCTCCCAGCCGAGCGGTCACTACCGCGGGCTTCGATTCGGACCACACAACGTCGCGTCGGTCACGCTGCTTCGAAACGTCGTGATCGAATTCGGCGGCCGGAACAATACCGACGTGGAACGAGGAGCCCTCGAGGTCTTGCCCGGATCCTCGCCGTCGGTTGCTCAGTCGATCATCCGCGAGAGCCTCCACTACGGCCTCTATGCGCAATCGGGCGCGGGCTCCGACACGAGGGACTGGTTTCACGACAACCAGCTCACCGCCAACGTCCGCTCCCCAATCAGCATCGGTGCAGACGACGTGTCGACCCTGGGATCCGGCCTCGAGCTCGGTGGAAACGGTCAAGACAGAATCTTCGTGCGTGGCTCCAACGTGACCCGTCCGGCCGCGAGCTGGAAGAATTACGGTGTGCCGTACTATCTGAGCGCTGGGTTGGTGGTGCGAGGAGGCAGCACCATGACGCTGGCATCGGGTACCGAGCTGCGCTTTGCGCCAGGCAAGGTCTTGCGGGTGTCGACGGATTCCGAGACGGCCACCCTGATCGCTTCGGGCTCACCTGACTCACCCATTCGCATGGGCTCCGATACTGGAACTTGGAGCGGCGTGTTTTTCGACAGCCAGGTCGGGGCGGGAACGGCGTTGCGAAACGTTCGGGTGACGGAGTTCGGCTCGAGCTCGATCGGCGGTTTGCGAATCGACAATCCCACGAGCCCCGGAGACCGTGTCGTAATCGTCGAGGGCTGCGTCTTTCAAAGCGCCATGCCTGGAACCGTTGGCGTGTCGTTGACCGGTAAAGCGCGGGTGCTCTCCTTCGAAAACAACGTGCTCGACGTTTCAGGTCTTGCCGTGGATGCACCGCTCGAAGGTTTT
>JASFKY010000221.1:0-6423 GCA_050118395.1 Myxococcales bacterium | reverse complement strand
CGCGAGTGCGCGCCCGCCCTCACTTTCAATTTCAGCTGCAATTCGTTGCAGTCGATCCTCGCGCCTGGCAGCCAATGCGACCGAGAACCCTGCGCGCGCGAGGCAGTGGGCCGTTGCCTCGCCGATCCCCGACGACGCCCCGGTCACGATCGCGGCCCTGGGTGTCTTTTCGTGCGCCCTCATGCGTCCGTGTGTTTTGCCGGCTATGAGGTCCCGTGCTACCCGACGCAACCCGCTGGCCATGGCTGCTCCACCGCCCCACCGCCCTCGCATCGTTCGCTGGCTCAACCGGCTGGGGCCCCTGGCCGCATCTCGCTGGCCGTCGCTCGATCCCGAAGACATCGTGCGCGCCGCGGCTCGAAAGGCGAAGTCGGAGCATTTTGGAGAAGATGACTTCAGGGATCGGCTCTCCATCTTGGTCGAAACCGTGCAACAGCAGGCCGACCTTCATTGGGTCGGACGGTTGGCCGTGCACCAATCGTTGGTGACGGGCTTGCAGAACCGTTTTTCGGTGTACCGCCATCGCGCGCTGCATCCGGAGCTCGCCAACGTGCCGATCCAAAAGCCGCTGTTCATCGTGGGCTTTCCGAGGACCGGCACGACGATCCTCTTCAATCTGCTGGCGCAGGACCCAGCCAATCGAGCGCCTCTGGGGTGGGAGGTGCAGTTTCCCGATCCCCCGCCCGAATCGGACACATTTTCGAGCGACGCCCGGATCGAGCTTGCGCGCAGGTATTTTGGCCAGATGCATGCCATGGCACCCAACCTGGCTTCCATTCACGAGGTGGGCGCCGAGCTTCCCCAAGAATGCATGCCCATCATGGCGCACACACTGCTGAGTCCCCAACCGAGCATCGCGTACAACATCCCTGGCTACCAAGATTGGGTCGACCAACAAGACGCAGCGCCCGCGTACCGGTATCACCGCCACTTTCTCGAGCACCTGCAGAGCCGTCACATGAAGCAGCGCTGGGTTCTCAAGAGCCCCGTGCACTTGGCGACGCTCGATGCATTGCTCGACGAGTACCCCGATGCCAGGCTGATTTTCACACACAGGGATCCGGCAAAGACCATCCCTTCACTTGCAAGTTTGGTCTACACCGTGCGCGGCATCGTGACGGATTCGGTCGACCCGAAACAAATAGGGCCGGAGCAACTCACCTGGTGGGCCGACGCCCTCGATCACGCGATGCACGTACGCGCAAGACATTCCGACAAAGCGGATCAGTTCATGGATATTCAGTTCGAGGAAGTGATCGCCGATCCGGTCGAGGCCATTCGGCGCGCGTACCGGCACTTCGAGATGGGCTGGTCGCAGGAGATCGAGGATCGCATGCGCGCCTTCCTCGCGGAAAACCCCAGGGGCAAGCACGGCACGCACGCCTACGCGCTCGAAGACTTCGGCCTGAGCCTCGACGCCATCCGGAGCCGATTTGCCGACTACTCCGAGCGTCACGGCGTGCCCTTGGGGCCGTGACCGCGCACCGTAAGTCTCCGGATCCATTGACAGGTCAGCCTCAGAAGGGTACGAACGAAAAACAGAATGATAATTCCGAGTCAGGTAGAGCATTCGGTGGCGGCCGCGGGTCAGCCGACGCACATTCCATGCGTCGATCCCGCAACCAGGGAATCTCTCGGCTCGATTCGGGTCGACAGGCCAGACGACGTCGACGCGGCCGTCGTACGAGCGAAGGCCGCGCAAAAGCGATGGCGAACGACCTCGTTCGCAGAGCGTCGAGAGGTCTTGCGCAGGCTCATGACCTACACGGTCGAGCACAAAGACGAGATCTGTCTCACCATCCAGCGCGATTCGGGAAAGACACGAGAGAACGCGCTCCTCGGTGAGATCTGGACGACTTGCGAGAAGTTTCGCTGGATGATCAAGCACGGCGAAAAGCATCTTCGACCCGAACGCGTGTCACCGGGTCTTTTGGCGCACAAACGGGCGCGGCTCGAGTTCCATCCTCTGGGAGTCGTGGCCGCCATCATCCCCTGGAACTACCCGTTCCAAAACATGGTGAATCCGATCATTCCGGCGTTGATGGCGGGCAATGCGATCGTCATCAAACCTTCCGAATGGGTTGCATGGTCGAGTCGACGATTTGCCGACGCCTTCCGCACCGTGCTGGCGGAAGCGGGGCACGACCCCGATCTGATCCAGGTCGTCCAGGGATATGGTGCCACGGGCGCTGCGCTGGTTCGCTCCCAGGTCGACATGATTCTGTTCATCGGCTCGGTGAAGAACGGTCGTCGCGTCATCGAAGGAAGCGCAGAGCGCATCACACCCGTGGTGATGGAGCTTGGCGGCAAAGACGCGTTCATCGTTTGCGACGACGCAGAGCTCGACCAGGCCGTCCATGCCGCGCTCGCTGGCTGTTACGTCAATTGTGGGCAGAACTGCGTCGCGTCGGAACGCATTCTCGTCCAGGATCGAATCTACGAAGAGTTCGAGCAGCGGGTGTCGGCCCTGGTCACCCAGCTTCGGCAGGGAAACGGCCGCGAAGCGCTCGTCGACGTGGGAGCGATCATCACACCGCTACAGCTCGACGTGATCGACGAGGCCGTGCAGGGCGCCCTTTTGCAGGGCGCCCGTTTGGTCGCTGGCGGCAACCGAACGCTCACGGAGCAGGGAGACTATTTCGAGCCCACCATCCTGGCCGACGTCACCCCGGACATGGATATCGCCCAAGAAGAGGTTTTCGGCCCGGTCATGCTCTTGATGAGATTCGGCGACGATGATCAGGCTATCGCGATCGCGAACCAGGTGTCCTATGGGCTTTCGTCCTCCGTGTTTTCGAGAGATCGCCACCGGGCCCGAAAGATTGCCGAAGCACTGGAAACCGGAATGACCGCCATCAACGAGTTTGGAGGCGTCACTTACATGGCACAAGACCTGACGTTCGGAGGCGTCAAGGCGTCGGGCTACGGAAGAATGAATGGCCGCGAGGGCCTGCGCTCGATGTGCAACATCAAGGCGGTGATCGATGATCGAATTCCAATCCATCGAGCCAACGAGATGTATCCCGTTCGATCGACCCTCTACCCGAAGTTCAGCGGCGTCATCGATTTGATTTACGGGCGCGGATTCAAACGACGCTGGCAGGGCTTGTTGGCGCTCTTTCGACGCACTCCCTGATGCAGCGCTACGACTACATCGTCGTCGGTGCTGGCTCGGCCGGCTGTATCGCGGCTGCCGAGCTCGCCAAAGACGGTACTCGACGAGTGCTCTTGCTCGAGAGCGGGCCGTCTGCCGAAGCGCACCCGGAGACGCTGGCCGCCGACGGTTATAAAGATGCCTTCGTCAACGACGCCGTGATGGGTGAGCGCTTTTCCGTGCCTCAAGAGCATGCGGGCAAACAAAGGGTCTTTGCCGGAACGGGAACCGTCTTGGGCGGAAGCGGCTCGGTCAACGGCATGGTCTATACGCGAGGCGCACGGCAGGACTACGCCGAGTGGCCGCCCGGATGGCGTTGGGATGAGGTCACGCCGGACTTCGAAGCCATCGAAGGGGAAATCAGACCGCACCGACGCCCTGCGACTCGATGGACCGAAGCGTGTATCGCGGCCGCGCAAGAGCATGGATTCACGCTCAAGGACGATCTCAATGATGGAGAAATGGGCAACGTCATTGGATACGAATGGATGTCTTACGAAGGAGAAAGCCGGCGAAGCTCCTACGTCGCATTCATCAAGGACGCGGGGCATCGGCCGAACCTCGTGGTCTTGACCCATGCTCGCGTCCACCGCGTCGTATTTACCGCGGACGCCCGGGCCAGAGCGGTGGAGTTCGAGCACGAAGGCGCGCTACGACGTGCCGAGGCTAGCCGAGAGATCCTTCTCTGTGCAGGCGCTCTCGAGACCCCGAAGCTCTTGATGCTTTCGGGGGTCGGTCCCGCCGAGCATTTGCGCGCATTCGGCATACCGGTGGTTGCAAATCGGCCGTGCATCGGAGTCGGGCTTCACGATCATCCGAACGTGCCCGTCTTCTTCAAGACGGAGCAGGATATCGACTGCTTTTACCCGCAGCTCTACAGCTTCTTCAGGACGAACCCGGGCTCGGAGCTCCCTCCCGGGCAAAGCGACACGTGCTATGTGTACTGGCCGGCACCGTCGGCCATGCGCCAGATGATGCAACGCATGCTTCCCCCCAAGGTGGTTCCGCACGCCTTGTACGGGCCCCGTTCCAGGGCATGGGTTCGATCGGCGGTCGGCGCCGCGTTCAAGCTCGAGGCGATCCGACGCTTCACCGATCACGTCTTCGGCATCATCCTGATTCTCGGCAAGCCCAAAAGCCGCGGAGTGCTGCGACTTCAGTCGGCGAGCGTGACCGAGCAGGCCTCAATCGATCCGGCCTATTACTCGCATCCGCAAGACATGGAAACCATGGTGAAAGGGGTGCGCCTGGCTCGCACGATCGGCGCGGCTCAGGGACTCGCGGCTTGGCGTCCCAGGGAGTTGTTGCCTGGGCCGCGGGTGCAAAGCGACGCGGGCATCGTCCGGTACATCCGCAAAAACACGATCACGACGTATCATTTCGCAGGCAGTTGCGGCATGGGCGTACACGAGATGAACGCCGTCGACCCGCAGCTCCGCGTTCGGGGGGTACGGGGTCTGAGAGTGGCGGATGCATCCGTGATTCCCTGGACACCCGTTTCGGCGCTGAACGCCCCGAGCATGCTGATCGGTTATCGTGCTGCCCGTTTGATCGAAGCACGACAACGCGAGTAGCGCGCTTTCATCAACCCAGGTCGTCGTCGAGGAACTTGAAGGCGAGCTCGTTGAACAGCTTGGGGTACTCCACCATGACCCAGTGGCCGCAACTCGCAATCAAGATGGTGCGCGAGCGCGAACAACGAGAGGCGATCTTCGATGCGCCGCTCATGGGACAGAACTTGTCGTTCGCTCCCCAAAAGCAAAGAACGGGGCATTCGATTTCCGATAGTCGGTCTTCCTGATTCGCAACCTGAATCCGTGCGATGTTGTCTTTGTGTTGCGTCTTTGCAACTTGATAGCGCTCCTCGATGATCTGATCGGTGATCTTGGATTCGTCGTGCAACTGGAGCGTGAAAACCTTGCGCATGGTTTCCCGGCTGATGCCTTCCTTGTAGAGGACGCGAATCATCGCTTTGATGCCCTCCATTTCCATGTAGGTCTCGCGACTCTCGAGGCCACCCGGAGCCATCAGCACGAGTTTTTCGACGAGGGAGGGGTAGTCGAGAGCGAGGGCGATGGCAATGGCACCGCCTTGCGAGTTGCCTACCACCGTGACCCGGTCGACCTCGAGCGAATCGAGCAAGCCCTTGTACTGCGCAGCGACCTGCCCCAGATCGAAGGTCCCGGACTCGGGCTTCGTGGAATATCCATAGCCCATCGTGTCGGGCACGATCGTTCGATAGCCACGCTCGACCAAAAACGGATAGTTTCCTTTGAAGTTGCTCCAGCCGCTCGCACCCGGGCCGCTACCGTGAATGAACAACACGACTCCCTCGGAGCCCTGTCCCGAGTCGTGATAGTGAATGGTGATTCCCTGACCGACGTCGGCGTATTGGCCTTCTGGAACTGCTTCCACCACCATTTTCTCACTCCTTTTTGCGCCGATATGCCTTGGTGAGCAGTTGAGGCGGGTGATGTCCCCACTCGCTCACTTTTCGGTGTGTTTCCACCTTCCAAATGGCATCGTCGATCTCGATTGCCCCCGAGCCGAACTCGAAGTGAAAGCCCGACGGCGTGTACCCGTAATAAGAGAACATCTTGTCGTTGGGATGACGGCCCAAGGTTTGATGCACCATTCCCCCCGCGAAAAGGAAGCGATCGTAGCATCGGCCCACCTCGTCGACCGATCTGGCTTGCACCATGAAATGGTGGATGCGCTTGTGCTGACCCTTGGCAAACGCCAATGAATGATGCCGCGCATTGGCGTGCATGAAGGTGACGTCGATGTCGTGACCGAAATACTGGCACCGAATGTAATCGCTGAGCTTCAATCCGAGCATCTTGGAGTAGAACTCTTCGTGCTCGGCTTGGTCCCGCGACAATACGACCACGTGGCCTAGCCCTTGGTCGTCGGCAACGAATCCCGATGCCACCAATTGGGAGACGAATGGCTCGTCGGCCATGGCCGGACCGTAGTAGACTTCGTTCGAATTTCCCGCCGGGTCTTCGAAACGAATCAAGGCTTCGACGTGTCGCTGCGATGCTTGCTCGGGGCTGCCCTCGCTCACGTGGTGTCCTGCTGCGCTCAGACGGTTCCGGATGTCAGCGAGCTCCGAAGGCCCTTCGACCTCCCAACCGATGGCGGTGAGATCGTCGGCCGGACCGCCATCGACGAAAAAGCGCTGACGATGGCCGTCCATGCGCAGGGAGAAACCCTGCTTCCCTCGACGGTCCACGACCTCGAGACCGAGAATCTGGGTGGCGAAGGCC
>JASFKY010000220.1:0-6429 GCA_050118395.1 Myxococcales bacterium | reverse complement strand
TCATGGCCTGCAACCCCGTAGCCCCGGCAATCCTCGGGGCAATCCTCGGCTTGGTGGGTCTCGCGATCGCTACTACAGCACACGCAGAACCCGAGGAGCGACACACGCCCGACACATTCTCGTCGAAACCGGACACGCTCCTCGATTCATCCCAAATCATCGGTGATGCGTGGCGCAACGGTCGCGCAGAGGTCGAGGTGGGACAGGGCATGCTCGGTCAATCCATCCCTGAGGCGATCAAGTGGCTGGCCGATCAGGGTGTGCAGCTCTTTGGTTGGTACATGATCGCACTGCAGGGCAACCCCGTGGGCGGATCGAGCCAAGCCTTTCGGTACACGGGACTCTTCGACTTCGGCATGGACCTGGACATGGAAACCATGGCCGAGGTGAAGGGGTTTTGGATTCACGTCTCTGGTTCTTGGGCAACCGGTCGAGACCTCACGCAGGACGTGGGAGCCTACGCGCCGGTGAACGCCGTCTTCAGTGGCGATTCCATTCGCTTGTTCGAGCTCTACATCGAGGAGCGTCTTCTAAACGACCGGCTTTCCATCAGAGCTGGACGGCTTTCCGTCGGTTGGGAGTACGGCTTGGAATACGACTACTTCACCCAGTACCTGAGCGCTGCCTTTCGTTTGAACGTGTTCGCACTGGACGCGAACGATCCCAATTTTTCGGTGATTCCCTACTCGAATTGGGGGGCGCGGATTCGATGGACACCCAACGTGCACTGGCGGGTCCAGGCATCGTGGATGAACGGCTATCCACGCGACTTCGCAGACGACGACAAGCATGGAGTGGACTTCACTTTCAAGCCCCGGGAGGGCTCCTTCTTCATCGTCGAGGTCAGCTATCAGTGGGTTCCAACCAAGGAGTTGCGGAAACAGAACCCGGGCCGCCTGCCCGGTCGAATTTCCTTTGGAGGTTACTACGACACGGGCACGTTCGAGCTCCTCAATGGCTCGGGCAATACGGACAAGGTGCTCGGGACTGCCTACGTGGTAGGGCGGCAAAAAGTCTGGGAACCCGATCTCGCATCGGATCGCGGGATCACGCTATGGAGCTCGTTCGTCTTCGGAGGCAAGTCCACCATCGTTCCGATCCGCTACTTCTGGAGCGGCGGGATGGTATGGACGGGTCCGTTGCGCAGGTTGCCCGAGGATGTTCTGGCGCTTGGGTTTGCTACACAATTCTTCAGCAAGGGGCTTCCCAATCAAACTGTCGAGACGGTCCTCGAAGCAGCGTATTCGTTCAACCTCACGAGCTGGCTGACCATTACCCCCGACGTCCAATACATCATTCGGCCGAATGGCATGCGCAGTGTGGACAACGCAATGCTGGCAGGCGTCCTCATCTATCTCACCTTCTGACAGCGGAGCGTCGCGTCAGAAATAAAGCTGAACCGCCGGCCCCAGCGTCTGAATCCGCTCGGTGAAGAACTGCCCATTGGGGGACCGGCCTACGTAGTATCGCAAGAGAAAATCGACCCGATAACTGGAATCTCCATTGGGATCGAGCGTGGCACCCGCTACGACCGATACATCGGGAATCCACTCGGTCTCTTGCCAGAGATTCAGATTGGCAGCGATCAAGACCTGCAACGGACGTTTCGTGCTTGCTGTGAAAGGACGAACCTCGCCGCCTGCCTGAAAGGACCAGCGTTCCAAATAGGAGGGGTCACGCCGCAGAAGGACGCCGGGGCCTCCATAGACTCTGGCCCACGGTCGCACGTCGTAAGAAACCAGCACTTCGAGCTTTTCGAACGAAAGATTGATCCGATCGACCTCGTTGTTCAGCAAGTACTCGTCACCGAGGTGCGAGCTCTGGTGGATGATCCGAGTCATCAGTACCAACGAATCAAAGGCATAGGAAAAAGTGACTCCACCCAGGTAGTCGGCGTTCACCAAATCACTCGATGGCGCCCCGAAATCGAAAATCGCGAAGATACCGCCCTGAATTCCGACCTCCCATGCGCCCGTACGCCGGCCCTTCTTCTGTACGACGGGTATGGAAGCGCCGGCGTCCGCCGCACCCACGTGAGCGAATTGGGAATTGCGAAAGTAGTACATGTATGCGACGCCGATCCTCGGCCAGCGTGGGTCCGCCGACAGGGGTGCAAAGAGCGGCCTCCGAGGAAACACCCGAAGCGTGTGCTCTTCCGTCGACTGAGCCGAGGCCGTGACGGCCGGAAGCACGGCCAACGCACCGACCAACGTCGCGCCAGCCGCAAGGGAGGCCCAATCGGGGTTGATGCGCCCGGCAAGGCTCATTGGGTGATCCAACTCCAGTCCGGGCCGATCAATCGCTCGGCCGGCGCTGGACCCCAACTTCCGCGCGAATAGGGGACGACGGGATCGATGTGCGCAAGCACTGGCTCGAAGATTCGCCAGGCTTCCATCACCCCATCTTGGCGGGCGAAGAGCGCAGGATCGCCGCGCAACGCGTCGCCGATCAGACGCTCGTAAGGGCCGCGACCGGGGGCGCGGTCCTGGTCGAGGTGAAGCTCGATCGGGCGGCTGACCATGGCCGGCCCAGGCTTCTTGGTCTGCATCGACAAGCTGATGCGATTGCCGGGCTTGGTCTGAAATACCAAACGATTGGGATTTGGCCGACAAGCCACATCCGCAAAGAGGGGACGCGGAGGTCGGGCGAACTCGACGACCGCTTCGGTCACCGTGCGAGCCAAGCCCTTCCCAGCCCGGAGGATCCACGGCACTCCGGCCCACCGCCACGAATCGACCTCCAGGCGCACGGCGGCAAACGTCTCGGTGTCGGACTCCGTCGCGACCCCCGGCTCCTGGCGATAGCCCGTGTATTGGCCTCGAACGACGTCCTCGCGGGTCAATGCTCTTACCGCTCGAAGCGCCTTGAAACGCTCGTCACGCAAAGCATCCGGGTCGTCCGAAACGGGCGGCTCCATGGCGAGCAAAGCGAGCATCTGCAGCAGATGGTTTTGCAACACATCTCGTATCGTGCCGATTTTGTCGTAGAAAGAGCCACGCCCTTCGACGCCAAAGTCTTCAGCCATCGTGATCTGCACTCCTCGGACGTAGTGACGGTTCCAAATGGGCTCGAGCACGGTATTCGCAAACCGAAAGATCATGAGGTTCTGGACGGCGTCCTTGCCCAAAAAATGATCGATCCGATAGACTCGATCCTCCGGAAAGTGGCGATGGACGATTTCGTTCAGCTCGGCGGCCGATCGGGTATCTCGCCCAAACGGCTTTTCCAAGACTAGGCGGCCCCGCTCGTGCAGGCCCACTGCGGCGAGTCCCTCGACGACATCCTTGAAGAGATCAGGCGGGATGGCGAGATAGGAAACCGTGCAGCAGCTCGATCCGCCCAGGTGCTTCACTAGCTCCTCGAACGTGCGCGCATCCCTATAGTCCCCTCGCACGTAAGAGAGGTTCGAAGCCAGGCGCTCGAAGACGGCCTCGTCGATCGAGATGCCACCCTCTGACAGCGCTTCCCGCGCGTGGCTTCGCAGCGTCTCGTCGTCCCAGTCTCGCGAAGCCACTCCCACCACGGGCATGTTCAAGCGATCGGACGCCGTGAGCGCGTAAAGCGCCGAAAACAACTTTCTGCGGGCCAGGTCGCCGCTGATACCGAAAAGGATGAGCGCATCCGCGTAAGTTTTGTTTGCCTCGGCTTCCATCGACCTCTTCATGTCTCGATCGCGCTGGGGATACCCGCTATCCTCCGCCACTCCGAGCCGTTGGACCATGGACTACCTGAAATCCATACCTTCTGCCATTCGTGAATGGCTTCCAGCCCTGGTCACGTTGCTGATCGGGATCTTGATCGTCACGGCCACCTACCACCTGCTCATGAAGCGCAAGCCGCCCACGTCGGGCAGCCGGATCTCACGACAGCTGCTCCTTGCGGCTCTTGGCGGGGTCTTCGTCGTCTTGGTGGTCTTGCAGCTGCCCATTGCCGATGCACCTCGCGGGCAGCTTCTGAGCTTGCTGGGCATTCTCGTAACCGCGGCTGTGGCTTTGTCGTCGACCACTTTGCTCGGCAACGCCATGGCGGGCTTGATGCTGCGCTCCATTCGCAATTTCAACCCGGGTGATTTCATCGTAGTCGAAGGGCACCGGGGCCGCGTGTCCGAGCTCGGCTTGTTGCGAACGGAAATCCAGAGCGAGCGGCGCGATCTCATCACACTGCCGAACCTCTACCTGGTGTCGAACCCCGTGACCGTAGTGCGACGATCGGGTACGTTCATCTCCGCCACGGTGTCGCTCGGGTACGACGTCGGTAGGAGCAAGGTCGAAGCGTGTTTGATCGAAGCTGCCGAACGGGCCGGCTTGTCAGACCCCTTCGTGTTCGTCATGGAGCTCGGCGATTTTTCGATCACCTATCAAGCGGCCGGATTTCTGGAGGAAGTGAAATATCTGATCAGCGCTGAATCGAAGCTCCGCGAGTGCATGCTCGATGCCCTCCACGAAGCGAGCATCGAAATCGTTTCGCCCACGTTCATGAATCAGCGGCAGCTGCCCGAGGGCCGGGTCTTCATCCCCAAGCCCGAGCGTGCTCGCAAATCAGAGCCGGCCCCAGAGGAGTCCAGGCCCGAAGAGCGAATTTTCGATAAGGCCGAGCTTGCAGAGTCGGAAGCCAAGCTCCAGCAGCAACTCAAGGACGTGGTCGAAGAGGTCGAGAAGCTCAAAAAGAACGAAATTCCCGACATGGACAAGCAGACGGCCGAGAAGCGCATCGACGAGCTCGATGCGCTCCGCGCCCAGCTGGAGGAAGAGCTGAAGCGCCGTCAGGAGGAAAAAGAAGAAGAGGAAAAGCCCGAGCCCGAGGAAGATCAGTCTTGACCGAGCAGCCGCAGCGCGCTGTCCACCAGCGAATCGCTGGCCGTAGCTTCGGCCGACGTGATCCAGTTGGCTCCCGCCTCCCGTAACATCGGTTCGTCCATCTGGTATTGCGCGCGGGCCAGGATATGCGTATCGGGCGCCACTTCGCGAACCGTTCGTATGGCGAGCTCGGTGGCTCGGGGATCGTTGATGCAAATCACGACGAGACGCGCCTGTCCGCACCCGAGCTCGTCGAGAAGCTCCCGGTGAGTCAGGTCACCGAGAACCGCACGGTCGCCCGCAGCCCTCGCCTCACGGACGTTGTCGGGGTTCACATCGACTGCCACGTAGGCCAACCCCTCCTTCCGGAAGGCTCCACACAACGCGCGACCTGCGAAACCATAGCCGCCCACGATGACGTGGTCGCGATGTGGCTCGTCAGGATCCAGGCCCGGAGGATCCGCACCTAAACGCCGGTTCAACCAAGGAACGCGCGCTGCTCCGCTGGCGAGGTGTGGGCCGAATGCAATGGCCATCGGTGTCAGCAGCATCGACAAAATGATGGCCACCATCAAATCTTGAGACAGCGGGCTCAACAGCCCGGTACCCGAGGCCGCCGCGATCAGCACGAAGGAAAACTCGCCGACCTGGCAGAGGGTCGCCGCAGACAGAATGGCGACTCGGAGCGGGAGCCGCAGGAGTCGGGCTGTCGCCAGGATGATCGCGAACTTGAGGGTCAAGATGATGAGCAGAAGGCCCAAAGTGAAGGCCCACCGCTCGATGACCGCGTTCACGTCGAGCAACATGCCGATGGAGACGAAAAAGAGGCTTGCAAAAACCTCACGCGCGGGAATCAGGTCGGACATCGCCTGATGCCGGAACTCGCTCCCGGCCACGACGAGGCCGGCCAGAAAGGCGCCGAGCGCAAGCGAAACGCCGGCGAGGGATACGGCCCACGCGGTACCAAAGCAGACCAGGAATACGGTGAGCACGAACAGCTCCCGCTCGCGCGTCTGCGCCACGAATGCCAGGAGCCGCGGAACGACCACACTCGCCGCGACGAGAACGCCGAGCAAGATCAAGATCGCCTTGGACAGCGTAATCCCAATTTGGTGCGACGAGCCGCCTTGCCCGGCCAAGAGCGGAATGATCAGGATCATGGGAACGACGCAGAGGTCTTGGAACACCAGGATCCCCACCGCGAGACGTCCATGGGGAGCCTCGAGCTCACCGCGTGATGCCAACCCTCGCAGAACCACGGCCGTGCTGGAGACCGCAATCACGAAACCCAGGAATATGGAGGAACCGAGAGTCAATCCGTAAGCGCGACCCAATAATGCGACGCACAGGATAGTCGCGATCACTTGAACCCCGCCGCCAATGACGACCGCTTTCCACAAGCGGCGGATCCGCTCGAGCGACAGCTCCAGGCCGATGCCGAACAGCAGAAGAACGACGCCAACCTCGGCAAGTGTTTCGACCTGCCGGGTGTCGTCGACCAGCCCGAGCGCAGTGGGACCAGCCAGTACGCCGGTCAAGATGAAACCGGCAATCGAGGGCAAGCCCAGACGCCTGAGCACCGCCACCACCACGACCGCGGCGCCAAGTACGACCACCAGATCTTTGAGAAACT
>JASFKY010000219.1:0-6433 GCA_050118395.1 Myxococcales bacterium | reverse complement strand
CAATGCGGCTCATGATGGATGCCCTCGACCGAGCCGTCGACGTTGTCGGCCGCTACGGCGGCAGTCCCGATGTGGCCATGGTGCTCGGCTCGGGGCTCGGAGACTACGCCCGGACCTTGGAGGACGCCCAATCCATCCCCTACGCCGAGATCCCCCACATGCCCCTTTCCAGCGTGGCAGGGCACGCGGGCAATCTCGTCCTCGGCTCCCGGGGAGGGAGACGAATCGTCGCCATGCAGGGGCGCGCTCATCTGTACGAGGGGCGTTCTGCGATGGAGGTCACGTTCGGAATCCGTTTGATGGCACGGCTCGGAGCGCGAACGCTGATCGTGACCAACGCGGCTGGGGGGATCTCGACCGCGCTCGAGCCGGGCGATCTGATGGCGATCACCGACCAGCTCAACCTGACCGGGACCAGCAGCCTCCTCGGGCCGCTCGACGATGGGCTCGGCTCGCGCTTCGTGGACATGACCCACGCGTTCGCGCCCGATCTGGTGGAGGTCGCGAGCCGCGTAGCCGAGCGCCTCGGCTTCGAGCTCAAGCGTGGGGTTTACGCAGGGCTGCTCGGCCCTCAATACGAGACGCCTGCGGAGGTCCGCATGCTGCGAACGCTCGGCGCCGATGCGGTCGGGATGAGCACCGTCCTCGAGGTGCTCGCGGCGCGGCAGCTGGATTTGAAAGTCCTCGGCATCTCCTGCATTTCGAACCTCGCGGCAGGTCTGTCCGCGGGACCACTCAGCCATCGAGAAGTCCAAGAAACCGCCGCTCGCGTGCAATCGCGCTTTCAGTCATTGCTTTCGGGTATCTTGGAGTCGATTTGATGGACGAGCGTGCATGGCAAGCGTTGCGGCGAGCCGCCTACGAGGTTCGGGCTCACGCCTATGCGCCCTACTCCGGGTTCGAGGTGGGCGCCGCATTGCAGACCGATGACGGCGCCATCTTCGTCGGCTGTAACGTCGAAAACGCGAGCTATGGCGCCGCGATTTGCGCAGAGCGTGCGGCGTTGGCGGCTGCCGTGGCCGCCGGGGCGCGGGAGCTGGTGGCGCTGGTCATCGCTTCGGGCGCCCGCAGCCCGACGCCGCCTTGCGGGATCTGCCGCCAGTGCCTCTACGAGCTCGCACGGACGCTACCGATTCGCAGCTATGGCGCCGATGATTGGGCGCAGTACGACCTCGCCGACCTGCTGCCCCACGCATTCGGCCCAGAGCAGCTCCGCCGTTGAGCTTCAGTCGAGGCCCCGCCCGATCCGCTGAAGCTTGTTCTCTACGTCCGCTCGATCGATGGCGTCGCTATCGGCGAGCTCCAGATAACGACCATACTCGACCACGGCATCGCGGCGCTTCTTCTGGGCGTAGTAGATGTCGCCAACCAAGCGATGGGCATCCGCAAGCCAGCCGCTTGGCTCGGGCGACGCATCTCCAATCGAAGTCGCCTTGGTCAGAGCGGTGAGGGCTTGCTGCCGCTGGCCCTCGTCGAGCTGCAAGCGGCCCAGCCGATACCACCAGTAGCCACGTTCGGGTCGAGCCTGGACGGCCTTCTGCAGGTCGGCGATGGCCTCCTTGGTTTGACCGAGCTGATAGTGGCATTCAGCCATGGCAGCCCAGGCTTCGACGCGGCTCGGGTTGAGCTCGAGCGCTTTTTGCAAGTCGGCGAGCGCGTCGCGAACGACTCCGGCTCGAATCCGAATCCGTGCCCGCAACCAGTAGGCATCTCCCAGGGTGGGGTCGAGCTTGAGTGCCTCGTCGAGGCCCCGCAACGCGTTGACCATCTCGTTGGCCTCTAGCGCCGTCCAGGCGACGTACATCCGATAGAGTCCGTTGTTGGGCTCGAGTCTCGACGCGCGCTCGAAATGCGCTCGCGCGGCGTCCAACTGATGTCGTTCCAAATCGATGCGCCCGAGAAAATGTTCGGCTTCGGCCGAGTAGGCCTGCGTTTCGAGCACCTGGCGAAGCAGGCTTTCCCCCTCCTTCGTCTGGCCGCTGAGCACGAGGGTCGCTCCTAGGCGCGATTGGAGGGCGGTGTCGTTCGGAGACTGTGACAGCGCATCCCGGTAGCTGGCGATCGCCGCCTCCATGTCACCCCGGGCTTCGGCCAGCCTTCCCTCTTCGAGCTGGAGCCCCGGGAACTTGGCATCGATGGCCTCTACCTTGCCGAGCGCTTCGGCTGCCTCGTCGAGCATCGACTTGCGACGGTATGCCTGAGCGAGGCCAAACTGGGACGAGGAGTCGCGCGGCTCCATTTCGAGCGCCCCCTGGAACTGCTCGATCGCCTCGTCCAACTTGTTCCGCTGGAGCTCGGCCCAACCCAAGAGCCGGCGCACCTCCGGGGTGATCTCGACGTTTTTCTGAGCCTCCACGAGCACCGCCACCGCTTCGCTAGGACGCTTGGTTTGGGTGTAGTACTGGGCAAGCGCCATGTACGCGCCCATCCCTTGGGGGTCGAGCGCGATGGCGTTACGGAAATGACGCACGGCCGACTCGCTTTGGTCGAGAGCGGCGTCCACCTTGCCCTGCCAGATCTCGACGCGTGCGTTGACCGGCTCGGGGGTTGCCAGATCCGCGAGGAGCCTCTTGGCCTCTTCGGCCTTGTTCATGGCCAGCAAGGCTTCCGCCGCCCCGAGCTTGGCCTCGACGAGCACCTTCGGCTTGCCGGTGGCGTCGAGCGAAGCTCCTGGCTCGATGTCCGCGCTCAACACGGTCTGGAATCGAGCGTACGCATCTTGGTACGCGCGCTCCAGCAAGACCAAGCGAGCGGCTCCGAGCGCCGCATCCGCATTGCTCGAATCGAGCTCGAGCGCTTTGTCATACATTTCACGGGCCGCTCCCATGCGGCCCCGCGATTCGTCGATCCAGGCGATGAGCGCCAGCGCCGCCGACTTGTCGCTGCTCGCGACCTGCAGCGTGGCATTGTCGACTGGCGCAAGGCCGGCCGGTGCTCGGAGCATCTCGTAGGCCTCGTCGAGCTGACCCTCGTTCACCCGATGTTTGGCCACGGCGACTCGAGCGCCGGCGTGGTTCGGACTGAGAGCCAGGGTCGCCTGGGCTGCCTGGGCTGCCTTTTCGGCATCGCCAACCATGCGATAGCCGCGAGCCAGTCCCCATTGGGCACGGGCGCTGTCGTGTTTTTTCAGAGCGCGTGCAAAGGCATCGATGGCCGCCTGTGCCTTTCGCTCGCGCAGTGCGATTTCACCCGAAACCAAGTCGACGTAGGTGTCGGTCGGATCGTCCATCGCAGCCAATTGGATCTCCGACTTCGCCGTGGCCATGTCGGAATTGCGGAGCGCGTCGGCCGCCAAGGCCACGTGGACTCGTGGCGCTTCGTCTCCACGCCGCTGCAGGAAAAGCCGCAGCGAGTCGGCCGCGGCGGCGCTTTTGTTGTCCTGACCGTAGCGAGCCTGATAGTAGGATTCGTGCAAGAGGCTCCTGGCCACGAGCGCCCGATTGAGGCTTGCATTGGCGCGTGCCGCGCGCAGGGTTTCCAGAGCGCGTCGTGTGTCGGCATAGGTGTCGGAAGAGGCGATGAGCTCGGCGCTTTCGATGGCCTGGGTGGCTTCGACGGCGTCGCCCGAGGCTGGAAGGAATGGCTCGATGAGGTGGATGCCGAACAGACCGTATTTCGTGGTGCCGGCATAGAAGCCCGCGCCGAGCACCAGCCCGGCCACGCCCAAGGCAACGGCCGCTTTGATCAACCAGGACGGCCGCTCGAATGAAATGGCCTTGGCTTTGGCCTTGCGCTTGGGCGTAGGCTCGCGTCCGCCCAGGCGGGGCATTCGACGCACCTCTTCGGGCTCGCTCGAAAAGCCGGAAGGCTCGACATCGTCGAGCCCGGTGAGGTCCACCTCGGAATCGCTGCTGATACGCGCCGCACCTCGAGCCTGACCCACTGGAGGTGGCGGCGAAGGCGCCTTGGCGGGCGCGTCCAGATCCATTTCGAGCTCGAGCTCTCCCTCATCGGGCAGGTCGAGCTCAATCGGTCCTCCGCCGTGTGAGCGCCCCGGGCCCTCGATTTCGTCCTCATCGTCGAGATCGAGGTCGAGATCCATGAAGTCATCACGTGCAACGGGTAGATCTTGCTGCTGCATGGGCATGGGCAGGTCGGAGTCCAGCGAAATCGGGTCGGGCAGCTGTGATTCGGTTTTCGGTCTCGGAAGCTCCGCATCGGTGAGCGCCATCGGCAGATCGATGTCTTCTTCGTCCAATGGGTCGATGGCATGAGCCCTTGCCGCCCCCGCCCGAGCGGAGCGATCGCTCCCTGCGGCTCCCCGACCCCGCAAGGGAGCCGGCAAATCGGCGTTGCCACCCCCGTTTCGAGGGGCCGGAAGATCGGTCCCTCCGGGTCGTTCGAAGGTGGTGGGAAGATCCACATCTGCAAATGGATCGAAATCCGAAGCCTCTGCCTGATCTCGGGGCGCGGGAAGATCCGCGAAGCCGACGTCATCGAACAAATCACGGCCCGGGCTGTCGTGCTTCTTTTTCGGGGCGGGAAGGTGTTCGAGCTCGTCGGGTAAAAAGGGGGCCGGAAGATCGCTCTCTTCTTGCAAGGAGCTTGGGGGCGCTGGCTTCTTCGGAGCCGGTGGCACGTCCGCAGGGGCTTTGGGACCGATCCCCACCTGGGTCGGTTTGCGCTTCACTGGCTTCCTCGCACCGGGTGCGGCGCCTCCCCCGGCCTTCGCGGTCGAACCGTCGCGATGCACCTGAAAGCTCTCATTGCACTGCGGACAGCGCATTCTCAGCCCGTCCTTGGGCAGACGTTTTTGGTCCACCTCGTAAGACGCACTACATGACGGGCAGCTAACCTTGATCATGACCCTATTCGTCCCCCGGTGATCAACATAACACCTCACTGCCTCCCCCATAAACCCCAGCAGTGGGATTCCGATCCCAGCGGAACGACCGGGCAAGGAACGTGAATGTCCTACCTTGACGCCCGCAGAGCTCGGGGACTACCTTCCCGGCAACCGTGAAGCGAACCGTTCAGATCGAAATTGCTGGGGCCCGCTACCGCATGTCCTCGGATGCCGACGAAGCCTACCTCCAGCGATTGGCCGACATCGTCAACGAGCGGGTGCAGGCGTTGGGTCCGAAGGCGGCCCGAGCGGCTTCGCCTGCCCAACTGCTCGCAGTGGTGGCCCTCAGCCGTGCCGAGGACCTCGAGGCTTCAGAACAGCGTCGCCAGACGTTGGAAGCCAAGACGCGCCAAGTCGTCGGCGCGGCCATTCGCCGAATCGATCAAAGGCTGCAAGCCGATGCGGAGCTCGCGCAACAGATCGAGCCGTGAGCACGGACGCGCCGGAGTACGCCGAACATCAAATTCGTCGACGAGCCAAGCTTGCCTTGCGCAAGCAGATGCGCGCGGTGCGAGCGGCATTGCCTGGGTCGGCATGCGATACACGCTCGGCCGCCATCACCGGGCGCCTGCTCGAGCTGGATGAGGTCGCACGAGCAGGCACGATTCTGTGCTTTGCATCGATTCGCAACGAGGTGCGCACGGGGCCGCTGATGAATGCCCTGTGGGAGATGGGCAAGCGGGTGCTGCTTCCGCGTGTCGCAGGAGACGATCTGGAGCTGTGCGTCGTCGAACGAGACACGCCGCTGGTCGAAGGCGCTTTTTCGGTTCCCGAGCCGTTCGACCAGGCACTGCCATGGCCCGCGCAGGAAGTGGAATTCGCCCTGGTGCCCGCGCTGGCGGTCGATCCGCGAGGATTTCGCATCGGCTACGGAGCAGGCTACTACGATCGGCTCTTGCCGCGAATGCAGCACGCATGTTCCTGCGCCGTCGCGTACGACTTTCAGTTGGTCTCGGAAGTGCCCGAGCTACCGTTCGACGTGGCGGTCACGCTGGTCGTCACCGACCAGCGCGTGGTTCGCACCCAACGAGCCGGAGCGCTCGATGCGCCCGGTAGTGGTATAGACCATCGGTGATTGCCGAAGCGGTACAGCGAAAGCTCGACACGCTGCCCGCGTCGCCCGGCGTGTACGTCTTTCGCGGCGAACGTGAAAAGGTGCTCTACGTGGGCAAAGCGCGGAGCCTGCGAAGCCGCGTGCGCAGCTACTTCCAGCCGGGCTCGAGTGACTTGCGCGCCTTCGTCAGCCGGCTCGAAAGAGAGCTTGCAGACGTCGAGACCTTCGTGACGCACACGGACAAGGAAGCCGCGCTACTGGAGAATCAGCTGATCAAGGCACATCAGCCCAAGTACAACGTGAAGCTTCGCGACGACAAGGAGTACTTGTCGCTACGGCTCGATACGAAGAAGGCATGGCCAAGACTCGAAGTGGTGCGACGGCCCAAGCCGGACGGCGCACAGTATTTTGGACCGTATCATTCGGCGACCGCCGCACGGCAGACTCTTCGCCTGGTCAATCGTCACTTTCAACTCCGTACCTGCACGGACACGGAGTTTCGGCTGCGGTCGCGACCTTGTCTCCAGTATCAG
>JASFKY010000218.1:0-6454 GCA_050118395.1 Myxococcales bacterium | reverse complement strand
CTCCCGCGGGCCGAGATGGAGTCGGCGATCCCAGGCCTAATCGCGGACTTGTCCGACTCCGGAGCCGAACGCTTCGCCCAAGCCATCATGACCACCGACCGCGGCCCCAAGACGGCCAGCGCCGAGCTCAAGGTGGGACGCACGGTCTGCCGCGTGCTCGGCATCGCCAAAGGCGCGGGAATGATTCATCCGAACATGGCGACGACGCTCGCCTTCGTGGTCACCGATGCATCGGTACCGAGCGCGGTCCTGTCCCCGATGCTTCGACAGGCGGTCGAGTCGACCTTCAATCGTGCCACCGTGGACGGGGACACCAGCACCAACGACTCGATCTACCTCCTGGCCTCCGGTAGGGCCTCCAGCCGTGATATCGGGGAGGCCTCCGCTGCGGGCCGACGCTTCGCCCGCGCGCTCACCGAGGTCCTGGAATCCCTAGCCAAACAGATCGTGGCCGACGGAGAAGGAGCCGAGCATCTGGTGCGAGTCGAGGTTCGAGGCGCCCGAACCGACGCCGACGCGGTCCAGATCGCGCGGACGATCGCCGGGTCCCAGCTCGTCAAAACCGCCATTTTCGGTTGCGACCCCAACTGGGGACGCATCCTGGCCGCAGCGGGACGGTCGGGAGCGCGTTTCAATCCTGATCACGTGTCGATGACGATGGGGGACGTGCCGATTTTCCGCGATGGAGCGCCTATCACGCGAGCCAAGACCGAAACCAGAGCCGCTGCCGTCATGAAGCGGGCCGAGTACACGATCACGGTGAGCGTGGGCGCGGGCCGGGGTATCGGCCATTATTGGACCTGCGACCTAGGACACGAGTACGTTCGGATCAACGCCGATTACCGGACTTGATTCGAAGCGATGCTACCCAAACTCCTTCTGCCGTGCGCTTTGCTCCTGTTGCTTCACGCAACCGCGGGCGCGGAACAAGAATCTCGACAAGAGCCCGCGGCCGCGGCTCCACCCGAGCCCGCTCCACTTTGCATCCAGAGCGCGGCGCTCGAGCAGGTGGCTCAGGAGCTGGCCGATCTGCAGGACATCCCCCCTTCTTCCGAGCTCATCCGAACCGCCCGGGAGGCCGGGGTAGATGCCAATCCGATCTACGCGAAGTTCGGCGTGACGGGCGAGTTTCAGAGCTTCAAGGCTTGGGTGGAGGATCTCCAAGGTACGGCGGACGCTCCGCTCATCTGCGGACGCGCCCGATCGGGCGAGCGTATCGTCTTGGTGGTGGCCGTCCGGGCGGGCGCCTTGACCCTGCAGGGCGCGGGTCGCCTCCACGCCGAGACCATTTCCGAATTCCGCGATCCGTTTTTGGTCGTTCGAGACGGACAAGGAAGCTCGCGGCGCATTCCGGTCGACGGACAAGGAGCCGGATCCACGGTGACGTTGCCGCCGGAATGGCCGAGACCACTGTTCGTGCAGTTGGTGGCCACGGGTCCCAACGGCCCACGCCCCGTTGCCGAGCGCTGGGTGGGCAAGGTCCCCACAGGCGAACCGGTACGGCGCTCCTCCCAGTCTCCGGAAGCCTGGTTGATGCAGCTGCGCCGCGCAGCGGGCGCACGTTCGCTACGTTCCAATCGCCTGTTGTCGCAGGAAGCGACGCGGCATGCAGAAGCAGTCTGTGAATCCGGCAAGGTCGGTCACGAGCTCGATCCCAACGGCGACCCCGAAGCCCGGTTGCTCAGGCGGGGCATCGAAGCCCGCGTGGTGGGAGAGGCCGTGGCACGAGCTGCGACGCTATCGGACGCGCTTCATGCCATCGAGGACAGCCCGAGCCATCGCCTAACGGTCACCGATCCACGTTTCACCGACGCCGGCTACGGGCAAGCCAAAGACGAAAAAGGCAGGACGTGCGCCGTCGTTCTGCTCGCGTCATGGCCCCGTAAGGTGCCCTGAGAGCGGGAGCCGCGGTCGTCCCAAGGACGAGGCAAAGGCTCTGCGGCGCCGGGCTCAGAAGTGCTCTTGGATGCGGCTCGAAGCAGCCCGGTACGCGACCACCAACACCTGCGCCAGCGCCATCCCGGCGACGATGGTGCCGACCATCCCGGCCACGACGGTGGCGACGGCCGGCCCACTCAGGCTCGGCTGCATGCCTTCGAGCGGCCAGACCTCGGTGGCGACCAGAAGCCCGATGTGGAGCGCATAGAGCACCAGGAGCATCGCGCCCCACACATGCGAGCCTCCGCGCGTGCTGCTTTCCATGAACGCGAGAAGCGATAAGAGGGCAAGCAGCCCAAACGTCATGTGCGTGACGGCCGGAGCCCAGGATTGCCAATGGCCCTCGACCATGATGAGGCTCTCGTGTCCGCCCGAAACCAAGAACCAGGCGCCGAGCGCCACCACGCCACAGCTGACCGCAAGCCGTGCGAGGCGCGCACCCCTGTAGTACGCGCGAAAGAGCAGGCTGCCGCTCAGCAAGATGGTGGCTCCAGCCAAAATGATCCCTTCGGGTGCGATGGCGTGAAGTGTCTGCTGCCAAAGGGCCACGCCCGTTGCGATCGAACCGATCAGGAACAGGGAAATCGCGCGGCTCCTGTACGACATGGGCGTAATCGCCAGTGTGGCCATGGCGAGCAGCAAGGCGAGCGAAACGAACGTGAGCGGATGCCCTCCGCTGAGCAGCGGAGCGCACACCGCGCCCAGGCTGGCCAAGACCACGGTGACCACCCGAACCGTCTTGGCGCCTGGGGTGGACGGCCGCATTTGCTCGCGAAGAAGGTCCGAGGCCAAGATCGGCGGCGCCGCAGGGACCGGAATGTTTGGAAGGCTCGTCTCACGCTCCTGCGGGGCTGCGTTCGGCGTTTCATCTCGCTGCTGCGATTCGGCGCCCTCGGCTTGGCTCTCGCTTGCGCCGCCATTCTTTTTTCGGCGCAGCGGCAAAACCGGCGCGGGCTCGCTCGGCTCGCGCTCGCGGATGGTCGTGCGACTGACGTCGGTCTCACGCGGCTCGGTGACCTGGGGCTCGCTGAGCGCGACTGCGGCGATCGCCCGTGCCGAGGCTCCGTGCGGCGGGAACGTGTCCCGTGGATCGGGCAGGCTTTGCAGCCCGCTGGGCTTCCGCTCGCGCAATAGAGGCACGACCGGCTTGGCGCCGGGAACCGGCTCACCGCATTTGCCGCAGAAAGCGTCTGTCCGCAGCAGGCTCGCGTCGCAGCTCTTGCATTTAGGCATCCGGTCCGCCCCGTCCAATCATTCGATCATACGCGGGACCGAACGCCCACTTCAACCGGCGTGGTAGGCAGGTGTGTGTGACGAGGCTGCCCATCGTGTTCCAAACCACGACAATCGGGGGAGTTGCTATGACAGGAATGTCGTACCAAGCGCCGGTCGGTGTGCCCAGAGAGCGGGGTTTTGCGCATTTTTCGGATTGGCATCCGGATTGCAAAAGAACGAAACGCTTGCTTAAGACCCGCGCCGTGCACTTTCCAGCTTGCCCGGCATCCGCGCGGCGACGGGTCGTCCTATTGCTCAGATAATCAAGCTTGGCTTACTTACTTTAGCTTTCCCACTCTAGCATCGATTGTTCCGTTTGAAATGGGTCGCCTTTTGGGGGGGCCCATTTTGCTATGTAGGGCAACGAAAAAGGCCCGCCGGATTGAGGCGGGCCGTGCGCATCGGATCGGCGTGCGCTGATGAGCCAGGGCTTGGGGTCCGAGAAAAAGGGCTAGCCCACCTCCTCCAGAGCATCCTTCGTCTGAAGCTTCTGTTTTTTGAGCTGTTGGAGCTCCAGCTCTTCGCTCGGTGTGAGACTCAGACGGTTGTCGAGAGCCTCTACACGAGCCGCGAGCTCCGCGTGCTTCTTTTCCAGGTGCGACCGTTGCCGCTCAGACGGGATGTTTCGCGCATGGTGCTTGGACATATCACCTCCGGATGATTACGGGTTCCACAAGCAAGCCTGCTAGGGTCATGAGACCCCGCTCGTATATGCTACGGATCTGATCAGTAATGATCAATCCCACTTTGGGGGATTTGTGGTCGCCTTGAGCACCTAGCCTCTTGGGATGAATACTACGCGCCCGGGGAGCGTTGGAGAGCTTGATGAGCCTGCGAGCAGCGGTGATAAGTTTTGTTTTTTGCACACTTGCGGTTGCAGGCGTGGCGAACGCGCAGGAAGAACCGCGGCTCGATGCAGGTGCCGTGGTGAGACTGGTGCAAGCATTTTACGACCAAACCACGACTCTGCAGGCAGATTTCGAGCAAACTCGCTACACCCGCCTCTACGATCGCTACGATCGGGCGCGCGGTACGGTGGTCTTCAAGAAGCCAGGCATGATGCGTTGGGATTATGACGAGCCCAACGGTCAGGTTTTCGTGAGTGACGGAAAGAAGCTGCTCATCTATCAGCCTCCCGAGGACGGGGAAAAGAATGGTCAGCTCATCGAGCGCGGGCTCGACGACGACCAACTGCCCTCGGCGTTTTCTTTCCTCACGGGCAGCGGCAATCTCGAAAAAGACTTCGAGGTGCGGCTCTTGGAGCACGACGACCCGAGGTTTCGAGACGGCTACGTGCTGCAGTTGCTTCCCCGCAAGCCGACGCCCAACTACGAGCAATTGGTTTTTTACGTGCGGACGATCTCCAACGGAAGCAAGCGCGCAGGGATCGTACAGCGCGTCTTGATCATCGATGCGGCGGGCAACCGCAATCGTTTCGACTTCTCGGACATCCAATTCAACCGAGAGGTTCCGGACAAGCGGTTCCGCTATCGTCCGCCCAAGGGCACGCAACGGGTCAACCCGTGAGCGTCCGCGTCTGCCTCCTCGGCAGAGCGCAACGTGTCGATCGCCCGCCGCAGGGCCTGCGGATCGCCGGTCGGCACGAGCAGAACATCCCGGTCCTGCGCCAAGGCCTCTGGGATCGCGCCCGCTCGCGTCGCAACGATCGGAAGGCCCCTTGCACGGGCCTCGAACAACACCGTGGGCAGACCGTCCGCTCGATGTGACGGTACGACCAAGGCGTCACACGCACGCAGTAGCGCTTCTTTTCGCGCACCGGCGACCCACCCTTCGAACACGGCGTCGATGCCGAGCCGACGGCAAAGGGCCGAGAGCTCCTGCCGCTCGGGGCCATCGCCTGCGATTCGAACGCGAACCCCAGGGGTGGAGGCCACGGCAACGAGCAAGTCTCGTACGCCTTTGACGGGAACCAAACGCCCTATGAAAAGCAGCGTGAAGCCTTCGATTCCCATTTGCCGACGGAGCTTGGCCCGGTCGGCGGCCATGTCCTCAGGGGGCTCGATCGGCATGGGACCGAGGTGGGTGGGGATCGACTCCGGGGCGATCTGCGCGATCTCGAGAAAGCGCTGCCGGTGCGCTTGGCTCAAGAACCACATCGAGGAGGCGCCCCGGGCGATTCGACGGGCGATCGTTTGGCGGCCGGGAAGCCGACCCAGCCAGCGTAGATCGGTGGCGTGGCAGATGCATAGATGGGGTCGGCCGTCGGCGATGCTCGAGGCGACCCAACCGTTTGGAATGCACCACGAGCTCACCAGGGCATCACAGTTCCGTAAGCTCGGTGCGGCGGCGAGCCGCAGCGACGCGGTGAAGGTGGCGGCGCCGACCCAGCGCGACGGCCTTCGACGCACATTGTCTGGCACCCCGCTTCCATAAAACGATCGTTGGAGTGCGCGGGGCCGAAGGTAGGGGATCCACCTCACCTCGATGCCGGGCCAAGCCGGCGACGGCCGGGATTCGGTCGGCTCGGGAGCCAAAACGCGAACTTCGTGGCCGTGCGCGACCAGCGCCCGCGCCAACGTCAGAAGGAAAGCGCCGCTGTGGTCGCCCTCGAATCGTGGAAACCCCGTCGTGACCAGCCCGACCTGCACTTCGTCCCGGAGATCACTCCACCGTCACGGTCTTGGCGAGATTGCGCGGCTGGTCGACGTCGGTGCCCTTGTGGTCCGCAACGCAGTAGGCATACAACTGAAGTGGGATCACCGTCACGAAAGGACTCAGGATCTCGGGGGTCTGCGCCACTTCGACCACGGCGTCGCAAAGGGCCTGGCTTTCGGTGTCTCCTGCGGTGGTGATTCCGATGATCTTGGCTTCGCGTGCCTTGGCTTCCTGCAAATTGCTGGCGACGCGTTCGTAGTGGCGATCGCGCGGCATGAGGACAATCACCGGGACCGTGGCCTCCAAGAGCGCGATGGGCCCATGCTTCATTTCGCCTGCAGCGTAGCCTTCGGCGTGAACGTACGAAATTTCCTTGAGCTTGAGCGCGCCCTCGAGCGCCATTGGGTAGCTCAAGCCTCGGCCCAAGAAGAGCACGTCCCTCGCGCTGGAAAACTCACGCACCATCTCGCTGATCGCGTCGAAGGTCGGCTTGAGCCGCTCCTCGATGAGATGCGGCACGCGAGCCAGCCCTTCCACCAGGGCGGCCGATTCGGCTTGGCCCAACGTCCCGCGCCGTCGCCCGAGCCAAATCGCAAACATCAAGAGGTTGGCGAGTTGGGTGGTG
>JASFKY010000217.1:0-6457 GCA_050118395.1 Myxococcales bacterium | reverse complement strand
GGACGCGAGCGGAGAGGTCTACCAGGTCACTCTGTTGGAGAAGCTGTTGGTTCCGCTGCTCGCCAAGCTTGGCAACCTGGTATTGGACGGAGGCATCTGGCTCAACACCCAGCGTCCGGAGTGGAACGACGCCAACAATGCGTTGGTGGGGCATGGGCTCTCGATGGTGACGCTCTACTACGCGCGTCGCTACGTCGAGTTTCTCTTGAGTTTCATCGGCCAGCGGTCCGGCTCCCTCCATCTCTCCGGCGAGGTCGGCGAATGGTTGAGCGAGACTGCCGAGATACTCGGGGAGCTCCGGCCCCAGCTCGGATCTGGACCCGTCGACGAGACCACTCGATATCGCGTTTTGACGAGGCTAGGCGGGGCGGCAGCGAAATATCGACAACGCGTCTACCGGCAAGAGGGTTTTTCGGGAACCACGGAATGCTCGCTTCGAAGAGTCGGGACGATGCTCGCGGACGCCTTGGCCGTGCTCGAGCACAGCCTCCAGCACGGAGAGCGCAAAGACCATCTCTTTCACGCCTACAATTTGCTGCATCTGCAAGACGGCGCCGTCGAGGTGGAACCGCTCCAAGCGATGCTCGAGGGCCAAGTCGCGGCGCTCAGCTCGGGCGCGATGCCACCGGCCAAGGCAGCCGAGCTGTTGGAAGCGCTCTTCCAGAGCGAGATGTACCGCGAAGACGTGCGCACCTTCATGCTCTATCCGGATCGCCGATTGCCGGGCTTTTTGGAGAAGAACCGGATTCCAGCCGATCGGCTCGAGTCGATCCCGCTTCTTCGATCGATGATCGACCGAGGGGATGGCCGCATCGTGTCGCGTGACGCAGAGGGCTGCTATCGATTCAATGCGGACTTACACAACGCCAATGATCTGCGCGCACGCCTGAATGAGCTGGAGGTGGAGCTTGGCGACGCCGTTCGCGAGGCGCGCGAACCTATCTTGGCGCTTTACGAGATGGTATTTCACCACAAGGCCTTCGTCGGTCGCGCCGGCACGATGTTTGGCTTCGAGGGATTGGGAAGCGTTTACTGGCACATGGTTTCCAAGCTGCTCTTGGCCGCCCAGGAGAGCTTCTTTGCGGCGCTCGACCACGGGGCAGATGAGCCCACCTGTCGTCGACTCGGCCGCTTGTACTACCGTATCCGAGAGGGCCTCGGTTTCAACAAGACCCCTCAGGAGTACGGCGCCTTCCCCACGGATCCGTACTCGCATACTCCGAAACACGCGGGCGCCCAGCAACCGGGGATGACCGGCCAGGTCAAGGAAGAGATCCTCACACGCTTTGGCGAGCTTGGAGTCCGCGTCCACGAGGGCACGGTGCGCTTCGAAGTGGGCTTGCTTCGCCGTCGCGAGTTCGTGGCAAGCCCCAAAACCCTTTGCTTCCTCGATGTGGACGGGAAGTGGCAGGAAAGCACGGTGCCTCGCTCGGGCTTGGCGTTCACTTGGTGCCAAGTACCGCTCGTCTATCGTCTCGACGATGCCTCCGCGCCGTCGGTCGCGGTCACCTTGGATGACGGAAGCCGCCTCGACGTAGGGGAGCTCCTGCTTCCCAGTGATCTCAGCGCCCAGCTCTTTCGGCGAAACGGGCGCATTCGACGAATCGATGTGGTGGTGACGAGCAGCCAGCTATTCCCCGAGTGAGAGCGCTCACGGAGCGGGGCACCCCTCGTTGATGTTGCCGCGTTTGGCGTCGAAGCTGAAGACAATCGTATTGCCCACGTCCGCTGCGGTAATCGTGCGCTCTTGAAACGTATTGGCTTCGATTCGGAACCCCACGGCTTGGTCCTGGTTGTTGTAGTCGCTGTAGATCGAAAGCTGCTGCATGCCCTGGTCAGGCCCGCCTTGTCCCATGTCGATCGCGCAGAAGCCCGCCCCGCCGTTCGGGGCCGGGTTCGGACCATAGCCGTATGCGAAGCTGCCATCCGGGTTGAATGCGTTGCCGAAAACGATCCAGCCGTCATCCGCCAAGGCGGCCGAATCGTCCTTGTTGAGCGACTCGAAATCCTGCGTGTACTCCGGGCCGGGCTCGACCACGATGTTGTCGTAAAACACCCCCGAAGGCTCGAAGTACGAAGCCGTGGCATTGAAGCCGACCTGCAGTAGCTGGTCGACGAGACCTTCGTCGATCTCGAGCTGGATCGAATAGCGATTCCAGGTGTTCGGAAGGTTGGTCGTATCTTCTACGACCGCGTTGGTCAGCGAGAAGTTGGCGCTTGGATCGATCGTCTTGATGAACGCAGTCGCGGTGCTGTCGCATCCTTGGACGCCGCCGGTCCCGCCCGTTCCGCCCGTTCCGCCCGTGCCGCCGGCACCACCGGCGCCGCCCGCGCCTGCTGCTCCGCCCGCACCGCCCATGCCTCCGCTACCACCAGTGCTCGCCACGCAAAGGTCGGCCGGGGCCTCTTGGAGGGGTCCCGTTTGGCAGCTCATCTTGTCGGAGCAAAAGACGATACGGCAGAGCTCGCCATCGCCGCAGTCGGTCGCTCGTTCGCACTGCCGAAGGCAAACGCTTAGAGAGACTTCCGATAGATCGAAGCCTTGGCTGCGTCCGTAGGTGCAAATGAGCCCATCCGCACACTCACTCGTAGAACCGGGAGTGTGACACACCGTCCCAACGCCATTGCAGCCAAGCAAATGAGCGAGGCCCAGGCAGACGACGACGAGTGATAGAGACCTTCGCACGGTAGCTGAACTTAACCATATGGATGGGCGTTACGAAAGGGAAAATGGTCACCAGCCGTGGCGACTCAGGGGCGACTGCTTTGCCCCTCGATCCACGCCCACGTTTCCTCCCACAAGCGGGTAGCGACTCGTGCATCCTTCGAGTCCTCGCTCGGCTCCGTCGGTGCACACTCGACGTAGTAGAGCCCGCCTGGAAGCCTCGGGCGCGTGGCACAGTGGATCTGAGTCTGCGCACCTTCTTCCGGGGTCTTCAAAAAGAAGGCTTCGACCGGAGACATCATACTTCGCAACGAGCCGATGAGCTTCGCTCCTTCGAGACCCTTGTCGGCGACCTTGGTGAAGACCGATCCCGGGTGGAGCGAGTAGGCCTGCAGATTTGCCTGAGACGCGTAGCGGCGCTGGATTTCGGAGGTCATGTGCATCAATGCGAGCTTGGAGTTGCCGTAGGCGTTCCAGGAGCTGTAGGGACGGGTCGGCCGGAAGAGGTCGTCATTCGATCCTCGGGCGTGTAGGTGAGAGCCCACGTTGACGATGCGTGCGTCGCCGGTTTCTCGCCCCGTCTTCTGCAAGACCGGCAGCAACAGATGCGTCAGATGCGCCGTGCCGAGGTAGTTGATGCGCCAGTGCATTTCGAATCCATCGACCAGATGCGGTGTCTTCCAGCGCGAGAGCAAGTCGAGGTGAACGCCCGCATTGTTCACCAGCACGTCGAGCCGTGGGTGATCGTCGAGGAACGAAGCTGCGAAGCGCTCGACCGAGCCCCGGTTGGAAAGCTCGAGCGGGTAGGCGGTGATTCGCTCCGCTGCATCGTCGTCGAGCTGGGCGCGGATCGCCTCGGCGAGCGCGTCCGCGTTCGAGCGTGTGGTTATCACGACCGAGGCGCCCCAGGACGCGAGCGTCTTGGCGGTGGCGAAACCTAGTGAGCCAGGGCTTGCTCCCGTGACGATCGAGGTGTTGCCAGCCAGATCGATCGGCTCGGCGTGCTTGGTCTTGACGAAGAGGCGGCGCAAGAGGCTCATGACGAGCTCAGCCTTCGAGCACGCGTCGGCGCAGGTCCTCGTTGAAGCCTTTGTACGAGGGACCGCCTCGATCGAATTCGAGCAAGCGAACGATGAGCGGCGCCAGGATGCCGGAAAACGATTCTCCGTGACGCAGGCGGGTTCGGATGCCGCCGTCGAGGGGTTCGAGGATGCAGAAGTGGCTGCCGTAGGCAATGGCCTTGGGTCCGCCGTGCCAGCGGAGCTCTCGTTGTTCGTCGACCTTTTGATACGCGACGTGGACACCTGCCCGAAAGCCGAAGAGCGAGAACTCGATGCGGGTCGGGCCGGCGACGATCGGGGTGCCTCGCAGCTTGAAGTGCTGGGTCCATTCGTCCCAGCGGTCGACATCGATCAGCTGCTTCCAGACTTCCGAAGGTGGGGCGTCGATGATGATTTCGGTCTCGTAAGTGCGCATGACGTTGGTTTGTCGCGGTGTGGGTTGTAAGTGGTGAGGTGAGAGATGTTTTAGAGGGGGAGCGTGTCCCTCAACTTGCCGTAGAGACGGACAAAGGGGGCGATGCTGAGCTCTCGATTGAAGTAGCGGAAGTCTTGGATTTCGAGGTAGAGGCCGTAGTCTTGGCGGGCGTCGAAATAGCGGAAGTCGAAGGATAGCGCTTTGCCGATTTGGACGCCCCCGCGGACGACCTCGGGGTAGCCGGCTGCTTCGAGCCGGGGGGCGATTCGTTCCATGCCCTTTTGGTAGATGCCCACGTGGTGGAAGGCGATGTCCGTGTCTCGTAAGGCGCGCGCGTAATGTTCGGTGCCGCGGCCCGGACCGAGGAACTCGATCTGGCGGTCGCCTGCGTACCCGAGGGCGAGCTCGATCTTGCAGTCCTTGACGCGTTTGCCGCGCTCGACCCAATTGGGGGCGGGGATGGTTGCGTGAAGGAAGGGGCCTGCGCCAAGCGCTTCGGCGCGGCGCACACACGAGGCGACGTCGCGGGCGGCGATCGCGTATTGCTGCGGAAACTCGAGGCCGAGCCGGTAGAAGACATCGCGCGGGATGCGCTCTTCGACATGAGGCAGGGCAAACTCCTCGAGCAGGGCCTGAAGCACGCGATTGCTGGTTTCCATCGGCGGTTCCTCAGAAGTAACTCTTGGCGGCTCTGACGGCACGGCGAAACGTGGTCAGTGCGCGGTATGCATCCGGCACTCGCGGCTTTTTGCCTTCCGCCACGGCGTAGGCCCGCGAATGGGCGAGCAGGATGGGCGTGAGCGCGGGGCCGACGGCCTTCATCAAGTGACGCGCAGGCCCGAGTCGTGCGCTCACCTCCTCGAAGTACTCTTCGGCGCCGCGTCGCTGGTAGTCGAGAATGGCCTGCGACTCTTCGGAGTCGACCCAATCGGTCAAAAAGAGCGCATCGCCAAACGCCTCTCGAGGCAGCGGCGGAAAGCCCATGGCCGCAAAAGCCATGTTCATGAATTCGCGGTAGCGGTAGCGATTCTTCGGGCCGCCCCCGAGGCAAAGTGTTCGTCCCGCGATCTCGTCGACCACCAGTGAGTTGACGATGCCGAGAGCTTGGTCTTTGGGGTGGGTAAACTCCACGCGCATGTCTGGGTGCATGTCGAAGACGAAGGGGGACAGGGCACCCGGCTCGACGGGTGGCGTCATGGCGATGCGAAAGATCACCGTGTCGAGGCTGCAGGCGTGGAGCATGGCTTCGCACTCGGCCTTTTGGCGCGAGTAATTGTCGCTTGGAAAAACTTCTTCGTCGGCGCGACGCGGGCGGTCGACTTCGTCGTTTCGTCCCCAGACCGCGGCGGTGGAGGTAAACGTGAGGCGAGGCGGCCGCGCTTGCGCTTCGCATGCAGCGGCGATCGAGCGGGTGGCGACGACGTTGACCGCGTAACCAACGGCTTGATCCACGTCGGTGACGGGCGGAACCATGGCCGCCAAATGGATGACGTGATCCACCCCCGTCACGGCTTGTCGCACCAATGCCTCGTCGCAGATGCTGCCGAAGCGCATATCGACGCGATTGCCCCAGCCGGCGGCCTTCTTTCGTCCCGCCGGCCTGTCCAAATCCACTGCGCGCACGGCATAGCCCCGCTCCATCAAGAGGTCGACGACGTTGGCGCCGATGTTCCCGCAGGCGCCCGTCACCAAGACGCGCTTCATGGGGCCTCCTTGACGAGTTGCTCGAGCGCGACGTGAAAGGCTTGGAGCGTATGCGCGATGTCTTCGTCGGTGTGCACTGCGGAGATGAAGAACTTCTCGGCGGCTTTCAGCACGCCTTGCCGAAGCAGCAAGTCCGAAAAGCGAACGGTCTTATAGAAATCGGATGCCTTCGACGAACGGTGATCGTAGGGCTCGTGCTCGCAGAACCAGATTTCGAAGAAGCTCGGAAGGCCCGTCACGCTCGCTTCGATGCCGGTTTCGGCAATCGCATCTCGAAGACCCTGACGAAGCCTAGCCCCCACCTGATTCAACCGGTCATAGACGCCCGGCTTTTCGAGCTCGCCGATCACGGCCAGCGCAACGCTCGCGCAGACCGGGTTTGATGAGAACGTCCCCGTTTGCATCGAAAAAGGAAGCATCTGCAGTCGTCGTTTGGGGTTGGCGATTTCCATGAGGTCGCGCCGCCCGCAAAGGACTCCTAGCGGAAGGCCGCCGCTGATCGCCTTGCCGGTGGCACAAAGGTCAGGCACGACGCCGCAAAGCGCCTGGGCGCCGCCAAGCGCAAAGCGAAACCCCGTCACCACCTCGTCGAAGATCAAGGGGATGTCGAAA
>JASFKY010000216.1:0-6470 GCA_050118395.1 Myxococcales bacterium | reverse complement strand
CGTTTCCCTTTCGTCATGCGGTGCTGAAGAAGCCCGAGGCCAACCTGTACTTTGCCGCAGCGTTCCTCCAGGTGTTCGAACGCCAGTGCCCGGACATCGATCATGCGTTCCAGTCGGTACCGCATCGACATCCGGTCTCTCATTTCATATGGGGTGATCGCGTCGGAGACACGGGTCCGGAAGACAGGATCTTGACCGCCCGCAGGCGCTTACTGAACAGCCACGCACAAACGCACAGAGCGGGGGAGAACCGGCTCGGCAACGTGGCTTTGGTGAGCCCGCTCGATGGGTATCCTCGCATCGTCACCAGCGGCCTCGGAGAGCCGCGCGATCACGGAAAGCGCCTTCACCGTGGGATCGATTTCGCATCCGAATATGGGGAGCCGGTTCGCTCGGTCGCTGCCGGCCGAGTCATCTTCGCGGGCGTCGACTGGGAGCGCAAAGCGCTCATTCCGTTGGAGCCCTGGGGCGCGAGTCTCGTGCACGCTCGCCACATGGGACCGCGTGGTCTGTTCGTCGAGGTGGATCACGGCGATGGCATCGTCTCGCTCTACGCTCATCTGGCCGGCTACGACGTCAAGACCGGCGATCGGGTAGAAGCGGGCCAACGGCTCGGCGAGGTGGGTCGGACGGGGGTCCGCGACTCGGGACCGCACTTGCATTTTGGGCTCTTTCGAAACGGAGAGGTCGTCGACCCGCTCGATCACCTGACGGCTTATTTGTTCCCGCCCGAGCTCACCAAGCGCGGGCACGCGCAAGTCGCCCATCCGTACACACGCCCGACGCAGCTTTCAGCCCGGACGCATGAGCCGGCACCGCACCGTAGGCAGCGGAGCCGGACCTCGCTGCGCTAGTTTCACTGCGAAGCGCTACAAGTGTTCTTGACGGGCCACTTCGCGAAGATGTCCTGCACGGCCTGACGCACCTTGGTCTGCACGTCCGGCCCCGTGTTCAAAATGGATTGGGCGAGGCCGGCAAAGAGAGCCACCGCCTCCTGGCCCTCCATCGGCTTACGGCCGACTGGAATGAGCAAGGTTCCGACGTCGTATTCGACGTAGGAGGGACACCAGTACGCGCAAGGGTCCCAGTACCATCCCCAGTAGCCCCACCACCAGCCACCGCAGCACTCGTAGTAGTAGCCGCCCTCGGTGCTGCGGCCGAGCCCATTGGCAGCCCAAAGGTCGGGCTGGTATTGGTCGGTCACTTGCTCCGGCGGGATGAAGGTCATGCATACAGGCTCGGCCTGCATGGCCTGGACGATCAAATCGTTGACCATGTCGTTGAACGCCTCCTGCTCCGGATCGAGCTCCGGCAGGTCGACCAAATCCTTGGTGACCACGCTGAACGTTTGGAACTGACTGAAGTCGACGTTCTCGTCGTAGTTCACCTCGACCGTCCCGGTCTGCACCGTGTCGTCGTTGCACCCGGCGATCCAAAGGGTTGGCACCCAAAAGAGCAAGAATAGAGAACGCCTCGCCATGACAACCTCCCGCGCAGGGCCATAGCATGGGGTTTGGTCGCTTCAATCTGCCCGATGCCTGAACAACCGCTATATTGAGCTCGTGCAGGCAAGCTCCGTGGCGACAAGACGAATCCGGTTGGGCCGGATCTACGCGCATGCGGTGACGCGCGACGAGGCGCTCGACGAAGTGGCCCGCCTCATCGCCGTGGGTGGAGGCGGCTATGTGGTGACCCCCAACGTGGATCACGTGGTCCAAGCGGAGCAAAGCGACGAGCTGACCTCAGCCTATGAAGACGCCAGCCTTTCGCTGGTCGACGGCCAGCCGCTGGTCTGGCTTTCGCGCCTCCTCGGGCAACCTCTGCCTGAAAAGATCTCAGGAAGCGATTTCGTTCCGCTGCTCATGGACCGCGCCGCCCGGGAAGGCTGGCGGGTCTTCCTCCTCGGCGCCGCAGAGGGTGTCGGCGTCATGGCGGCGAGCGTGCTCACGCGCACATATCCCGCCCTTCAAATCGTCGGCGTCGAGGCCCCGCCCATCGGATTCGAACGAGACTCCGCCGAGTCCAAGAGGCTCCTCGAACAGATACGGGAGGTGCGAGCCGACCTGGTCGTCATGGCGTTGGGCTGTCCCAAGCAGGAGCTGCTAATGCAGCGATGGAAAGACGAGATGGCGCCCGCGGTGGCCGTTGGCAGTGGCGCTACGCTCGATTTCATCGCGGGCCGCATTCCGCGCGCGCCCCTGTGGATGTCGGACCATGGCGTCGAGTGGCTGTTCCGTCTCGCCCGCGAGCCCCGGCGACTTTTCCACCGATACCTGGTGCGAGACCCGCAGATCATCGCCGTGGTTTGGAGAATGCTGCGATCGACCGTATGCGCGCGAGCGGAACGGCTTCAGCGAAGATCCTGAACCGACGAATCCCGATCGCCGCCGTTGCCCGATTGGCTGGCGCTCCCCGACGGCACCGGAGCGGGCGGCATGATGCTTTCGGGAGGGATCGTCGTTCGCAGCATGCGAGTGCCCCAGGGTGCCCGTGCAATGACGAACAAGGAGAGCAAAATCAGCGCGACCACGATGCCGGCCAACCAAGGATTCGGTTGGCGCTTTTGGAAAATTCCCCCGGTCCCCACCTCGGGGGTGGCGCGAGGCGCGATCTCGAGCCCATAGCGATCGGCCAGATCCACGATCTGCGTGATGTGAATCCCAGGGACCCCCGTGCGCAAAAATGCTCCAATGACGGAGGGTGGAAGGCTTTCCATGCCCCGCGGCGGTCGGGTATTGACCCCGGGCTCGAACTTGTGCTTGCCCACTTTGGTGCCCACGGAGACCGTGCCACCGCCAACGTTGATGTACGCCTTGATCTCGCGATCGCCGGCCGCTTCGTAATACAGTCGAACGCGCTCATGAACTCGATCCTGATCCACCAACGCGAGGCTCGGCGTGGGCTTTTCGGCGCCTTCTCCCTCCGGTTGAACCAGGTCTTCGGACTCTGAATCGGTCAGCATCGGCACGTTGTTGCGCTCGATGGCGCGCTCCAACAGCCGCTTTCCGCGTTTGCTGAGCCCAATGGCCTCGTCCCCCACGCCGCCCAAGGACGCCGCTACGGACTTGTAAGGAAACACGCCAGCCTTTCGAAGCGCTGCCTCCATGTCGAGCCAGGTGAGGTTGGGCTCGTTGGCGCCCCATTGCGACGCAGCCGTGCTGCTGATGACGATCGGCTCGACGCCCAGCTCGTGCGCCGCGGAGTAAACTGCAATGTTCATCGCGGGAAAGGAGCCAGAAACCCCGACGGCCACCACGTCACCGTTTCGGACCCCTAGATCTTTGAGCCATTGCACGATGACAGCGGCAAAGTTGGGATTGACGGTCGTCTGCTTTGATACGAGGCTCCCGCTTCCGCTGGTGATCGGTGACAATACCTCGCCAATCAGACGCGACTCAGCGGGGTCGGTCTTGGGGTGCAACGGGATCCCTTTGGCTTCCGACGTTTCGGCGATGACATCGAACGCATCCTGCGCTTTGCGAGCGGCGAGCATCTTCTCGGAAAAGTACGGTTGCTGCTCCTCGGCAGGAAAGACCTCGACCGCGATGAGTCCGATGATGGCCAGCGCCGCCACCAGAGCACGTTGCATCTGGGAGGCGCCCGACGGCTTCCAATACATCCCCCTCATATGGTCACGTCTCCAAGGAACACGATCAGGACCATGCGGACCAGGATGGCCGCGGTCAGCAGGCTGAGGGTCGTTTCGACGACGCCCTGACGCTGATACCAAATCGCGATGAGGCCTGGAATGATGAAACCGATGACGGCGCCTTCCGTAAACGGAGAGACCGGGCTTTGGAGCCACATCCGGAAGACCATGCCGACCAAGTACCCCACGAGAATCGTGAGCGCAGTCCGTCGTCGGCCGTAGACGACCGCAATCTGCGAGAGGCTCTTCAGGAAGCCGAAGGTGATCAGCGCGGCCAGCAAGGTGAGCCCGATGTCGATGGGCTTGTCTGCGTAGAGCGCAATGTAACCGGGGACGACCATGCCGCCTGCGGCCAGGCCGAATAGCTCTCCGTAAAGGAGACTGGCGGCAAGGCCGAGCCCAATGGATAAGGTCAACAACTCAATTTCTGGCATGATCTTTCCCTCGATTGGCAAAGTATTCGGCTAGCGCCAATCCCGGTCCTGCGATGTTCCCCAGCCCCATGACGAGGGCGGAGGACCCGGCGAGACCCAAAAGAATCTCGAAGATGTCGGCAGGATGGGTTTGGTCCACGAAAACCAGCCGGGTGGGGTCGAGTCCGTTTTTGACCGCGGCGCGGGCAAAGAGGTATTGGCCCGTTCCGAGCAAAACGACCTCGTCGGCTTGGGTCCAACTCGCATATGACTCGGCGAGTTGTTCCGAACGATTGGCGCGATCGGAGCGGCAGTTGAAAACGGCGATACGTCGTTTCATCTCTCGGTGCCTGCGAAGCGACTGCTCCCAGATGTACTGCGTCGAAATCGGGTCGTTGGCCGCAAAACCGTTCACGAAGACCATGGTTCGTCCGAAGAACTCCACCTCTTCTTCGGTCATGGCACCGGGGTCCGGCTTCGCCCTCCACATGCCTCGAAGCGCGGTTTCGTTGTCGACGCCGAGCTCCTCACAAACCGCAAGGGCGAGCTCGACGTTCTCCTGATGCTCGAGGTACGAAAACGCCGACAAATCCTCTGGCGTCACGGGTCGGCTGATTTGCTCCGAGCCGCGGAAGCGCGAGTGTCGATCTTCGGCGACCCACTGAAACAGGCCACGGTGCTTGTGCTCCGCCGTAAGCAGCACACCGCCGGTGGGAACCATCCCGGCGAGCGCAAGAGCCACGTCCTCTTCAGTCGGGCCCATGACGTCTAGGTGATCGGGTCGTGCGTTGGTGATTACGCCATGCGTGGCGCGGATGAGCTTGGACTCCGATAGCCACTGGAGCTGCGGTTGCAGCGCCATGCACTCGACGACGAGCGCGTCCGCGCGCTGCGCCGCAGCCATCGTGACCGATTGTTTTTGCTCGATGATGTTCGGACCGCCGGGCCGATAGACCGGGACCTCGCGACCGTTCGGTAAGATGAAGCGAGGCACGGTGCCGGTCGTCTTGGCGACCGTTCGAATGCCCGCCTCGCGAAGCCCACCTGCGATCAGGCGCGTCACACTCGTCTTTCCGCGCGTGCCATTGACGTGGATCCGTATCGGAATGCGGGCGAGACGCCGACGGTGGAAAAAGAACTCGACCACCCCCAACAGAGCTAGAAGTCCGGCCGCGCCGACAAGAATGTAGATCTCTTTGGTCACCCTGCCCCATTGCTCCAAGAACGGCCCTTGGAAGCGACCCAATTACCAAATCGCAACTTCGCAGCAAGCCTCACCTATCTCATGGAGCATCGGGGCGGGCTCGCTTGCATTCGCGATCTAGATCACAACTCCGAAATCCAAGGTAGACAGAAGGGTTCGAGAAAATTGTAATCAACTGTCCGTGGCTCTCGACAACTACACCCTAAAGGCTTCATACAGTCGGAAAGGGAACAAGGGGTGTCACGACCTCGGACTGGGCCTGACGGGCCCACGAGGTCGCTGGAGATAGCCGGGGCGGGTCGCGTTCGGGGGGATGGCGGCCCGCCCTGCAGCTCCAGCGTTCGACGCTCAGCCCCGAGCTCGCAGGACCGTCGACTCGAGATGTCGGCAGGTCCGTTCGATGCCCTCGTCGACGCTGACCGCGGGATCGTAGCCGAGCTCGCGACGTGCTTTTTCAATGCTGAAATAGTGGTGGGTGCACATGTAGCGGATCGCGAATCGGCTCAGGCCGTCCTCCGCGTTGAGGGTTCCCCCTTTGAGGGTGTCGATGCCTTCTTTCACGGCGGCAATCGCGTACACGAGGCCCTTGGGCACGCGATACTTGATCGGCGGAAAGCCGAGGCGCGCGGCGACTTTGCGAACGAAGTCCCAGAACGGCATCGGCTCGCCGTTGGTGATGAAGTACGCCTGCCCTGCCGCGACGCTTTGAGGCCCCTCGGCAGCAAGGGCTCGATCGGCCAAGATCACTGCATCGACCAAGTTGGTGACGTAGGTGTAGTCCGAGAGCCAGACCCCCCGACCGATCTGGACGCGGAGCTGGCCAGACCGGGCCTTGTCGAGAAGGGCGGGCATGAAACGATTGTCGCCCGGACCGAAAATGACGTGCGGGCGGAGGGCGCACGTAGCCACCCCCTCTTTGCCATTGCTCGCCAGGACGCGCTTTTCGGCCTCGATCTTGCTGTCGGCGTACGGCGCCTGCGAAACCGAGGAGTACGGCAGCTGCTCGTCGCCGTTTTCGATGTCTTTGCCCTCGTACACGACGCTTCCGGAGCTGATGTAAATGAATCGCGGGACATGGTGCCTCCGGGCGGCTTCGAGCATGTTTTCGGTTCCACCGAGGTTTACGGCCCAGACCAAATCCTTTTTGTTTTGTTTGGTGTGCACGATGGACGCATTGTGGACGATCATGTCGACCCCCCGGCAC
>JASFKY010000215.1:0-6474 GCA_050118395.1 Myxococcales bacterium | reverse complement strand
GGAGCTCGTTCGACAGGCTGCGCGCGAGGTTGACCGCACACTCATTGCTTGGGCGCTATCGCTTTCGCCCCTCCAGCGACTACGGGCTTCGATGCGCGTCAACGATCGGTATCGAATCATCTTCGCCTTTCGCGACGGCGACGCGTACGACGTGACTGGACGCAGGAGATCGAAGATGCTTATGATGCCGCAAGCGGGCAGTGAGCCCAAGATGTCGAGAGTCATCGGAGGTGGCCTGGGCGTCTTGGCCATCGTCTTGTCGATCAGCTCGCATGCTCACGGGGGGGATCTAAGTCGAGATCAACGGCTGCGCATCTCAGGGTGGACGATGGTGGGTGTCGGGGCGGTGATGGTCGGCACGGGCATCGGAGTGATGGCGTCGGCCGACTGCGGAGGGCCGCTGGGATGCATTGACGACAACGAAATGGTTCGGCAAAACACGGGGCTTGTAACGCTTTCATTAGGCTTGGCGGCAGGCGCCGCTATCGGTATGCCGATGCTAATCCGAGCGCGAAAGCTCAAGCAGCGAGAGGCTGCTTCGAGTGGGGACCCACCAGGACTTCAGCTCGGCATCGGGCCGGGTTCGGTCATGGTACGCGGGAGATTTTGAAGCCGTCGGGTCCCCGCGAGCATTGCCTCGGCGTTCACGTTGCCAGCCTCAAGAACAACATCTAGACGAACCCTCGCTACTTCCCGAAGATTGGACGCAGGTGATCACGAAGATCGCGTTCGGGAGCTCGCCGCGTCTCCTCCAACGCTGACGATCGAGAAGCTCGACCTGCTGGCATCGAAGCGGTCCTCACGACGAGCGAGAAGGCCGAGCTCGCAGCGACCAAACGGATCCGTCCTGGCGGCGCCAGGTGTAGATCGTCTGCTCGCTTATCTGAGGCTCGACGGCGACCTCAGCTGATCTGCGTCCATCCTCGACCAGGTCCACTACGCGGCGCCGGAACTCCGGTGGGTAGCCTCTTCGTTCTTCGACCGGCTACGCGGCGATCACCGCTTCCATCGGCACCCCAAACCAGCGACGAGATCGAGCGTTTCCTCGAGGCTACCAGGCCCGAAGATCACAGCTCAGGCTTCGAGTGTTTCCTTCAGGTTCAAGAGTGAGGCCTCGAGCTCTCGAGCGTTGCGCCGAATCGTAAGATGCTCCGCCAGCTTGCCGAGCACCGGGACCGGAATCGTGTACTCGAGCTTCATCGTTAGCTTGGTCCCACCGTCGTGGGGCTCGACGATGTTCGTCCAATCGGCGGCGAGCATCCCGATGGCCTGATGAGTCGCACACTCGTTGGGTATGTAATCGACGATGACGGATTGTCCACGAACATGAATGCCCGCCATCTTGTACGTCCATTCCCACTGTAGTCCGGCCCCGCTCCCGATCACGTTCCGCACCTCGACCATAGGCGTCATCCAGTCGGCAATAGTCGAGGGCGCATTGACATGCGCGAACACCTCGCTCACCGGAGCGTTGATTACGATACTGCCCTCGTACGACGCCAACTTATCGGGCTCCTCCCAAAGAGAGATTTGAGATTAGGCTCGATCGTAGCTCACGTCTAGGCGCAAGGCCAAGGACCCGGGCGGCGTGATGACGGTTTCCCGGTCCTTTTTGAGGAAGCTCCGTCGGCACTCCAAAATCCACCGGACGACGCTTTGCGCAGGCGTTCTGCAATCGAGTCCCTTGCGCCTCGGCCGCCAGGATGCAGGATCGACGTGAGGAATGGAGGGCCCATGCATGAAGACGATGCCAACGCCACGGTGCTCGTGACCGGCGCCTCCGGCTTCATTGGGCTCCACTGCGTCCTACAGCTGTTGCAGCAGGGCTACCGGGTGCGCGGCAGCGTTCGCAACCAGGCTCGCGCGGACGAAGTGCGTGAGACGATGGAGGCGAACGCCGGCGTCGGCCTTGGTGACCGGCTCGAGATCGTCGAAGCGGACCTGACCCGGGATGAGGGATGGGCGGACGCTGTGCGCGGGTGTTCTTACGTCCTGCACGTCGCTTCGCCGTTCCCCAACCGAGCGCCCGAGCATGAAGATGAGCTCATCAAGCCCGCGACGGAAGGTACGCTTCGCGTGCTGAAAGCGGCGGCCGAGGCTGGAGTGAAACGCGTTGTCGTCACGTCGTCTCTGGCCGCGGTCTCAGGGGGACACCCAGTCGACAACGCACGCGTCTACACCGAGGACGACTGGTCGATCGTCGAGCGATGCCCGCCGTACCCGAAGAGCAAGACCCTCGCTGAGCGCGCGGCCTGGGACTTTGTTGCGAGTCTCGAGGGCGACGCGTCGATGGAGCTTTGCGTGATCAACCCGGGCGCGGTCCTGGGCCCCGTACTCAATCGTCACTACAGTACCTCCGGCGAGATCGTGCGCAAGCTCATGGCCAAGGAGTTGCCTGGGACCGCCAAGCTCGGCTTTGCGTGGGTCGATGTGCGCGACGTCGCGAGTGCGCACATCGCCGCCATGACTGTTCCGGAGGCGGCCGGTCAACGCTTCTGCTGCGCGATCGAGTTCTCCTGGATCGACGAAGTCGCCGACATTCTCGCCAGACGCTTCGGCCCCGAAGGGTGGAAGGTCCCGACGCGTAAACTGCCGAACCTCGTGGTGCGCATCATCGCGATGTTCGATCCCACCGTGAAGACCGTCGTCTCGGACCTCGGACGGGTACGCCAGGTGTCGAGCGATCGGATTCGGAGCGTGTTGAACTGGCAGCCGCACTCCCTCGAGGAGATGACCGTTTCGATGGGCGAGACGATGATTGAACAGGGAATCGTGTCGCGGTAGGCTCCATCGCTGATCAAGCCCGTGGCGCCACGGCCCTCCTCGTGGACCGACGTTGACATACCGATGTGAAATCCGGTGATATCGAGTGACGATCCGTGAACACGACGATACGGGCAAGTCCCTGTCACGCCAAGCGACAGCGAGCTCGACGGAGGCCTCTTGCGGCGAGCGTAACATCAACCGCGCCCGCCCGTTGTCATCAGAGATGACTCGATTCAAGCGCTACTTCCCGATTCCGTATCTGCTCGTGGCGACCTTCGCATTGGGACACATGGTCTATCACCTTGTGAGATCACCGGAGCTGAGCCTGGCCTGGTTCGGAGCCTTGATTGCCATTTCCCCGCTCGTTGCCTTCATGTCGTCGCTCGTCCTATTCAGGCGCGCCCGCACGACCCGTAATTCGGTTCTCGTGTTGGCCCTCGCGCTTCTCGGCACCGTGGTTTCGTTCGTTGACTACGAGGGCCCTGCCAGTTGGTATGCATTGTTACTTGGCCTACTGCCGTCTCTCGGCTACTTCTTCTGGTATTCGAGGCTCGATCGGTCGGCGCCGACACCGATTGCCGTCGGGGTGACGTTGCCTGAGCTGGCGCTCCGCGATGCCGACGGCAACGCAGTTCATGCCTCGAACGAGCGACATGCACTCTACATGTTCGTCCGCGGTAACTGGTGTCCCCTATGCATGGCACAGGTGAGAGAGGTTGCAGCGCAATATCGGGAGCTGGAGGCTCGAGGCGTCGACATCTACGTCATCACTTCACAACCGGACAGCCACACCCGGGCGCTAGCGAGGCGATTCCATGTCCCGATTCGGTTCTGCATCGACCAGGGTGGACGGTTGGCCCGGCAGCTCGGAATCGAGCATCCGGGTGGAGTTCCCTTTCTGATTGGACGGTACGGAGTGGACAAGGTCCTGCCCACCGTGCTTATCACCGAACCGCAACGAAAGATCATTTTCGCCGACATGACCGATAACTATCGGATCCGTCCCGAGCCGGGTACCTTCCTCGCCGCCCTCGACGCGCGCGCCTGAAAAGCAGCGTAGCGCGTGAGCGCTACAAACGATCGGTTGCCACAACTGGGCGAGCTGATCCGTAGAGGGATTCGCAGTGCCCACCATCGACTCGTCCCAAGCACGCGTCGTTGTACTCTGGGTCTGCGTGACAACTAGCCCCAGGGACAGCAATTATGAGACTATTTCGCAGAATCTGGACAATTAAGCACCCGGCTTCGGCCTTGGCTGTCGTGATCGCCCTGCTCGGAGTCGCGACCGCATTCGCCGACGATGAAGTCGCGCCGGCGCCGCCGTCGATCGGCGCCGATGTGCCTGTCACGTACTTCGGTCCTCCTCCTTCGAGCGTCGAACCCGAGCTGATCGGGCCGCTTCAACTCCTCCGATCCGGTCAGATAGACTTCGACGACAGCACCATCACCCTCCCGCTGTATCGCGGTCAGATGATGAATACTGACGAAAGCGTTTGGTTCATCCTCACAGACACCACCGATGAGGGGAATGCGATCGCACTCGGCCTCAATCACTCGCCGAAATTGGAGTATGCCGATACTTGTCGCGGCGTGCGTCGCGCCATTCAAGAACAGGACGCCTCGCTCACCTTTGATCACGGAACCGTGGACTTTGGTCCAGAAAGGATCGTCGTTCCCGGGGAAGACGCGCCATTTCCGCCTTCTGAGTTCCAGCCTGGCTCGGTCGGCGACGAGTTCTACAGCCCGTTGGTGCGCATCTTGAACGCGGGGAATCACGTGTACAACGCACCGACTGTAGCCTCTGACGTTTCGGAGGAAGAGCTCAATGAGATGTGCGATGGAAACGTCGATCACGCGCTTGTTCACGACAGCGTGATTGCCATCTGCCCTCGGGACGGCACCGTGACCCTATCACTGGTGCCCGGCTTCAGCTTTGCCAAGCCTGTGCTCTACCTGAGCACGGAGTCCAACATGGAGCTCCCGGCCGCCCTCGAAGGCGCGACATTTGCGCCAGCCCTGCAGGACGTTGCGGTCGGCCGTGACGACAGCGCATTCAGCGCTGTCGAGCGGATCTTCGCCATGATCAATGGACCGACGAATGTCGTGGCCGGTGAAAGGAATCCGCAACGGCAAGGTTTCACGAGTGCACTTCGCGGCGAGGGCGGACCCCTGAACGTGTTGGGAGGCATCCCGACCGTCGCAACCGACTACAGTCCGCTTTGGGACTTGAACCTCGGAGAGTGGACCGAAGCCGCCATCGCCAACGGCTACCGATCTCGCGTCACCGAAGAATTCCAGATCCTTGGCCTCGTTCAGCGCGGGTTTATCACCGGGCCCAACGGAGCTCCCTACGGATCGAGCGGCATCATCGTCAACTGTCCCATCGTTCACCGCTTTCTTTGAGGAAAATCCATGACTAGGTCAACAGCAATTCTTATCTCCATGATCGTCGCAGCGCTCTCCGTAGGCTGCAACGGTGGCACAGGTCCCGCGCGCCTCGAGCTGAACAACGGAAGCGGCAACGCCGATGGTAACCCCAACCCCGACGGCGCCCCGTTCCTACGCGACACGCGCGATCTCATGATGTGCGCCGCGAGCATGCCCGACCCCGGACCAATCGAGGATGGCGGCGATGACGATAGCGTCGCGCCGGCACCGCCCTCGATTGGAACCGACGTCCCATTGACGTATTTCGGGCCGGCGCCCTCCGATTCGAACCCACGTCTGATCGGACCGGTGACGCTTCTGAAGGCAGGTACGCTCGACCTCGATGCAGGTACCATCACCTTGCCGCTTTACGAAGGAAAGCTCGCCGACTCCGACGAGAGTGTCTGGTACATCTTCACCGACACTACCGATCGGGACAATGCGGCGGCGCTTGGACTGAACCACGCCGCGAAGCTGAGCTTTGCAGGCGGCTCAGATGGCATGGGGGTCCGTACGGCAGAGTACGACAGAACGGGAACCCTGATCTTTGATCAGGGTTCGGTGGACTTTTCGCCCGTTCGGAATGTGACCCCGGGCGTCGATACGCCGTTCCCGCCTTCGGTGGCGCAACCTGGCTCCGTGGGCGATGCCGACTACTCGCCGCTCGTGCGCATCGAGAACGCAGGTGGTCACGTATACAACGCACCGATCGTCGCCTTCGGCGTCGAGAAAGAAGATCTAAACTTCTGCTCTGGCGACGTCGACCACACAATTGTGCATGACTCGGTTGTCGCGGTGTGTCCGGACGACGGGACCGTCACACTGAAGCTCGTTCAGGGGTTCAGCTTCGGTCGACCCGTCCTATATCTCAGCACCGACACGAACGCCGCGACACCTGCGGCGCTTGAAGGCGCCACGTTCGCACCTGGCCTCGCGGATGTCGAGGTTGGTGGTGACGACAGTGCGTTCAGCGCCGTCGAGCGCCTCTTCGCGTTCACAAACGGCCCGGTGAACACGGTGCCCGGCGAGGTCAATCCGCAGCGCCAGGGTTTCTTCAGCGCTTTATCTGGTGAGGGCGGGCCGCTCAACGTCCTAGGCGGGGTCCCGACGATCGCGACCGACTACAGCCCGCTTTGGGATGTCAACTTCGGCGAATGGACACCCCACGCCGTCGCCAACGGCTACGTCTCTCGTCAAACCGAGGAGTTCGCGATTCTCGGCTTGGTTGTGCGGGGCTTCCTCACTGGGCCTGGCGGCGCGCCCTTCGGATCGAGTGGCATC
>JASFKY010000214.1:0-6581 GCA_050118395.1 Myxococcales bacterium | reverse complement strand
CTTGGAGCGCTGACGGTCGGGTCGAACGGGAGGTTGTGATGCGGGTGGCCCCCCCTCACTCCCTACCTTCGTTCGGGTCGACGTAGACGCTGGCGGAGCTACGCACGGCCCGAGCGAGCTGGTAGCGCGCATCGTCCAATGCCTGGCGGTAGACGGGTGGCAGGCCTTCCAGATCTCGAAGTTGATTGATCTCGGCGATGATTTGCACGGTTCGCCGCTTCAACTCGTCGCGGTCGAGTGTTCCCGAAGTCATGCTTTACCTCTGCCTCATGCGGTGACGATATACGCTGGTCTTTTGGCCAGCAAGTCTGGAGGCAGCAGCTGGCTTCGGACAGATCGCCACGGAGCCGTAGTGAAAATACGACGCCGACGCTACGCAGCCTGATTACGGAGGCGATTCGCCAAGCTTCGCGCTTCGACGATGTTGTCTTCGATGGAGCAGTACGTCCAAGAGCCGTAGCGCCCAATCGAGTGAATGTCTTGCGAGGCCAATTGCTTTTTCAGCGCAGCGCTTTGCCTTTTCGATGCCGCAGTGATGTGCACATAAGCGGGGTCGAGCAACACCTCGTGAGACGCGACGAGCTTTTGGGTCGTCAGCACGCCGCACGATTCGAGGTCCGATAGCACCCTGGCCATCAACGCGGATCGGGACGCCTCATCCGACGGTTCGTCAAGCCGAAGGCCGACCTCGACGTACAGGCTCATGCGGTCGGTCGCAAAGATGTTGTCGTAAAATCCGACGCGGTAAAATGACAGATCCCGTTGCGGATAATAGACCCAATGTATTTTCTTTGGGCCCTTGGTGTCGAAGCCGAGGTTGAATACCTGCACCTTGTTGTGGCTGAAAACGCGACGGTCGTACTCGATCCCACACATCTGGAGCAGGGACGTGAGCGGAGCACTGCTCACGAGGGCTTCGTAGCGGATTCGGCGACGGGTGGTCGTTGCCACCTTCTTTGCTGGGTCGACCTCGACGACGCGCTCGCCGAGCGCGATCCGATCGTCTGGAACACCGCGTGCGAGCGCCTCGACGTACTGGATGGCACCACCTCGTGGATAGGTGAAGGTCGCATTGTAGCCTTCGCGCTTCTTGGTCTCGGCTCGGGCGAGGATTTGCTCCACGCTCGCATGCGGAAAAAATCTACCCATCGCTTCGACGTCGAGACGTTCTAGGTTCGTTGCGTAGAGCTTTTCGTTGTATGGAATCAGAAATTTCTCGGCAATTGCGCTTCCATAGCGAGCGTAAAGCATGTCTTTGAAGGTGCCGCGTCGCTCGTCAGGTCGGTGTTGCAGCGCGCGTACGCATTCATCGTACTCGGCGCGGGGAAGCTGATGAATGTTCTTTTGAAATGGGTAGTCGATGAACCGATCCGCATACCAAATGCGACTCTCGCGCTGAACGCGAAGCACCGGTTGCCCCTGCATGCGATCGAGCAGGTATCGTTCGATCTCGGGATGCCGAAAGTGAAAAAAATGTCCGGAGTAATCCCAGACGAACCCATCTCTCTTCACGGTCCGGCAATAGCCGCCCATGGCGTTCTCGGCCTCGACGACGAGGCAGTCGTCGTCGCGAAGCCAGTCCGCGAATGCCAACCCGCTGACTCCAGCTCCGACGATCAGGATTCGCGTATGCTCCACGCTAGGGACTTACCACATCGGACGAAGGCTTCCTGAACCCCCGAACGACGCGGACGCCGTCGGCGGCTCGGCGCCCCAAGCCGACCGGCTCACCGTCCGGACCGAACAAGGCGAGTGTCTGGTCGGGCGGTGCCGCGCGCCAGGCGTCATCCTCGATCGCATCCGCCGCGATGGGGCGGCCGTGGCGTGCATCCGCCGCGCCGCGCTCGGTGAGGGAAACGCGGGGCAAGAGGCCGCACGCCCTCCGGAGCGGGATCAGATGGTCTGCAATCTCCTGGTGCTGAATCTGGTCGGCGCGGAGCGTCCCCTCGAGCGTGAAGCAGCCGCTGGCCGTGCGCCGAAGCGTCGTCACGTGACCGACCGTCCCGAGCGCCCGGGCGAGGTCCCTTGCCAGCGCCCGGACGTAAAATCCCTTGCCACAGTGAAGCTGCAAGCGCAGGGCATCTGACTTCACCTCCACGATTTGGGCCGAGTAAAGCTCGACTTCGCGCTCCGGAGCCTCGACGTCTTCACCGCGTCGCGCGCGGCGGTGCAAAGGCATGCCCGCGACCTTCACTGCGCTCAAAGCCGGCGCCTTTTGCAAATGGCGACCGATGAATCGATCCAGCGCTTTCCGGACCGCAGCTTCGTCGAATGGCGGAACCCGTGCTTCGGCGGTCACCTTCCCGTCCGCGTCCAAGGAGTCGGTTTCCGTTCCTAGGGCAATGGTGACTTCGTAGCGCTTGTCATCCGACTGCAAGTAGGACACGAGCTTGGTCGCTTCGCCCACGGCCACCACGAGCACACCGGTAGCTAGCGGGTCCAGTGTGCCCGCGTGACCGACCGACCGTTGACGCAAAGCTCGACGGACGCGTTGAACTACGTCGTGCGAGGTACATCCCGCAGGCTTGTCGACCAGGACGATGCCGTTCATGCGAAGTGCTTGGCGAGCTCGGCGCGCAGCAACGCTTCCGCCTCGTCAATCGTGACGTCGAGCTGAGTCGCGGCAGCGGCACGGTGCCCGCCGCCGCCGAGCGCCGCTGCAATCGTGGAAACGTCCGCATTGCCACTGGAGCGAAGGCTGATCTTCGTTTCCAGACGACTGCCCTTGGCGTCTCGTACCGGCCACTCCCAAAGTAGAGCCCCGACCTCGACTCCTTGCACCATGCGCGCGTAGTTGACCATGCCCTCCACCATGTCGTCGTTGGCCCCGCAAATCTCGAGCATTTCCCGAGTTACGCGCATGATGGCCGCCCGGTCGTCGAAGGCCATCTCCAACGTTGCGATGATCGACGAAAGCAGCCTGAGCCGGGCAGGCTCCCATCGTTCGAATAGCTCGGATGCCACCCGCCACGGATCGGCGCCCGCCTCCAGCAACCGGGCCCCGAGACGAAGCGTCTCCGGACGGGTCGTCGCATATCTGAATCCGCCGGTGTCCGATACGATCGCTGCGTAGATCGGAGTCGCGGCCCGTGGTGGAATCGAATCGAGGCCCAGGGCCTCGATCAACCGAACCACGACCTCTCCGGTTGCCGCCGCGCTCGTGTCTCGAAGCACGACGTCTCCGATGTCATCGTGCGCGTGGTGATGATCCACCACCACCACGGGGCCGGTGACCTCGGCTCCCGGAAATCCCGGTGGCATGAGCGCCTTGGCCGCAATGTCCATGATCCAAGTCGAATCGAAGCGCACTCCTTCGGGAACGGCATCGATGCTTTGCTCGTCCTGCATGAGGAAAGCCAACGAGTCGGGAATCGACTCGGGCATGAAGAGCGTCGCGTCTTTGCCCACCGCGCGCAGCGTCTCGATCAACCCCAGCGCCGACCCGAGGGAATCGGCATCCGGTCGACGGTGACACGCCACCAAAAAACGTTGTCCGGAGTGGATCATGTCCAGGGCATCGTCGATCATCGCGAACCCTCCGGCTTTTCATCCGAGCCGTTCCGAATTTCATCCAGGATGGACTCGATGCGAAGCGCCGAATCCACCACATCGTCCCAATAGAACTCCAAGGCGGGCACGTGGCGCAACTGAAGACGATGGCCGAGCTCCTTGCGCAGAAAGCCGGTCGCCCGTTCGAGGGCGCGCACCACGGCATCCTGACGATCGGCGTCGATCTCTTCGAGCACGCGCACGTACACCCTGGCGATGCTGAGGTCGTCCGTGACCCGCACGGCCGAAATGACGACGTGGCCGACCGCGGGATCGCGCACCGTGCCCCGAAGCACGAGGTCCATCAGCTCACTTCGGATGCGCTCTGCGACTCGGTCCGCTCTACGAAAGCCTTTTTGTGCCATCTAACGGTCTACCCATTCCTGGAGTTCTCCGATGGAGACCAGCTCCATCGTTCGGTCCATGACCACCGCCTCGGACGACGATTCGACGAATGATGCAATTGAATCGAGCATCTCATTCGCGTGCCTTCTATCGGTGGAGACTACGGCAAAGCCCAGCAGGGCGCGTCGATGCACGTCCTGATAGCCAACTTCTGCAACAGAAACGTTGAAGCGGTTCGAAGCTCGGTCCAGAACTTTTCGAACGATCGAGCGCTTCGCCTTCAAAGAGGTCACCCCTGGCAATGAAAGCGAAATCTGGCAAACGCCGACGACCATGTCTGGACCCTCGGAGCGCTCGGCTCACTCGAGTGTCGCCTCGACTTGCTGCTCCTCGTAACACTCGATGATGTCGTTTTCTTTGACGTCATTGAAGCCTTGCAGGCCGATGCCGCACTCCATGCCGGCCTGCACCTCTTTGACGTCCTCCTTGAAACGACGGAGCGAGCCCATGGGCCCTTCCCAAACGACGACACCATCGCGGACCAGCCGCGCTCGCGCCCCGCGGTTGATTTTGCCTTCGAGCACCATGCAGCCTGCGATCGTACCGATCTTGGGAATTCCGAACGTCTGCCTGACTTCGGCCTTGCCGAGCTCCGCCTGCACCACCTTGGGCGCGAGCAGGCCCTTCATGGCCGCTTTGACGTCGTCAATCGCCTCGTAGATCACGTTGTACGTGCGGATCTCGACCCCTTCCTTCTTGGCGGTGGACGAGGCCTTGCCTTGCGGGCGAACGTTGAATCCCAAGACGATGGCTTGCGAGGCGCTTGCCAACATCACGTCGTTTTCGGTGATGCCACCCACGCCGGTATGAATGACGTTGACCTTGACCTTGTCGGTTCCCAGGTCGGCGAGCGCCCCCTGCAGCGCTTCCACGGAGCCCTGGACGTCGGCCTTGACCACCAAACGAAGCTCCTGGACGTCGCCGCTCTGCATGAGGGCCTGGAGCTGGTCGAGACCTCGCAAGCCTGCCGTTGGCGCGGCGCTCGGGGTGCCCGGCTTCTTGCGAGACCCGGCGACCTCTTGGGCCTTGCGCTGGTCGGTCACCTCATAGAAGACGTCACCGGCCGCGGGCAACTCCGCCAAGCCCAGGACCTCGACCGGGGTCGCAGGCCCCGCGCTCGAAAGCTGCTTGCCCCGATCGTCGGTCATGGCGCGAACGCGGCCCCAGGCCCCTCCGGCGACGACATAGTCGCCCGTATCCAAAGAACCGTCTCGAATCAATACGTTAGCGACCGGACCTCGGCCTCGGTCGAGGTATGCCTCCAGCACGACGCCCTCGGCGGGGATTTGCGGATTCGCTGTTAGCTCGAGAACCTCCGCCTGAAGCAGAACGTTCTCGAGGAGCGAATCGATGCCCTCCCCGGTCACGGCCGAGCAGGGAATGAACATCGTCTCGCCGCCCCACTCTTCGGGCTGTAGCCCCATGGCCGCGAGCTCGTTTTTCACCTTTTCGGGATTGGCCTCGGGCTTGTCGATCTTGTTCACGGCCACCACGATGGGAACACCGGCCGCTTGGGCATGGTTCACCGCCTCTTTGGTCTGGGGCATGACTCCGTCGTCCGCGGCGACTACCAAGACCACGATGTCGGTGGCCTGTGCCCCGCGGGCGCGCATCGCGGTGAAGGCTTCGTGACCCGGGGTGTCCAAAAACACGACGGTGCCTTGCTTGGTGTCCACGCGGTAGGCGCCGATGTGCTGAGTGATGCCTCCCGCTTCTCCGGCCACCACGTCGCTCTGACGGATCTTGTCGAGAAGCGAGGTTTTGCCGTGGTCCACGTGACCCATGACTGTCACCACCGGGGGACGGTGCGCGCGGTCCGCCGCCTTGTCCTCGAACTGTCCGCGGGCATCACCGACGATTTCGTCTTCGCTTCGTGCGACGTTCTCCACCTCGTAGTTGAACTCGTTCGCCAGCACCGAGGCCGTATCGGCATCGAGGGTGCTGTTGATGTGCACCCCCGACACCCCGAGCTCCATCAGCTTCATCAGGACGTCGGTCGCCTTGAGGCTCATCCGCTGGGCGAGCGCCTGAAGCTGGATGTTGTCCTCGATCCGGATGACGCGCTTTTGAGCGCTAGGCACCGTGATTTCGGTCTGCTTGGGCTTCTTGCCGGGCTGAAGGCGTTTCTTGCCAGGGCGACCTTGAGGCCGTCCCGTGGGTCCAATGGAGGAGCGCCCCCGAATTTCGCGCCTTCGCGGTGCTTGCTCTCGCTGGGCAGCGTGCTCGGCCACGATGCGACGCCGAGCTCCTTCCGACAGAGGAGCCGCGCTCGGCGCCTTGGCCTTGCCACGCCGCATGACGCCGGGCGGCAGTGGATCATAGGCGAAACGGCCGCGCTCGGCGGGGGCCTCGGCGGCCTCGGGCGGTGGGGGTGGCTCCGAAACACGAGGCTCCTCGGCTGGCTCCTGCGGGGCAGCGGGCGGTGATGCCGCTTCGGCGGCGGCAGGCATGTCGGCCGGCGTGGGCTCGGGCATCGGCTCGGGTTGGGGTTCGGCCGAGGTGGACGCAGCCGGTGGCGCAGCAGCCGCAGCCGGGGGGGCCGTGGGCTCCGCCGCGGCCACGGGTTCGGGCTGGGCCGACTTCTTGCGCTTTCGGCGCACGACGGTCGGCCGAATGCGCTCTTCGAC
>JASFKY010000213.1:0-6584 GCA_050118395.1 Myxococcales bacterium | reverse complement strand
TCCATCGCTACGCGGCGTATTATCTAGCCATCTTCGTGTTCGGCCACATCGCGGCCACGCGGCTGCCCGCCGTGCTAGCAGACGCGCCTCCCTTTTTCGGTGGCGTGTCGTTTTCGCTGCACTTCCTATCGTGGTTTTTCTATCCGTACTACGCCTTGCTCGGGATCGCGGGGCTTTATCATGCGTTCTACGGGATTCCGACGGCTCTCGGAATGCTCGGCGTTCGGACGCCGCAGTGGATCCGGCGCGGGCCGGGTTTCTGGGCTCCGGTCGCGGTCGGGGCCTCCATCGTCGTGACCGCGCTCTTGGGCTTCGGTGGTGGTCTCTATGAAATCGATGATCCATTCGACAATGACTTCGCACGGGCTTACGAGGCGATCGCCGCCCATTTTTCGGATGGTGCAAGGTAGTCATGGCAAGACCCAAGGACGCCGATGCCGAGCAAATGCGGCTCAGGATCCTCGATGCCGCAGAGCAGGAGTTTGCCGAGCATGGTTTTCACGGGACCCGCATGGTGGCGATCGCAAAGCGCGCCGGCGTCACCCATGGTCTGCTCCACTACTACTTCGACTCGAAAGACGGCTTGTACGAGCAGGTGGTAGGACGGCTCTTCAACCGTCATCTCGCGCTTTTCGAGCAGCTCGGTGCCGGGGAGTCGACCCTCACCGTTCGTGAAGCCGTTCTCAGAAGCTTCGATCTGTTTTGGGAGCATCCCAATCAAGTGCGCATCATGCTCTGGGAAATGGCCTCGGGGTCGGATCGCGTCGAGCGTTCCATGACTGCCTTTTACGATGAAATGGCCCGAGCGCTGGCGGCCCTCGGGGCGAAACCGCCCAAAAGCGCCGAGGCCGGAAGCGATCCGCGCGATGTATACGTGACGATACTCGGAGCGCTGGTGGTCTACTTTTTTCGTGATCCCATGATCAAACAGCTTTTCGGAGCGGAGCGTTTTACCGAGGCGGATCGCAAGCGGCGGCGCGCGCATTTGAGCGCCCTACTCGACCGGTTACTCCCTTCCAAAAGTCTGGTGGATTCACCGAAGCCGGCACTGTAGATTCAGCGCGTCCACATGGCCGCCGAGTTCGTTCATCTTCACGTCCATAGCGAGTTTTCGATGCTCGACGGCGCCATTCGGATTCCGCAGCTGGTCGAGCACGTGGACCGCATGGGCATGTCAGCGGTGGCCCTCACCGACAACGGCAACATGTTCGGTGCAGTCCAACTCGTCCGCGCTTGCGAGGACACCGGCGTGAAGCCCATCCTCGGCTGCGAGGTCAATTTCACCGCAGGCGACAGGCGCGACCCTCAGAACAAGGAGCTGAACCACCTGCTCTTGTTGGCAAGCTCGCAAGAGGGCTATCACAACCTCGTCCGTTTGGTGAGCACTGGTTGGGTCGACGGGATGGTCGTCGACGATCAGCCGCGAATCGACTTCGAGGTCCTCCGACAGCACAACGAGGGCATCGTCGGTTTGAGCGCATGCATGGGCGGCTACGTCGCGCAGGAAATCCTCAACAAGGGCCCTGCCGTCGGACGCGAGGCGCTTGCAAAGCTGCGCGACTCGTTCGAACCCGGCCATTTCTTCGTCGAGCTGCAGGACCACGGCTTCCCCGAAAACAGACCGCTCAACGAAGTGCTCGCAGGGCTGGCACGGGATCTGGAGCTGCCCCTCATCGGAACCAACGACTGCCATTACCTGGAGCGTCGGTCCGCACATGCGCAGCTCGTGCTCCAGTGCATCGGCGCAGGCCGAAGCGTCCGAGAAATGGAAGCGGTTCACCACCATTCCTCCGAGCTGTATCTCAAGACGCCGGAGCAAATGGCGAGCCTTTTTGCGCATGTGCCGGACGCCGCGAAGAACACGTTACTCGTGGCTGAAATGTGCGCCGGTCGGGCGACACCGCTCGGCGCGCCCAAGCTTCCTCGCTTTGCGGTCCCCGGTGGCGCCAGCGAGGAGGATTACTTACGAGCCCTCGCGGTGGCAGGCCTCGCCCGCCGGCTCAAGGAGATGCGGAGCCGCGGCGAAACCTTCGACGAGAAGGGTTATCACGATCGGCTCGAGCTCGAGGTGGAGGTCATCCTGAAGATGGGCTTCGCGGGCTACTTCCTGATCGTGCAGGACTTCATCAACTGGGCGAAGGACAATGGCGTTCCGGTCGGCCCGGGTCGGGGCTCGGGCGCGGGCTCGCTCGTCGCGTGGGCGCTCCGCATCACCGACTTGAACCCGATCGTTCACGGCCTCTTGTTCGAGCGCTTCTTGAACCCGGAGCGTGTCTCGATGCCGGATTTCGACATCGACTTCTGCATGGACCAGCGCGACCGCGTCATTCAATACGTGCGCGATAAGTACGGCCAGCAGAGCGTGGGGCAGATCGCGACCTTCCATCAACTCAAGAGCCGCAGTGTGGTGCGCGACGTCGGCCGCGTCATGGGTATGACACCTGGCGAGGCCGGTCTCATCGCCACGATGATTCCCGAGCCCGTGCAAGGCAAGAGCGTCCCAATCAGCGATGCGCTCGAGCAGGAGCCGCGCCTCAAGACTGCCTACGAGCAGGACGACAGAGCTCGCGATCTGCTCGACACGGCGCAGGCACTCGAGAACCTCACTCGGCACGCGGGAATGCATGCAGCGGGCGTCGTGATCAGCGAAGGCCCGATTTGGGACCACGTGCCCGTGTTTTGCCCCGAAAAAGACGTTTACGTCACCCAGTTTCACAAGGACGACGTCGAGGCGGCAGGTCTGGTCAAATTCGATTTCCTGGGGCTTCGGACGCTCACCGTGATCGACATTGCCACCAAGCTCATCGATCGCCGACCCGACCGTCAGGGCCATCCGCTCCGTATCGACGAGATCCCGATGGATGACCCAGCGACCTATGCACTGCTGCAATCGGGGGAGACGACCAACGTCTTCCAGCTGGAGTCGAGCGGGATGCAAAGCCTGTTCAAGCAACTCCGGCCCGATCGGTTCGACGACATCGTGGCCGCAGTCGCGCTTTACAGGCCTGGCCCGATGGGCGCGCAAATGGACAAAGACTTCGTCCATCGCAAACACGGCCGGCAGCGCGTGGAGTATCCACATCCCTCGCTCGAGGGCATCTTGCAGGACACGCGAGGCGTCATCGTCTACCAGGAGCAGGTGATGCAAATCGCCCAAGAGATGGCCGGCTACTCGCTGGGTGGCGCCGATCTATTGCGCCGCGCGATGGGCAAAAAGAAGGTCTCCGAAATGGAGAAGCAAAAGACGGTGTTCATCGAGGGCGCGACGGCGCGGGGGCACACCCGCGAAAAAGCCGAAGAGGTGTTCGACCTCATGGCCTATTTCGCCGGCTACGGATTCAACAAGAGCCACTCGGCCGCCTACGCCCTGATCACCTACCAGACCGCCTACCTGAAGACGCACTATCCGGTGGAGTTCACCTGTGCGACGCTCACGGCGGACAAAGAAAAGATCGACAAGGTGGTCCGTACCGTGGCCGAAGCCCGCTCCATGGGCATCACGGTGCTGCCCCCGGACGTGAACGAGTCGGAAATCGACTTCAGCGTCGTCTACAACCCCGATGACGCGCAAGACGTGGCCCGGCTACGCCACAAGCCCGTTTGTTACAACGGCCAAGTTCACGACCCGATGGGGCCCAAGATTCGTTTTGGGCTCGGGGCGATCAAGGGCGTGGGAAGCTCGGCAGTCGAGGCGATTTTGGAAGCGCGCAAAGGAGAGCCCACACCCGACGGAGAAGCTCCCGAACGGCCCTTCGTCGACTTGTTCGACTTCTGTGCGCGGGTCGATCTTCGCCGAGTGAACAAGTCGGTCACCGAAGCCCTCGTCCAATGCGGCGCGTTCGACACCGTGCACGACGCGATTGGGGTGCACCGCTCGCAGGCCTTCTTCGCCATCGAGCAGGCCATCGAGCGAGGCAAGCGGATCCAAAGCGAGCGTTCGAGTGGGCAAGAAAGCCTGTTCGGCTTGATGGGGCAAGAAGACGACGCGCAAGCCTATCAGCATCCTGGGGGAAGCTTTCCGGTCCTCGATCCATGGGATTCGCGCGATCAGCTCTCCCGCGAAAAGAGCACGCTCGGCTTCTACGTCTCGGGACATCCTTTGGATCGCTACCGGAGCGAGCTCTTGCGCTTCTGCAATGCCACGACCGAAAAAGTCGCGCAGCTCGACAACAACCGTCAGGTCACCGTAGGCGGAACGGTGGAGGGTTACCGCGAGCGCCGCACCAAGATGGGCCACACCATGGCGTTTTTTCACATCGAAGATGCTTTGGGGCGCGTCGAGGTGATCGTTCGGCCCAAGCCACTCGAGCAAGCGGGGCTGCGCGAGGCCTTGCAGTCGGGCCAACCGATCCTGCTCACGGGGCGAGTCAAACACGAACAGGACCGCGATTCGGAGAGCGCGCAAACCCAGCACAAGATCCTTCTGGAGGAGGCCAGGCTGTTGAGCGAGGCCCTGCACGAGCGCACCACCGCGATCACGGTTCGACTCACCGTGGAGTCGATCGATCGCGCCAAGCTCGATTCACTTCGTGCGATGCTCGAGCAGTTCCCGGGGCCCTGCCCCGTCTCGCTCGAGCTCGACCACCCGGGCAGTTGGCGGGTAAACCTCGCCGAGACGGGACTCTTCGTCGACCCAAGCGACGCCCTTCTCTCCAGCCTCGAGCGCTTGTTTGGCTCCAAAGTCTGCGAGCTGCACTGAGTGGAGGGCCGCCCCATGGCTGCATCGGAGCCCAAGACGGAGGCCGAGCTCTTGGCGCGGGCTTGGGAGCTCGCTGGGCTCACGTTGGGTGAGCTCGGCCGAAGGGTCGGCGTGCGAGTGCCCTCGGAGCCGCTTCGAGGCAAAGGAATCGGCGGGCAGATCCTCGAAAAGGCGCTGGGCGCAACGGCCGCGTCACGCGCGGAGCCGGATTTCGTCTCACTCGGGATCGAGCTCAAGACGATTCCCCTGGACTCCCGGGGCACGCCAAAGGAGTCGACGTTCGTCTGCTCGATTTCTTTGTCGGCCATGGCGGAGACCGATTGGGAGCAAAGCACGGTCTTTCGAAAGCTCGCCAAGGTGTTGTTCGTGCCGGTCGAGGCGAGCTCGGACAAGCTTTTGCCGGACCGCCGCGTGGGACGGCCTTGTCTATGGGTGCCGACGCCCGACGAGCAATACGCGCTGCGCGCCGATTGGGAGAGACTTTCGGACATGATCGCACGCGGCGACGTGGCCCATATCACCGGGCACCTCGGCGAAGTGCTGCAGGTGCGACCCAAGGCAGCCAGCGGACGGAGCCGCCGCCGGGCACCCGACGAGGAGGGAGCCGTGCAGTGGACGATGCCGCGCGGCTTTTACTTGCGGCCGTCTTTCACGGGGGCGGTTTTGCAAAGGCTTTGGTTGGAAAATCCAGCGTGACTTGCGCTTTTCACGCGCGTGTTATCCTGGCGCACGAGGTGATCGATGAAGGCTAGCTACGTAGTGACCATTGCCCTGATTTGCAGCTTGTTCGTGCTGTGCGTCGTGCCCCAGCCCACCGCATATGGGCAGGAGGTAACCACCGAGCCGCCTCAGCAGCAGAGTGCTCCCCCCGCATCCACCGAATCTTGCCCGAAGGGCAAACGTGGAGGGGCCATTGGAGGGATCGTGGTCGGCAGCGTGTTTTGGTGGGTGCTTCCGATGTCCATTCCCGTGCTCATCACGCAAACCAAGAAGCTCAAGGCGCACAACAGAGCGATGCGCGATCGTCGCTGTCAGTACGCTCCCAGTAACTGAGCTCTGTCCGTTCATGGGACAGCTGACCGCGAACGGCCTCCAGATCGAGTACGACACGTTCGGAGCCTCGGACGCAGATCCCATCCTGTTGATCATGGGGCTCGGCACGCAGATGATCGCGTGGCCGCCCGCTTTTTGCGACGCGCTCGCCGAAGCTGGGCACTTCGTCATCCGATTCGACAACCGAGACGTAGGCCTATCGGCGAAGCTCGACGGAGTCCAAGCACCGGGCCCGATGCGGTTCCTGCTGCACCGGTTGTTTGGTTTGTCGCTGCATGCGCCTTACACGATAGAGGACATGGCGACCGACGCCGTCGGCGTGTTGGACGCCCTCGACATTCCCGCAGCTCACGTGGTGGGCGCTTCGATGGGCGGGATGATCGCGCAACGGATGACCGCTTCCTATCCGAACCGAGTCAAGACCCTCACGTCGATCATGTCGACGAGTGGCGATCCTAGCTTGCCTGGTCCACGACGGGAGGTCCGCAAGCATCTATTTTCGAATCGTCCCAAGTCCAACGAGTTGGACGACATCGTTCCGTATCTGCTGCGATCGTTCCACCTGCTCATGAGCCCTGAATACCCACGCACGGACGAGGAGCTCAGGCCGCTCATCGTGGAAAGCTTGGAGCGATGCCACTATCCGGAGGGCTTCAAGCGCCAGTTGGCTGCCATCGTGGCCGACGGCAGTCGAGTGGAATGCCTGTCGACCATCGGAGCCCCGACCCTGGTCATCCATGGCAAAGCGGACCCTCTCATTCCCGTGGAGGGCGGCTTCAGCACCGCCCTCCACATCCGCGGCGCCAAGCTCGAGCTGATCGACGGCATGGGG
>JASFKY010000212.1:0-6640 GCA_050118395.1 Myxococcales bacterium | reverse complement strand
CATCGAGCTGATTTCTGGCTTCGACCCCAGGATAGTAAGTCCCAGTCGCGGGGTCGTAGAAGTCGGGGATCAAAGGCAGCGGACCTTCCAGGGGCCTCTGCACCAAGAAGTTGGGCCCGAGCATGACCTTGTTGATGTAATAGGCCAACCCGGTCGACACCGCCCAATGGTTGCCCTGGCCGCTTTCCTTCAACGTCCAAGCGGTGAAGGTCATCGTTTCGTCGGCGCCGCCGTCAGAAACCAGCCCTCGGTACCCCCCTTGCAGGTACCAGAAGAACGGAGCCGCGTTCACCGTGAGCTTGGCTTTGGCGCCCAGTGTGTCCACGAAATTGACGGTGTCGTCGAGGATGTAATAGCCCGAATCCAAGTAGGTGGGCCCGTCGGCTTGTCGCGCGATCTCGTAGGAGTTGCCGATGAAGTTCGAACGTGCGGTGATGCCACCCACTTCGAACCCGACCCGGCCCCGATTGTACCCGAAGTACAAGGTGCTCTTTCGGCTCTTGGGCTGCGGAATCGCCGCGCTGGCGATGCCGACTGAGGTACCAGCCCCCGCGCCCTGTTGGGCAATGTCCTCTTGGTGAATGACCCCGAACTTGAAATTCCCAAAAATGCGGTAGTACTTGCCCAAGATGGTGGGGTTCGCGCCCCACCAGAGCTGAGGACCAAACGCGACCTTGAGGCCCTCCACCTTTCCCTTGCCCGAGAACACGAGGCCGACCGGCGCGTTCGCGTTGTACGTATCGATGTCGAACTGCTGGTGCACCTCCGGATACAAGCCGAAGAAGTCACCCTCGTAGCCCCAGTGGTAGTGCCCCTCGCCGCGAAAGAAGCTCTCCAGCATGAAGTACTTGCTGTCCCAGTCGAAGGATGCCGAGTACACCTGGAAACGGTTGATGCCCGTGAAGTCGACCAGGCCTCCTTCGTTATCTGTAATTACGGGGGGGGTTGGAATGCCTCGGTTCTCGTAGAAAATCTCGTTGATGGGGTTGCCCGCCACGTTTCCGAGGCCATTGACCACCACATCGGCCCTGACACCAGCCACGGGCTTCACCTCGAAGCCGACGTAAATCGATTCGGTATCGCCGAAACGGGTCTCCGCTCTGGCAGGATCGGTGAGCTGCCGGCCCCCCGTGGTGAAGGTGTCGAAATCGACCCGCAGGATGGGACGGAAACGGTCGACCTTGGCGAGCTTGCTTTGTGTCTCCGCAGACATCCGTGGCCCGATTCTCGAAAAATGCTCGCGGATCTTCTGGATGTCGGTGTTGGGCGCGTAGGGGTCGAGGGTAAAGGCGTCTTTCAACACGTAATACGCGGTTCGCGGATACACATCGTAGACCCCGCGTGGGTTCGGGCGCCCTTTCGCAGTAATGCCGAACCACTCCTCGTTCATGTTGTTCTGACCCTCGACATAATCGAGAGGATACGCGGCATTCGCCCAAGAAGCGTTGGTGTCATGTTTGTCGAGATTGACGTCCTGCTTGTATTTCCACCAGCCATCGCTCCACTGAAAGATCATCCCGCCGATGGCGTTTTGCACCCTCCCCTTGCCGTAACTCTGCTCGTAGATTTCCTGCCACTGTGATTGCAGATACTGCGCTTGCGCGATCTGGTCCTCCATCCCGCGCTTCGCGTCGAAGGCGTCAGCGCCGAACTCGGTGTACATGAAGGGTAGACCGAGCTCCGTTTCGACACGCTCGAAGATGTCTCTCGAGGAAGCACCCCGATAGACGTTGCTGCCAAACACGTCGATGTTCGGACACTTTTCTTTGATCACCTCGAGGAATCCCACGTCGCCGTTTGCGATGGCTACGGGGTGGTTCTGGTCCAGAGCATGGATCAAGTCCGTCAGCTCACCGAAAAGCGAATACAAGTAAGCCGCTCGCGCGTCGCCCTGCTCTTCCTTCGGGAGATCTTCGATCTCGTTCGAGCTCCAGTAGAGACCGTAGTTGTTCTCGTTGCCGAGCAACCACATCAACAAGCCGGGCGTATCTTTGTATTGACGAACCAGCGACGTGATCTGTTCCTTCACGAGCGATCGGAAACGCTCTTCGGAGTAGTCGACCGGGTTGACCCACACGCCGTCGATCGTCATGCCGTAGCGGCCCACCGTATGGTTCAAGACGGTGTGAATTCCGTACTTTTCGTAGATGTATTGGATCCATCGGGGCGGGATTCCGAGGTATTGACGAATGACATTGACGCCCATTTCCTTGAGCCATCTCATGTCGCCATCGAGCGCTTCGATGATCACGTCATCGGGTTTGCTCCAGAAGTCGTACGTGTAGTTCTGGCCGATGGGCATGTATCCCCAGTTCATGCCGAAGACCATGGTGGGCTTGCCATCCACCAGCAGCAGATATCCCTGCTTGTCCTTGTAGACCTGGACGACATTGGGACCCGAAGGCTTGACGGCTAGGCTCCCAGAGCCCGGTGCCGGCGCCACCGGCCGTGCCGCGGCGGGTGGTGGAACCTGCATTGAAGGTGGAGTCGTGGGCGCCTCGGATGGGGGCGGCGGCGCGGGGTTCTGGGGAAGCGGACCTTCGACATCAGGGCCGAATTGTTCAGGCGGCGGGACTTCACCCTCACGGCGCTCCTCGGGAGCCCCCGACGGCGCGGGTGCTCGGGGTTCCTCCTCGAACTGCTGCGCCGCTGCCACTGCGGACCACGAAACGATCAGCAGCGCAACGGCGAGTCTCATGCCGCTTGTTCCGCGGAGAGCTTGTTGTTTCGGATGATGCGGCGGTACATGTGCCCCGATGCCTTGACGATTCGTTGCTGCGTTTCGAAATCGACCCAGACGATACCAAAACGCTTCGTGAGACCGAACGCCCATTCGAAGTTGTCGAGCAGTGACCACGAGAAATATCCGTGCAGCGGAACGCCGGCGTCGATCGCCGCAAGACAGGCCGCCAAGTGGCTCTTCAGGTACTCGCAACGCCGCGTGTCCTGGACACGCCCGTCAGGCCCTGGACCCGTGGCATAAGCTGCGCCGTTTTCGGTGACGACCAACGAGCCCGGCGCGTAGTCGTCACTCAGGCGTACCAGCACCTCGGTGAGCCCCTTCGGATAGACTTCCCAGCCCATGTCGGTGAGCTCCGCCGGATCCGGCAGAGGAATGGTCCGCGGAGCGTTTTCCGACTCGGGAATCCTGGTGCTGCGCACGACCGCGCGACTATAGTAATTTACGCCCAAGAAATCGATGGGTGTTTGAATCTCGTCGAGATCGCCTGGACGCACGAAACCCATGCCATCGGGCAGTCGGCCTTCGCGCTCGTGAAACGCAATCACGTCCTCCGGATAACGGCCGAGGTAGATCGGATCGAGGAACCAGCGATTGAGCTCCCCGTCGAACTGTCGAGCTGCAATCCAGTCGGCCTCGCTCTCGGAAGCCGGCTCGCATTGGGACGTGTTGAGGGTGAGGCCCACTTTGGCGCAAGCGGCGTTGGACCGAATCACCGGAACGGCGCGCCCGTGGCTGAGCAACAAGTGATGGGATGCAACCAACGCCTCGTTCCAGCTTTTTCGACCCGGCGCTTGCTTGCCTTCGGCGTACCCGAGCACGCTCGCACACCAAGGTTCGTTGTGCGTCATCCAGTGCTGGACCCGATCGCCCAAACGCTCACTCACCGCATCCGCAAACTCGACGTATGCATCGACAGTCGAGCGATGGGTCCACCCACCCTCGTCTTGAAGCGCCTGCGGGAGGTCCCAGTGGTAAAGCGTGACCCAGGGTTTGATCCTCGCGTCTAACAAGCCATCGACCAACCGGTCGTAGAAATCGAGACCCGCGGAGTTGATCGTCCCCCGCCCTGTGGGAAAAACCCGAGGCCACGCGATGCTGAATCGGTAGGCCCCGACCCCGAGGAACTTCATCAACGCGATGTCGTCGCCGTATCGGTAGTAATGGTCGCAGGCTACGTCGGCGTTGCTACCGTCTTCAATCGCTCCGGACCGCGCGGCGTAGGTGTCCCAAATGCTGGGCCCTCGACCGTCGACGTCATGCGCGCCCTCGATTTGGAATGCGGAGGTGGCGACACCCCACACAAAACCGCTTGGAAAAGTTTCAGCCGCCATGGGCTCGTGTCTCCGGAGAGAAGTTTGTTCGACTCCCGAATCAAGTACCAATGGAGACCAAGCCTGTCAAGAGCGTCGAACCAAAGCTCGGCGCGCCCCTCCCTCAGGGTTGCGCCTCGTACGCTCCGACGTCGCAACGCGAGCTCGTCCCGCCCGGGCGAGGCTGGCCGCGCTGGTCCTCCGTCAGCGGCTTGCCCTCTCGATCGATGCAATCCGCCTCCGGGACTTGGTCGATGGCCACGCTGCTCTCGAGCAGCGCATGCGTCTGGGTAGGGCCGCCGTGATCTGCGAGGGGGCCGAGGCCGAGCTGAGCTTCCGCGGGCGGGTCCGTGTTTTGAGTCAAACCGCACGTGTCGCCGGGACTTTCGATATTGTAGCCTTCCGAATCGAACGGCGACCCAGCACAGTCACCTTTGATCAAGGAGGCCCGTATCGACCGCGGACTGGTATCGGGTGTTCCTGGATCATAGAGGGCGCTTGCGGTAGGCGCTTCGTTGTCGGCTATCGTGCTGCTCGCGAGCAACAAGTCCCCACTGGTGTACATGCCGCCTCCCGTCGCGGCATGGTTGCCCGACACCGTCATGTTCATGAGATCGGCCGATGCGCCGGCTGCGTTGAAGATCCCACCTCCTGCGGAAGCCGCGTCATTGCCTGACAACGTGCTGCGGGTCACCTCGAGTCGTCCCGCTTCGTTGGCGACTCCGCCGCCGCTTTGCCCGGAAATGTTATCGGCTACCGTGCTGTCGATCACGATGAGTGTCTCGAAGTTCAAGAGACCACCCCCGTCGAAGCCGGCGGAGTTCGTCGATACGGCGCTGCGCGTCAGCGCGAAGGCGCTTCGGTTGTAGATGCCGCCACCCCAGTCCGACATGTTTCCCGATACGGTGCTGTCCTGAATCGTGAATGCACCGGAATTCCACACGCCGCCGCCCCCGCTGCAAACGACCGCCCCTACGCGGCATCCTTCTGCGGAATTCAGGGAAATATGGCTGTTCATCAGCATCAGGCTGCCCCCGCGGTTTGCAATCCCACCACCGAAATGGGCCGAGTTATCGGACACCGTGCTGTCGATGAGCGTGAGCGCGCCTGCGTTCCAAATCCCGCCGCCTTCCGAGCAGAGCGATTGGAGATCATCCGTTCTGCATCCATTCTCACTGCCCGCGGAGCTCATGGACACTTGGATTCGCGTCAACGTCAGCGTTCCCTCGTTACGAATGCCTCCTCCATTCCCGTCGACTTGGCGTCCGTTGATGAGAGACAACGCGATGAGCTCGGCGGTCACGCCGTCCAGCACGTGCAACACCCGAGCTCTTCGATCTGCGTCTATGGTGAGGTTGCCACCCCCGTCCAGTGTAACGTCGCGATCGATGACGATCTCACGGCGGATCGTCACCGTCGTCGGACCGTCGCAATCAAACGTATAGGTTCCAAGGCCTCCGACGATGGCTCCCCGAATGCCGCTCTCGCTACATGGGCATAGGTAGTCGGTACACTCGGCCGGGGAATCGTTCCCTTTGCCTCCGCAGCCCACAGCCAAGCTCATGACTAACGACGCGAGACAACTCAATCCAATCAAGCAACGCACAAACGCTCTCCGGTCTTGCAGACCCTTCACAATGGACCGCAAAGGATTCGCGAGCATCACGAAAAACCACGGAACGTGAATCCCGAGTCTACCGACGTGCTCGAGCAGGTGTGCAAAGAGTCGGGACCCAACGATCGCAAAGACGCCTCTAGGGACACGGTGGCTCGCTTCCGGCGGGCACCTTGTGGAGGTCCGCCCCGAGGTCCTTCGGCCTCGTCCCGGGTCGCCTCACATCGCCAGGCCCGATTTTCACAAATAACGTTATTATTGCGATGAGGCTGTGCGATGTGGATGACAAGACGGAATTTGAGCAAAAAAGGGTCTTGATCTTCATGCCGATCTTGGGGTATGCGTCGCCCAAAGTTTGTTTGTTGTCAAAACAAACGTACTTTTTTCAATCCGATAAGCAACGCCATGAGGACCTCAAAAGGAGAATTAGGGATGTCACCGACACGATTCGCTACTTCAGTCGTGCTGACGTGTGCGGCTCTGGCCGCGGCGCTTGCAGGCTGTACCTCCGACTCGAGCCAAGGCTCTGGGGGTATCGGCAGCGTGGACATGAAAATCACGCTGGCGACTCCACCCTCCGGACCCAACGAGCAGATCGACGCTGTCGACGTCTCGTTGTGGTGCGAAGGAGTCGATCCCGTTTTGGGAGTACCGCGACCGCCGCAGAGCTCGCCCGAAACGTTCACCATCAACACGTCTACTTCCCAGGGACCCGAGCCCTACAACACGATCGGCCTACTCGAAAAGCAGGGTCTGCCCGCCGGTGATTGTCACTTCGCGTTTGCCGCAGTGTCCAATAGCGGTAACACCGAGTGCACCGGCCAGCTCACCGTCGCCATCGCGACGAACCAGACTACCCAAAGCGAAGTCGTACTGGCTTGCATCCATACTCCGCGTTACGGCGGCGTCCGCACCGACGGCACCCTCAATCAGTGCGCTGAATACAGACAGATCCTGGTCACCCCCACCACA
>JASFKY010000211.1:0-6688 GCA_050118395.1 Myxococcales bacterium | reverse complement strand
AATTCATCGATCGAGCCGTGCAGGCGCCACGAAGGGGGTGGGTATGCGGTACGTGCTTTTGCTTTTGTTGTTGGTCATCATGGGGCTCCGCTCGGACCTCGGATCGAGGGGTCCCATTCATGGGAGCGAGTTGCCACCGGTGATTTTCGCCGCGGCCTTTGGGTCGCATTGATCTTGACCCGGGCGGTTTCAGGCGGAAACTCCGGCGCCATGAACGCCAAAGCTCCACTTGCGTCTGCCGTGCTCGTCGCGGTCATCGCCGGAGGGTGGCCCCAGCCCGCCAACGCGGAAGACACCTCCATCGCATCCAGCGTCGTTCAGGTCTTCGTTTATGCAGACTCTCCGGATTTGGCGCTTCCCTGGCAGACGCTCGGGAGCGAGCCCTTCAGTGGTTCTGGTGTGATCATCGACGGCCATCGAATCCTCACCAATGCGCACGTCGTCGAGGACGCCGTCGGCATCGAGGTGAAGCGTGCCGACGGGAGCGAGACGTTTCCTGCGAAGGTGGCCTTCATCAGCCACGATGCCGACTTGGCGCTACTGTCCGTCGAGGACGCTCGGGCATTTCGTGGGGCGCGACCGCTCGAAATCGGACCCACGCCGAAGCTTTTGCAACGAGTCGACGTGTGGGGCTTTCCAGAAGGCGGAACCACTTTGTCCATCACCTCGGGCATCGTCTCTCGCATCGAGGTCGGCGACTACCTGCAGTCGGGGCAACGGTTGCTTTCCGCGCAAATCGACGCCGCGATCAACTCGGGCAATAGCGGCGGTCCGGTGATCAGCCGCGGCGCGATCGTCGGCATTGCCATGCAGACCTTGGAGGGAGCCGAGAACGTGGGCTACATGATTCCGGCGCCGGTCGTCCGTCACTTCCTCGAAGACGTGAGCGACGGTCGATATGATGGATTTCCGCAGCTCGGAATTCGAGCGCAGGACATGGAAAGCGGGGCGCAACGTCTCGCCGCGGGCATGGGGCCGGGACAAACGGGAGCGTTGATCCTGCGTATCGATTACGGAGGGCCGGCCTGGCCGGTGCTCCGGCCCGGCGACGTTCTTTTGGAGGTGGAAGGACACGCCATCGCCAACGACCTGACCGTGGCATGGCCGCAGATCGGACGGGTTCATTACACGATGGTTCCGCAAAGCCATCAGATTGGAGACCGCATCGACATCCGTATTTTGCGTGAAGGCCGCCAACTACACAGAAGTATGGAGCTCACGCCCTTCCAGCCGTTGGTTCCCGGTCGACGGACCACCAAGAGGCCCCGCTACCTCGTGTTTGGCGGCCTCGTCTTCCAGCCGCTGAGCCGCGATTACCTCGAATACTTCGAAGACGCTCCGCCCAACCTGACCAGCATCCCTCGGAACCGGGATGTGACCGAGCAGCATCGGGAGGTGATCCTCATGCAGCGGGTGCTGCCCCATCCGGTCAATCGGGGCTACCAGAGCTGGCAGGACGAGGTAGTGGACAGTGTCAACGGCACGGTGCCACGTGACATGCCTCACCTCGCCGAGATCATCGATTCGGCCCAGGGGCGCTGGCTCCGCATACGGATGGAGGACGGCCACTTGATCACCCTCGATCGCCAAGCCGCGCGCAGAGCGCACGACGAGATTCTCGACGCGTACGGAATTCCCGAAGATCGCTACCTCGGAGACGACGTCGCAAAGCCCCGCGCCCGCAGACGACGATCTCGCTGAGGCCGCAAGGCCTCCGGGGCTCAGTCGCGGGAGCTCACGAAGTCGTCCACGCGCTTCCACCAATCGAAAAGCCAGCGCTCTCGCTCCGCCTTGGTGTTGGGAATCGTTCGCGCGGAGACCCGCCAAATGCGAATCTCGACCGACTTTCCGACCACTGTGCCGCTGAACAAGTCCGCGATTTCTGCGAAGCCCTCGAGGCCGCGGTGCGCCACGATCAGCACGTCCGTATGGGGGGCATCATCGAGCAGTGCGAGCGCGCCGCCCGTCTTGGGCGGCAAGCAGTGCGTATAGGATTGCGCGATGGCGACGAGCTCTGGATGCTGCTTTTGAAGTCGTTCCAGCGCGATCTTCTTCTTGTGCTCGGTGAACCGGGTGCCTTCCGGGTACAGCAAGACCCCTTGGTCACCGAGGTCCGCCGCGAGCCTGCGAACGCCCGCGATTTCCTCCGCGGGACTGCCTCCGCGATCGATGAAATAGTTGGGCCAAACGTGCCCAGCGACGTCGACGCAGGGGTCGACCAGGAGCTCACGTTTGAGCACGTAGCGCAGCTGAAGGCCATTGGGCTTGGAAATGAAGGTGACGGGCAGCAGCGTGTCGATGATGCTGGCATGCCGGATGAAGACGAGCACCGGCGCCGGAAGAACGTGCTCTTGTCCCTCGATCGAGGCAGAGAGCGAAAGAAGGCGGCAGATCCAGGCAAAGAGGGTGCTGCCCCACCGGCACGACAGATGAAAGAACAGATCGCGGCGGCGCGGTACGTTGCCCGGAGTGATGAGATAGATCGTCCCGGCCGCGAGGAGGCCTAGGAGCTCGACGCTGAAGTAAACCCAAAAGAACGCCAGAAGCCTGAGGACGATGAAATGCTTTCGTCGAAACGAGCCCATCACGATCGCGACCGGAAGCCAGATCGGCGCGAGTGTCGTGAGCAAGCCCCACATCAAAGCATAGACCGAGATCGTCATGACGCGACGCCAGGCCGGCGACACGGACGTCGAATGCGAAAATGCAAGCGCTTGCACGAAGCGTGACCGACGCTTCCGGTCGGTCGGCCTGACCATGCTCCGCTCGTCACGCGCCTGCATCATGAGCCGCTTCAAGCGTATGCGGGAAAGGCACGAAGCGAAAGCCCCGAGGATTCGGGGAAATGCCTGGCTTTTAGGAAGACGGGACGATCGATTCGATCAGCTGATTGAACGCCTTGGTGTTTTCCGCAACGGTCGCGCTCGGTCCGACCAATTTGAAGTAGTAGGGGCCGCCCGGGGTTTCCACGATGGTGGCAATGAGGCGCTGATCGGATTGGGGAGGCAATTGTTGGCCTGCAGGGCCCATGCCGCCCGCGTAGTTTCCGGTGACGTCGAGCCGTGTGACGTCGAAACCCGACACCTTACTCGAGGTCTGCTTTGGGTTGGAGACGGGCGAGCCGTCGGGCTTGCTGAACTGACCGACCCAGCGATCGATGTTGGCCTTGGCCGAGCCCGCCCCCTGCTCGCCGAAGAAGTACACGATGAGCTCCGCGTTTCCCGCCGACCCCGGCGCGGTGAGCTCCGCGCGCCGCATCGACGACTTTGGCGGTCGTGCGCTCCAGTCGTCGGGCAGCTTGAAGGAGATGGCGCCCACGTCGATCATACCCGACCCGTCGGGCTCACCGAACCCGCCGCTCGGCTGCATCATGCCGGCGTGCGGGTTGGGCACCTCTTGCATCCCGGCGTGTGGGTTTTCCATGTTTTGCATACCCGCATGCGGATTCTCTGTCCCCATGGCGGGATGCGCTCCACCCATCTCGGTCGAGCCCACCTTGGCAGGTGCGTTGGCTCCCGTGTCTTCGGCCGGTACTGGGCCCTTGCTCTTGCAGCCCACGGCGAGCAGTGAGACGAGGGCCATTGCGGAAATGGAAAGCATTCGGTTGCGCTTCATCGGCCTAGTGGAGCATGAGAGCGGGCCTCGTGCATCCGTTCGTCGTCGAATGGGAAAAACGCCATGAAACCCGGCTGCAACTTGTTGGCGGGGCGGGCGCGTCGATGCCAAAGTGCATCCCATGGCGGCCGGAAGTGCTTTAGATTCCGCTGCGGACGAGGTGCGGTCTGCCCTCGGTCCTACACTCCAGCGCTTCGGGCCGGACTACTGGCGGGCCCAAGACGCGGCCAAGTCCTTTCCCAGCGAATTCTTCGAGACGATCGGCGAAGCCGGCTATTTCGGAACATTCATCCCCGAGGCTTACGGAGGACTCGATGCCGGTCCGCGCGTGGCCTCGGTGCTGGTCGAAGAGATCAACCGCGCGGGCGGTGACGCCGCAGCGGTCAACGCGCAGATGTCCATCTGCCGGACCCTGGTCTTACACGGAACCGAGGAGCAAAAGAAGCGATACTTGCCCGGCGTGGCCTCGGGCGCGGTGCGCTTTTTGACGGTCGCTGCAACGGAGCCCGACAGCGGAGCCAACATGGACGAGCTCGCCAGCACCGCGCGCCGCGACGGCTCCGACTGGGTGCTCGACGCCAGCAAGGTGCTCATCTCCCTTGCCGAGCACACGCGCTTGATGATCCTGCTCGCCCGCGCCGAAGAAGGCACGACGCTGTTCCTGCTCGACCTCGAAGAGGTGGGCGACCGAGTGCAGATGCACCCGATCCCCTTGGTGGCGCATCGAATGACTTCGAGCCTGTTCATCGATGAGCTTCGGGTCTCCGACAGCCATCGGATCGGTCCGCCAGGTCAGGGGCTCTCCTGCCTGATGAAAGGCTTCGTGATTCGCCGGGTGCTCGCCGCTTCCGAAGCGATCGGCAATGCGCGCTTCCTACTCGATCAGAGCCTCGAGTACGCCAAGACCCGCAAGACCTTCGGCCAGCTGATCGGTGTCAATCAAGGCATCCAGTACCCGCTCGTGCAGGCCTATGCTCACGTCGAGGCGGCCGACCTGGTCCGCTGGGACGTGCTCGATCGGGTGGACCGCGGCGAGGATGCCGTGGTTCGGTCCGCCATGGCCAAAGTTCTGGCCTCCGAAGCAGCCTGGGAGACGACGCGCGCCGCTCTGACCACCTTTGGCGGTTGGGGTCTCGCATCGGAGTACCACGTCGAGCGAAAGCTTCGCGAGGGCACCGTCTACGTGTTCAACAACCTCTTGATGAACCTGATCGCCGACCGGGGCCTCGGTCTTCCCAAGAAGTAGCGGCTCGCTCAGGAGGCGGCGGTTCCCGGTTGATAGGCACAGAGCGGATCTTCGCCGAGCGGATCACCGGTCATCGCATAGGCCCGGGCTCTGGAGCCCCCACATATGAACTTGAACTCGCATCGGCCGCAGCGCCCGTTGTAGTTGGCTGGATCTTGAATCTGATGAAGCGCTTCGGATTGCCGGTAAATCTCGTGAAGAGGCTGCTCTTTGACGTTGCCCAGCAACGGGTAGGGCAAAAAGCCGGCCGGATAGACCTCGCCCAGGTGCGAAACGAAGATCACACCGTTGCCGTCGCGAATGCCGAACGCCATTTGTCGCGCCCGCGCCTGGATGTCTTCCCGGCTCATGCCTTCCGCGAGCTTTCGCTGGATCCAGTAGCGCCGATAGTGCGGGGCTTCGGTCGTGCCCACGCGAAACGGAGCCTCGCCGGATATCGAGTAGACCCACTCGAAGAGCTTCTCCACGTCATCGGCCGAAGGAGTGTTCAGATCGGTTCCCCGGCCCACCGGGACCAGAAGAAACAGGCTCCAGCGGCGGACCGGCGGCGCGCCATGGTCGCGCAGGAGCTCGTACATCGCTCGGACGTGGGGCAAGGTCTGCGCCGTGACCGTGGTGTTGACCTGTACCGGGATGTCGAACTCGCGGGCCCATTCGAGCGCGCGCATCGAATAGTCGAACGTGCCCGGCACGTTACGAAAGGCGTCGTGAAGGGCGGCGGTCGGTCCGTCTAGACTTACGCCCATGGCGCTCACCCCGAGCTCGCGGAACCGTTGCACCGTCTCGCGCTGCAGCTTGGGCGTGGTGCTCGGCGTGATCGATACGTGGATGGGCAGCGATCGCCCATATTCGACGAGCTCGGCGATGTCGGGGCGCTTGAGCGGGTCGCCGCCGGTCAGCACGAGCATGCTCCCGAGCTCAGCGACACTGCGCATCAGCGCCTTGCCTTGCTCGGTGGTGAGCTCCTGCGGGTCCCGGTGCGGAATGGCGCTTGCCCGGCAGTGCTGACACGCCAGGTCGCACGAGATCGTCGTCTCCCAATACACGTTGCGCGGCTGGCGCCGGTAGAGAAAACCCTTGTATTCCGTACCGACGGTCTCGAGCTCCATCATGCATGCCCTCCGTCTCGGGTGACGCCGCCCAGTCGGTCGGCCCACTTTTCCGGATAGCCTCGGTAGTAGCGGGTCCATTGCTTGCCCGTGAGCTCCCGGTACATCAGCGCATAAGCCGCTCGCGAGATCGAAGGCACTCCGACCACGGGCAGATAGAGCCAGCCGAGCATGCGTGACTGCTTGGTATGGCCGAGCTCGTGCGCTCGGTTTCTCGTGTCCAGGTCGTGCCAGCGGCTGCTCTCACGGCTCCAAAAGACGATGTGGCCGAGCGAAACGCCCGTCCCCTTGGATTCGACCACCCAGCGCCCGTCCTCGACCTCGACCCGGATGATGCGTTTGCGAGCGGCTTCTGCGGCCAACACGAGCGCTCCGAGCGCCGTCTGGGGCGCCTCCCAAGCGAGGGACAGGCCTCTGCGGATCAGCGACATCGCTTCGAGCCTAGCACCAAGGGAGAAAAACGGGATTCGACGTCAGCCACGGGTCGCCACGCCGCGGTAGAGATGGGACACGATCGGGGGCCCCTTGCCTTCGAGCTCGTCGACTGAGCGTAGCTCGAAGCCCGCCCGCTGCACGATTTCGTCGATGGGGCGGTTGAGGTTGCAGCCTTCGCTCAGGCGCGTCCAAATGGGGTTGAGGCGGTCCTGCCAGCGAGCCGTCCGTGCTTTGCGGGCCCGTCCGTGCTCGAGGAACAAATAGAGACCACCGGGCTTGAGAA
>JASFKY010000210.1:0-6714 GCA_050118395.1 Myxococcales bacterium | reverse complement strand
AGCGCTGTGAGCCCGATCCCACTATCAGCGCGCCGCTCGAACTCGGCGTATCGCTCGCTCAAATGTCTCCAAGCATCGGCTCCAACACCAGCCCCGGCCAGCTCGACCGTCGCCGCCAGCAGTTGGTCGAAGATCTCTATCAGCTGGCCAGCCGCCCGCCCGGCAGCGGCCGCCGGGTTGTTCAACTCATGGGCGAGACCGGCCGAAAGCTTACCCAGCGCGGCCATCTTCTCCGTCTGCCGCAACTCATCTTCGATTCGGCGCCGCTCGCTGATGTCGACGAAGGTGACCACGCATCCCACCAGCTCGCCGTCTCGCTCCACCGGGTGGGACCAATACTCGGCCGGAAAGCTCCCCCCGTCGTGCCGAAACATAACCTCGTCGTCGGCGTGCACGCCCGCGTGCTCGCGGAAGGCCTGGTAGATGCGACACTCCTCCACCGGGTACGGCTCCCCGTTGGGACGCGTGTGGTGCACCAGATCGTGCATGTGCTTGCCAAGCAACTCTTCATCGCTGGCGTAGCCGAGCAGCTTCGCGCACGCCGGGTTGGCGAACGTGCAATTGCCCTCGAGGTCCACCCCATAAATCCCCTCGCCTGTCGAGTTGAGCAGTAGCCGCACCTGCTCGTGCGCTTCCTGCAAGGCCCGCTCTGCCTGTTTCTGCGGGGTGACATCCGCGCCGAACACGAAGACCAGATCGGCTTCGGAGTCACGCCGGTGAGTGAACACGTAATCCCGCTCTCCGAAACGGCATTCGACGTTGACCGGACCGGGCGCCTGCCTTATCGCCTCCCAGACGTCGCCGTCGATGTCGAGGCAGATGTCCAACCAACAGCGCCCAGCCAGATCGAGACCGAATGCTTCGCGCGCCGCTTGGTTGGCCAACAAAACAGTCCCTTCCAGGTCAACCCGCAGCACGGGGCCGGGGTTCATCTCCGGAAACCGAGCGACCTCGGACAACTGGGCGGCCTGATCCGCCAGCAGCTGCTCGCCGCGTCGTCGCTCGCTGATGTCCATGAAGGTTACGACGCACCCCACCAGCTCGGCGTCTCGCTCCATGGGGTACGACCAGTACTCGGCTGGAAAACTCTTCCCATCTTTGCAGAACATGACCTCGTTATCCACGTGTGTCCCGGCGTGCTCACGTAACGCTTGGTAGATACGACACTCCTCTTCCGGGTACGGCGTTCCGTCCGGACGCGTGTGATGGACGAGCTCGTGCATGTTCCGCCCCAGCAGCTCGACGTCGCTGTCGAAGCCGAGCAGCCTCAGGCACGCACGGTTCGCAAAGCTGCAGTTGCCCTCGAGGTCGATTCCATAGATCCCCTCGCCCGTCGAGTCGAGCAGCAACCGAAGGAGCTCGTCGCTGCCGGCGAGACTCGCGCCGGACGCCGAACGGCCGGCCGGGGTGCCTGTCGAATCACTCACGAGATCGAATCCTTATCGTGCCTGAGGCTTGCCGGTTGTCGGTCACTCACGACCGCGACGACCTACGATTGCCCGATTGCCTTGATGGTCTCATCGGTCGTCATCACGGCGCTGGCGATCATTCGGAAGTTCAATAACGCGGCCTGATAGAAATCCCCACCAGGAAGCTGAGCGCCCGCCGTCGCGTCCTTCACCACCGACACCTCGAATCCCTGCTCGGTCAGCTCGCGTAGATGCGCTTCCACGCACAGATTGGCGGACATGCCGGCGAGGATCACCTTGTCGATCCCCCGCTTGCGCAGCTGGAGCACCAGGTCATTCGATTCGGGCCCGTACACTTTGTGGGGGCTGGTGATGATCACGTCGTCGCGTTCGATGAGCTCTCGGAGCGGCTCGTGCCAGTCCGCGCCCGACCCGGAAAAGCCTTCCGTCGTCAGCGCGCCCTGGCGGTCGAACATACCGACGGCATGCATCATCTTTTCGAGCGCCCCGCCGAAATCCCACTCGTGGTCCTGCGGGTAGTAGTAGTGCGGGGAAATGAACACAGGGATGCCGGCCTCGTGCGCGGCTGATAGAAGCTGCCGCAGGTGCTCGACCGTATTGTTCGCTTCGACGCTTTGACCCACCACACCCCAGACCACACCATCCTTGTCAAGGAAGTCTCTTTGCGGGTCCGTGATGACGACGGCGGTCTTTCCCTTCTCGACAGCGAACCCGGGGTTCGGCAGAAGGTCGTTATAGGTTTTTTCCGAACTCATGTCATCCTCCTTGGTTGGGGCTGAAGGTACTCTCACGACTGCTTCATCTCCGACTCACTGGCCGGGGAACGCGACATCATGACCTCGTCGATCTTCTCGCACAGGCCAAGCGCGTTGAACGGTTTCAATAGCAGACCGTCCGCGCCCGCCGCGCGGGCGCGGCGCTCCGCGTCTCTTGGATCGAACTGGCCGGTAATCAGCAGAACCCTTGTCCGGTGGTCCGTCGCCTCGCGGCGGAGTGCCGCACTGAGGGCGAACCCGTCCAGGCGCGGCATCGCGCCATCGCTTACCAGCAGGTCGATCCGCCTCCCCCGTGCGATCTCCAACGCCTCCTGGCCATCGCTCGCCTCGATGATCGCCTCGAGCTTCATCCCGTGCGTCTCGATACAGCGGCGGACATAGCCGCGCATGTCTCGATCGTTCTCTGCGATGAGCACTACCAGGCCGGTTCCCATGCGCGGAATTTGCCGATCGCGCCGCGCGATCGCTTGCAGCCACGTTGCACCACGTGTGCCGCAGGGCCCGTGCAACGCGGAGGCCACGATCTGCAACCGGCAGGACGTGCCAGAACAGGGCGAGCGTACCATATTATAGACATGCTCCGACCGTCGACCTTCTGGCCGGCCGCGCTGGTGGCCGCCATGGTCTGTGGCACGGGTGTGGCCCGGGCTCAGGCTCCCGACCCGCACGCCGCCGCAGTTACAGAGGCGAGCGCGCTCGCCCACGAGGTGTGGACCATCCGGGACGGGCTTCCCCTCAGCCACCTGAACGGCGTCATCCAGGCCCGCGACCGCTACCTCTGGCTCGCCAGCTTCGACGGGCTCATCAGGTTTGACGGCGCCCGCTTCACCGTCTTTAACACCGCGACCAATCCGGAGCTTCCTACGAATCGCTTCGTGTCGATCATCGAAGGGCCCGACGGGGACGTGTGGGCCGCCGCCGAGTTCGACTACGTCGTCCGGTGGATGGACGGCGCGTTCGAAGTGCACGAACTCGCCGACGAGCGGAGGGGCACCGCCATCAGAGCCATACAGTTCGACTCGGCGGGAGCGCTCTGGGTCAGTACCAACCGCGGTGTGTACGTGAAACGCGGCCGCCGGCTGGAACCGCTCGGCGACGAATCGCTCCGCAGGCCCGTGCTAGCGACCTTTCTTGACAGCAGTGGAGCCCTTTGGGTCGGGAGCGACGGCGCAGGCGCACTCCGCTGGCAGAACGGCGAGGTTCGCCGGGTGAGCGCCGGAGCGGCACCCCGGGGCTCGCTCGCCACGTCCTTCGCCGAGGGCACCGACGGGACCGTCTACATCGGCACAGGCGTTGCCGTTCTCGCCTGGCGCGATGGAACCGTGGAGACGTTGCTACCGGCCGGGATTGACGAGATCTATGTGCGCTCGCTCTACAAGCTCGGCCCCGATTCGATTCTGGCCGTCACCGGGAGCGGGCTGTTCACGCTTCGCGGTGGCCAACTCCGCGACCCTAGACCCGAGATCTCGGCGGTCAGCTCCGCGCCCATCTCCTTCATCACCGATTCAAAAGGCAATCGCTGGCTCGCCATCCGAGAGCGGCTCTATTTCAACGAGGAGCTCGTCTTCGAGGGGCGTTTCCCAATCGCCGCCATCGCGGTCGATCACGAAGGCAGTCTGTGGATCGCCTCCGACGGGCTACACCGGCTCAAGCCCGCACTGTTTCACGTTTATGGACCGCAAGAGGGCGCCCTCGCGAACATCTACCCGATCCTCGAGGATTCGCGCGGCCGCATCTGGCTCGGCTCGTTGAGCAGCAGCGGAATAGCCCTCTACTCCGATGGTCGCTTCCGAGTTTTGGAGAAGCTGGTCCCGCTGCCCCAGTCGATCTTCGAGGACCGGGACGGACGGATTTGGATCGGGGGCATCAACTACGGGGGCTGTGTCCTCGACGGACTCCGCTGCGAGCGGCGTATCTCGTTTCTCGCTGGCCACACCGTAAAGGCGATCTATCAGGATCGAGCCGGAGCCATGTGGTTCGGAACGGACCGCGGGCTGTACCGCGACTCCGCCGGCGTCGTCCAGCACTTCACTTCTGGGAATGGTCTTCCGCACGACTTCGTCCGCGTAATTCACGAGGCCCGCGACGGATCGCTGTGGTTCGGGACGAACGGCGGCGGCATCGCCAGGTATTGGGAAGGACGTTTCGAGAGCCTCACCGCAAACGACGGCTTGTCGAGCGATCTCGTACGCTCGATCTATGAGGACGATTCCAGTGTTTTTTGGATCGGAACCGAAGATGGTGGGCTGGATCGCGTTCAGCCGCCCAGAGGAGAGGGCGCGGCTGCAAATCTCTCGCTGGCGAATATCACCGTGATCCGACGTCACGATGGACTCTACGACGACGGCGTGCACGCGATCCTCGATGACGGTGAGGGCCGATTCTGGATGAGCAGCAACCGCGGCATCTTCTGGGTCCTCCGTTCGGACCTCGAGGACTTCGCGGCCGGGCGGGCGGGCCAAGTTCACTCGGTGTCCTACACGGAGCGGGATGGGTTGCGAAACCGCGAGGCCAACGGCGGGGTGCAATCGCCCGCCATCGTGGCCAGCGATGGCCGTCTCTGGTTCGCAATGCAGGCCGGTGTGGCCGTCGTCGACCCGGGCTCGACTCACCTCAGCGATGTCCCTATACCCGTGATGATCGAAGAGGTCAGGTCCGAAGGAACGCCTCTGCTGCCGCGTGGTCCAGGAAGGGCGAAGCGGCTGGAGCTCGAGGCGAGCCACCGCGACTTCGAGATCGAGTATACGGCGCTGAGCTTTCTGGCGCCGGAGAACCTGCGCTTCAACTACCGACTGGATGGGTTCCAGGCCGATTGGGTCGAGGCCGGCAACCGCCGCACCGCATTCTTCACCAACGTGCCGCCCGGATCCTACACTTTCCGGGTCCGGGCCACGCGAGGCGATGGCGTCTGGCACGATGCGGACCCTCCCCTGGCGCTCAGCGTGGCGCCCTATTTCTACGAGAGGGTCGGGTTCCGTATCGCTGTCGGTGTCGTCCTCGTCCTCGCGGCGCTGACCGGCTTGCGAGCGAACGACATGCGCCATCAACGGCGAGCTCGCCAGCTGGAGCAGGGCGTCGCGGCGCGGACCGCGACGATCGAGGCACAGAAGGAGCAGCTGCAGGAGCTGGATGCCGCCAAGTCTCGGTTTTTCGCCAACGTCTCCCACGAGTTCCGCACTCCCCTCACCCTGATGATCGGGCCTCTCGAGGATCTGCGTGCCGGCCTGCACGGCGACATCGCTCCCGAGGCCGACCGCGAGATCGTGCTCGCACTGCGAAACGCGCGACGCTTGCTGAAGCTCGTCGATCAGCTTCTCGATGTCGCGCGGCTCGAGGCCAACCGCGTCGAGCTCCGGGCCGAACCCGGCGATCTCGTGGCCTTTCTGCGCGGACTGCTGCTCACCTTCTCGCCCTGGGTCGAACGCAACCAGGTCACGGTCCGCCTCGACGCGCCAGCGGGCCCTTGCGAGGTCCATTTTGATCCCGACCTGCTGGAAAAGGTGTTCGCGAACCTCGTGGCGAACGCGCTCAAATACACGCCCTTGGGCGGCACGATTAAAGTGTCGCTGCAGGCAATCGTACCGGTTCCGGGCCACCCCGACTTCGCCGACATGCCCGATGGCTATGTGACCGTGCAGGTGAAAGACAGCGGAGCCGGAATCCCTGCCGATGACCTCCCCCACGTGTTCGAACGCTTCTATCGGGCGGTGGGCAACGACGAGGCGCAGGAGGGCACCGGACTCGGACTGTCGCTCGCTCGCGAGCTGGTCGAGCTGCACGGCGGACGCATCGAGGTCGAGAGCGAGGAGGGGTTCGGCACGACTTTCACCGTCACGCTACCTCTCGGAATCTCTCACTTTGAGCCAGCGCAGCTCGCACAGCCCGCCGGGAGCCGTCCGGCTGCCGACTCCTACCAGTTCAGCCCGCAAGTCGCGCTCGACATCGCGAACGAGCCGTTTCCCCGCGATGATACCAGCGACGGTACTCGGCTGCGAGAAACAGACGTCGATGACCTGGATGCGCCGACGGTATTGCTGATCGATGATAACGCAGAGCTCCGCGCATACGTCGCCAAGCATCTGCACGCCGCCTCGTACCGCGCGCTGCAAGCCACCACCGGCGCGGAAGGGTTGCGCCTCGCTCGCCAGGTCGTGCCCGACTGCATCGTCAGCGACATCATGATGCCGGGCCTGGACGGCCGCGCCCTTTGCCGCACCCTGAAATCCGATCCCGAGTTGGACTTCGTACCGGTCATCCTGCTCACCGCCAAGGCTGGTCGCGATCACAAGCTGGAGGGCCTGTCCGAAGGTGCCGACGATTACATCACCAAGCCGTTCGACGTGGCCGAGCTGGCGGCCCGCGTTGGGAACCTGATCGCCTCACGTCAGCGCCTGCGCGAACGCTTTCGACAAGAAGCCGTGCTTCGCCCGGCGCCTGCCGACGCGCGCTCGCGCGATGACGTCTTCCTGGAGCGCGTTCGGCAAGTCCTCGAGGCACACCTGGCCGAC
>JASFKY010000209.1:0-6719 GCA_050118395.1 Myxococcales bacterium | reverse complement strand
GAAACCGAGATTCTCGAGCCACATCGGCTCGAACCAGGAAAACGGAACGTAGACTTCGGCGCAATCGATCTCCTCGAGAGGATTCCTGATGCCGGCCTGATCGTACACGTCCTTCGCGCAAAGCTTGCCTGCTTCGGGGTTGACCTGATCGCGACCGGCAAAGAACGTCCGCTCGGTCCGCACGGAGGTTCCCTTGATCCAGGCCGGATTGCTCACCCGCTGGGCATGCTTCTCACGCACCAGCACCATTGCAACGGCGCCATCGGACGAGGGACAAGTCTCGGAGTAACGAATCGGATCCCAGAGCATCGGCGATGCCTTCACCTGCTCGAGAGTTTGATCGAGATGAAGATGCGCGTCCGGGTTCAGGAGCCCGTGTTGGCGGTCCTTGACCGCGACCACACAGCCGGTATCCGGGTGCGCATTGGAACGACGAATGTAGGAACGAATCAAAGGCGCGAAATATCCCCCTGCACCCGCCACGAGCTGTGGTTGAAACGGGACCGCCGGCGAAAGCGCCCACATTGCGTTGGACTCACTCTGCTTTTCGAAGGCGAGCGTGAGCACTTTGTCGTGGATGCCTGCCTGGACCAGATGAGATGCGACCACTGCAGTGGAACCGCCGACCGACCCGGCAGTGTGAACTCGAAAGATCGGCTTTCCAGAGGCTCCGAGAGCGTCGGAAAGCCAAAGCTCGGGCATCATCACACCCTCGAACATGTCCGGGGCGGTGCCGATGACGACACAATCGATGTCTTTCCAGCTCATCTGTGCGTCCTGCAACGCCCGAAGCGCTGCATCGCGTACCAGGCCGGGAATCGACAGGTCGCGACGGCTCTCTCGATGCTTGGTCTGACCTATCCCGATGACGGCGCAATGCTCGGCCATTACTCGCCCTCCAGGACTGCCACCAGATTTTGCTGCAGACATGCACCGCTGGTGGCGTGCGCGACGGCGCGGTTTGCCTGTCCGCTCAATACTCGGCTCGCCGCCTCTCCGAATCGAATCAGTCCGGCGGTCATCAGGGAATTGGCGGCCAATGCACCTCCTGAAGGGTTGACCTGCACGTCCTGTGCGAGCCCCATGGCTTCGCGCAAAATGATCTCTTGATGAGCGAAGGGCGTGTGTAGCTCCGCCAAGTCGATTGGACCGCGGCCGACGCCCGCCCTTTCGGCCGCGCGCTTCGCCGAAGCCGATCTCGTCAAGTCGCGCTGGCCGAGAGAAGGAGCTTCCGTCCTATGGTCGATGCCTCGAATCCAGGCCGGCCGCTTCACCAGCTTTCGCGCGGTCTCGCCGGCAGCCAAAACGACGGCGGCAGCGGAATCACTCATCGGCGAGCACATGCTCTTGCGCAAGGGCGAGCTCACATAGGGCTCCGAGAGTACCGTTTCGACGTCGATGGGCTGTCTGAGGTGTGCGTTGGGATTGTCGATCGCGCTGCGGCGGTTACGAGCCACGACGTCGGCGAAATCACGCTCCGTCGCTTTTTGCGCATCGATCAACGCCTGGGCCTGGAGCGCTGCAGCACTCACCGCATCGAGCCCAAGTGGTTGCACGTAGTAGGGATCGTTCTGCAAGTTCAAAACTTCGGCCACCGGTCCCAACGAGCACCGCCCAAACGAGAAGACCAACGCAGTGTCGATGTCGCCGTGCAGCAAACGGACCCATGCCTCGTACAACGCAAACGCACCGTCCATTTCGACGTGTGACTCGCGAATCGGCGGCCAAGCCTTGAGCCCGTCGACCGCCGCAACGAAAGAAAACGGACGTCCCGGGAGATAGTCGGTGCTACCCGAGCAAGTGAAACCAATGTCCTCCTGGCTGAGCCCGACCTGCCGCATGGCCTCGGAGGTCACCGGCTGGACCAGCTCGGGTTCGTCGGCGTGAATGACCTCGGCCGAAGGGAGTTGAAAGAAGGAAACGATCGCGACCTCACGCATCACAGGTGCTCCTGGTAGCTTTCGAAGGGCGCGTCGGGCTCACCGGTTGGCTCGAAGTACAGAATGTTTTCGAGCGAAGGCTGCCATTGTTCCTTCGGCTTCCACTTTGCCTTCACCCGCATGCCCATTCGAATCTCGTCGTACGGCACGCCACTGATGAGATGATAAATCGGCACGTCCGCCCCATCGAGCACGATCGCGCCGAAGCAGTACGGCGGCTTCAGCTTCTGCCCCTCGAAGGGAATACGAATGATGGTGAAGGTCGTCAGGACGCCCTGGTCGGCCACCTCCACGTATTGACTCGTCGGTGCACCAGTCACCGGATCGGCGGCGCGTGGCGGCACATAGACCTTGCCCGACTGCGGATCCTTGCCCCCGATCAGCTTGCCCTCCTGCAAGCCGCGCAAGTAGGCGGAGTAATGCTGACCGGGATTGACCTCGTAAACCAAGTGAACGGGGCTCGGAAGGAAGGACGAGATGGGCTCGAAGCAAGCGATGTCCGAAATGGTACCGCTCTTTTGCTCTGCCCACCGAAGCCGGACCCGCATCCCCGTCTTCATGCGCTTGGCATCACCCGCGTCGACGGCGTGGACCATGGCATTGTCGGCGCCGTCGATCTGGATGAGCGCCCAAGCAAAGGGCCAATCGAGCGGATGACTCGTTCGGGGGGCCGGTACCCAGGACCAGGACTTGACCGTTCCCGAAGGACTGAGGCGAACGAACTCGCCGGTCGTGGCCTCGCCCGCCTCGTCGTATTCGACCGGGGGGCAAAGGACACGGCCGTCTGCCGTCTTGACGCCTTCGAGAACCTCATACCGGAGGTTTTCCAGAAACCGTCCGACCACGGGTCCGGTGCTCCGGGTGTAGGTGTACTCGAGAACGTAAGGAGCCGAGAGGATATCGCTCATGCGTCGTTCCGCGATCACCCTTGAGGGAAGAACTTTTGCATCTTCTGGGCCAACGCGATGTTGCCTTTGACCTTGAGCTTACGGGTGAGGAATGCCTTTCGTCCGTCCAGGTCGCCATTGGCCATCTCGATGAACTTGTCGGCATCCATCATGATGTTGAGCGACGGCTTCTCGACGCCACCGGGCTGCACACCCTTGAATTGTCCATCCTCGATCGTGACGACCCACTCGCCGCCGTCCTCTCCACTGAGGGTGTATTGCAACGTGGCATTGACGCCCTTTGCTTGGTCGGCGACGAAGCGGTCAGCGAGAGTATCGAAGTATTCCTGTGTGTTGGCTACCTTGGCCATGTCCACCTCCGGGGTACGGATCGAAAAGGATGATCAGAAGTGAAACGTGTTCTATTTTGCTCGGAGCGCTCCGTCAAGTGGGCTGGCCGCACGACGGCCCAGACCGCCGCGATGGGCGGAACGTTCGGAAGCGTCGCGAGCGGGGTCCCCGCTACTGGGCGCTTGGGGGAGGCGCGATGGAGCCGACGACCTGAAACCCCGCCAAGCAGCCGTCCCCGACGCGGCGCACCCAGACGACACGCGCACGCTTGAAGATCTGGCGCCCGCTATGGGTGGTGATCCGAACGTCGCACAGCGTGCCCGTCGATATCCATTTCGCGAGCGAAAGCTGAATGCCGGTGGCGCTGACGTCCACTGCCGACGCCGTGACCTGGATCGGGGCGAGAATCTCGACTTCCGCGTCCGAGGTCCAGCGAACGGCTCGGCGGCGATCGTCGGGGGAGTTGGCAGGGCGAACCTCCGAGTGCTTTCGCACGGGAGGAGGCTGGTTCGAACCTCGCTTTGGCTTGAAGGCCATCTCCGTCTGTCGCTGCAGGATCGCTTACTGCAGCCTAGATTACAATCATGACTTCGCGACCAATCAATGTCGACTTAGTCGTGAATTCGTGTGCGACACGTCACATGAAGCACACGAATCTACGGTCCGAGTCCATGAAAAGGGACTCAGCTCAGCCGCTCGATGATGGTCACGTTGGCCTGACCGCCACCTTCGCACATGGTCTGCAAGCCGTAGCGGCCACCCGTACGCTCGAGCTCGTGCAATAGGGTCGTCATCAGCTTGGCTCCAGTGGCGCCGAGGGGATGGCCCAGCGCAATGGCGCCGCCATTGACGTTCACCTTGCTGAGGTCGGCCCCGAGGTCCTTCGCCCAGGCCAACACGACCGGAGCAAAGGCCTCGTTGATCTCGACGAGATCGATCTCGTCCATGCTCATCCCAGCTTTTTTCAACGCATGACGCGTCGCGGGAATCGGCGCCGAAAGCATGCGAATCGGGTCTTCGCCGCGCACGCTCATGTGATGGATACGCGCTCGTGGTTTGAGACCGTGCTCCTTGAGCGCCTTTTCGGACACCACGAGTAGTGCCGCAGATCCATCGGAAATCTGGCTTGCCACCGCGGCGGTGAGCCGGCCGCCGTCCATCAGAACCGGCAGGGCAGCCATCTTCTCGAGAGTCGTATCCGCGCGCGGACCTTCATCTGCCTTCACGTCTCCAAAAGGAATGATCTCCCGGTCGAACCGTCCCTCTGCTTGAGCTTGCAAGGCGCGTTGATGGCTTTGCAGCGCGAATTTCTCGAGCTCTTCGCGCGACAGATCCCATTGTTTCGCGATCAACTCCGCTCCGTAGAACTGATTGACGGGCTTGTCTCCATACCGTTCGGTCCATCCGACCGAACCCGAGAAAGGATCGGGAATGCCAAAGGCCTGCCCGGCCAGCATCGAGGCGCCGATGGGAATCATGCTCATGTTCTGAACTCCACCGGCCACGACCACGTCCTGTGTGCCGCTCATCACGGCTTGGGCCGCGAAGTGAACGGCCTGCTGCGACGAACCACACTGCCGGTCGACCGTCACACCCGGAACGTGCTCGGGATAGCCTGCCGCCAACCAACAGGTCCGGGCGATGTCCCCGGCCTGCGTGGCGACCGAGTCGACGCAGCCGAATACCACATCTTCGACCACGGCGGGGTCGATGTCGGCGCGTTCGATCAGGCCTTTGATGGCATGGGCGCCGAGATCGGCAGAGTGGACTTTGCTCAGGCCGCCCTTTTTCTTTCCGACGGGCGATCGAACTGCTTCAACGATATATGCTTCGGGCATCTGTACCTCGCTCTGATTGTGTCTGTAAGGGGTGTGGTCTTGGTCCGCAAGGAGGCACCTTGCGGCTCATAAGATGTGGCTACCGATTCTGTCTCGGTGGTGAGCGGCATCACCATGGGCCGCGGCAAGGGCCCAAGCGCGCTTCATCCACATGTGCAGGTCATATTCGATGGTGTAGCCGATCGCTCCGTGAGCTTGCAGGGCTTGCTTCGCCACGAATTGTGCAGCCTGCCCTGCATAGATCTTCGCTAGGGAGACCGAGACGTCGGCATCTGGAGCCGCGGTGGCAAGCGCCCAGGCGGCTCGATACACGAGGGGTCGAGCGAATTCCTGCTCGATCAACGCATTGGCCAACCGGTGCTTCACGGCCTGCTGAGCTCCGATCGGCTTGCCGAACTGCTCGCGATCTTTCGCGTACTGCACGGTCATGTCCAACATGCGCCGGCAAAGCCCGATGAGCTGCGCCGCGGTGCCCAACGCTGCGCGGTCGCGGCTGAGCGACAGCAATCCCTTCACGTCGACGTCGTCGCGCATGCGCTGATCGGGTGCGAGATCGAGGGAGAGACGCGCCACATTCCGGGTTCGATCGACTGACGTCTGGTGCACCGCCGTGACCTCCGACATGGGGATGCAGTATGCCGCGCCACCTCGCTCGGCAAGCAAGACATCGGCCGAATCGACGTGTGCGACGAGGTGCTGACCTTCGAACGACACCACCAACTTGGCCCGCCCCTCGATCGCCTGGCCGAGCCATCGGTCCTTTTGCGCCTCGGTGCCCGCTGCTTCGAGCAATGGGATACCAACCGCAACCGTATCTACGATGGGCGACGGCCAGGCCGCATAACCCGTTTCTTCGAGAGGCAGAACCAGGTCGAGGTCGCTCATGCCCATGCCGCCGACCTGCTCGCTGGCGGTCATTCCGATCAGCCCGGTCCTAGCGAAAGTGTCCCAGACGCGCGCGGCCTCATCATGCTGGCCATCCCAGGCAGCACGCACGACGTCTGGCAGGCACTCCCGCTGCAATACTTCGCGCACCGTGTCGCGGAGCATCTTTTGGTCGTCGGTGAAAGCAAATCGCATGTGCTACTTCCGCGGGAGATCCAGAACCCGCTCGGCGATGATGTTTCTTTGGATTTCGTTGGTCCCGGCGTAGATGGGACCGGCTAGCGCGAACTGAAACCCCTTCATCCACTGACCGTCGTCCACTGCGTCCAGAGCACCCTCGTCGAGCTCTTGGAGCGGGCCGATGATGGCGAGCGCGGTTTCGTGGGTTCGCACGTCCATCTCGGACCAAAATACTTTGTTCATGCTGGAGTCGGCTCCGATCGCCTCGCCCTGCATCATCCGCGTGACGGTCTGGAAGGTGAACCAGCGGTAAGCCTGTGCGTCCATCCAAGCCTGAATGACCCGATCGCGAAGCGTCGGATCGGCGTCGTCACCGTGACGCCGATACAAGTCGATGAGACGCGCAGCAGTCGCGATGAAACGGCCGGGGCTTCGAAGGCTCAACCCACGCTCCGAGCTGGTGGTTGCCATCGCCACCTGCCACCCTCGATTGACCTCTCCGATGATCTCGGTGTCCGGTACGAACACGTCCTCTAGAAAAATCTCGGCAAAGCCCTCGTCGCCATCCAGACGATCGACTCCCCGCACCGTCACGCCCTCCGTGTGAAGCGGAAACATGAAATACGTCAGGCCTCGAT
>JASFKY010000208.1:0-6724 GCA_050118395.1 Myxococcales bacterium | reverse complement strand
GAACCCGAGGACTTCGACGGCTTCCAAGACGAGGATGGCTGCCCGGATCCAGACAACGACGGTGACGGCATTCTCGACGTAAACGACAGCTGTCCGAACGATCCGGAAGACATCGACGGCTTCCAGGACGAGGATGGCTGTCCCGATCCAGACAACGACGGTGACGGCATCCTCGACGTCGATGATCACTGTCCGAACGAGCCTGGGACACCCGAGAACAACGGTTGCCCGGATCCCGATCGCGACGGCGATGGTGTTCCGGACCGCGTTGACAACTGCCCGGACGAGCCCGGCACGGTCGAAAACCAAGGTTGCCAATCGCCTCAGCTCGTCACGATCGGCGAGGGGAAGCTCGAGATTTTGGAGAAGGTCTACTTCAAGACCGGCAGTGCCAAGCTCCAAAAGCGCTCCTGGGCCCTGCTCGACAACGTGGCGCAAGTCATGTTGGCGCATCCGGAAATCAAGCTGGTACGCGTGGAAGGCCACACCGACAAGACCGGTAGCCTCAAGTACAACATGAGGCTGTCGAAGGCGCGAGCCAATACCGTCGTGCGCTATCTGGTTGGTCGAGGAGGCGTCGCCAAGCAACGACTCATGGCCGAAGGCTTCGGTCCGACGCAGCCGCTCGTTCCCGATGCCAAGACGCCCGAGGAGCTGGCGCAGAACCGTCGCGTCGAGTTTCACATCGTAGAGATGGACGAGTCGGAGGACAGCCAGTTCAAAGAGGGCGACGTCTACAGATAAAAGGCGTGGTCGGAGCCTCCTCGTGGGGCACTGCGCGGCGGGCTCCAGGCTTTGGTCTGGGGCCCGCTTTGCATTCGAGGTTCGACGAGGTCAGCTGGCGACACGGACCGGCCAGTGCTCGTTCCGTACACCGAGATCGAGGTTGGCCAGCAGTTGTCGGGCCTGTCGGATCGTGATCCGGTCGCTCGGATTTCGTCGAATGCACCGCGTGATCAGCGTACCGAGCTCACTGGTTTGCGACTCGTCGAGCAGTTTTCGCACCGGCTCGGGAACGCCATCGTGAGCCACGTGCTGCGCGATCATGGCAGCTTCACCGTTTCCGTCGAAAAGCGTTTTTCCGGTATAAGCCTCGAACACCAGACACCCAAACGCGTAGATGTCGGCAGGGATGGCCTGCGACGCCTCGCCGACACCCCAAATCTCGGGCGCTCCGTAGTTGGCCGTTCCGCAGCCCGGGCGAAGATGTCTTCCGGCCAACCCAAAATCCACGAGCACCGGCTTGGGAGGCTGCCCCATTCCGGTAATCGCATCTGCGTTGCACACGATGATGTTGGAAGGCTTCACGTCGAGGTGCGCAACCCCAACCTGGTGCATGGCATCGAGCCCCGCGCCCACCCCCAATAGCAGCTCGCGTGCTCGGCGGAGGGACAGCTCTCCCATTTCCAACATCCGTTCGAGGCTCGGACCTTCCACCAATTCCATCACGAGGATCGGCTTGGGCCGTGCGCCTGCATCGAAGGTGACGAACCGGGCGATGTTGGGGTGCTCGGGCAGGCCGAGCAGCGCGCTGGCCTCCTCGCGAAACAAGCGCAGGAACTCTTCCTCGGAAAGAGTACGGGCGGCAGCTGCCGAGAAGTCCGGCACCTTCAGGGCAAACGAGGGAGCGGTCTCATCTTGCCGCTCTTCGACACGGCGGGCCACGAAGACGGAGCCAACGGCGCCCGTACCGACCGTTCGCACCAGGTAGAATCCACCGACGATTCGGCTCGGCGGAACCCATCCCGGCAGATGCGCGTCGGCGTCGAGCTCGAGGGGTGCGATGCTCGGCACCCTCCGTGGAGCGTCGAGAGGCATCTGGCGAAGGTGTGCCAGCACGCGAACCGTCAGCTCGGCAAACGCGCCCGGCAAGTCGTGCTCTACGGCGCGCTTTGCCTCCTGGAAAGCCCGATCGATGCGTCCGCCCGATGCGCGAAGCGTGCGCTCGACTTCGATGCCCATTCCCCAAATGGCACGGCCGGATCTCGGAGGATCTTCAGCGACCGGAATCCCCAACCGCCGATGCGCTCCGCGGACGAGCTGAGCCATCGCGGCGAGCCCGCGTTCTAGGGTAGCGAGCGGTGTGCCTGCCGACCGTTCGGCGACCTCCGAAAGCGAGCTCGAAGCGCTCACCGAGCGCAGGCCTCGAGCCAGAAGCGACAGCGATTGCCGGAACGCCTCGATGCGGGCGGAGTGCGCGACCGGTAGCTCGTTGGCAATCGCCTTGAGGGCGTTGGTCGCACCTACCAGGCCGTGCCCATCTCTTTGCGTGTTTCCGACCGCTTGGATCAGCTTGGCATAAGTCCGAAGCGCTCTTTCGATCTCGGGGGCCATCGAAGCTTCGGCCATCGTTTTGAGGTCCTCGAGCTGAGTTACGTGTGTGGCTGCGGCAATTAGTACGTCGGAGACGTCTGCGATTTCCTCGCGCACCATGGCATCACAAGTGCGGGACGTCGCCGCACAAAGCGTGCGTCGCAGGGAGCTCGCGGGATCCTTTTGCACGCGGTTGAGCAGGATTCGTTGCGTCAGAAGCCGACGTCGCCGCACCAAGTCTCTTCGTGCATCGACGTGTGGTCCGTCGGCATCGACCAGGTGCAGAAGCGTTCGAAGTTGCCTCAACCGCGTGGTGAGCTGGGGGACGTGATTTCCCTCGGGCAATGGGTCGCCCTCCCGAATCACGAGCCAATTCGTGACCCGTTGAAACAGATCGCCGAGTCGTTCGTCGTGTGTGTTCTCCGCGTCATCCTCCTCCCCGAGGAGAAGGAGGTCGCTCAATGCAGAGCTCTGAAACAGGGTCGCGTCGAGCTCGCGAAGGGCGAGAAACGCCGCCACGCTTTCCTCGGGTCGATCTTGATCGGCGCGTTCGAGGAGCTCGGTCTTGCGAGCGGCCGCTTCGACGATGGGCTTCGCCGCATCCGCTGCTTCGTAGGCACCGCGACTCGCAAAAGCTTCGAGGGCATCGTGAAGCATGTCTGGCAGGGATTCTCGCGGTCGATTGCGCCCACCTCGAAGCTCTTCGGCCAACGTCTTCATCAGTGCGAGGCGCCCCGCGTCCTCACCGCTGCCTTGGGCAACGGCCTTGCGCAGGTGGGCTTCGGCTTTGCCTGCTGCCTCCTGCGCGAAGCCAGGGCGAATCCGCTCCCGTCGAAGCTCGACCAGTGCCTCGGCGGTGTCCAGGCCTCCTACTCGCGTGAGCTGGGCAAGCAGTGCCTCGACCGCTTCCGGGTGGCTTTCGGCCGCTCGAGAAAGCCCCGCGATCATCGCCGACGCGATCCCGTGATCGTGTTGAAACAGGACCGACTCGAGAAGCTCGCGGCATCCCCGAAGGCCTTCCTCGGGTGTGACCGCGATGCTTGCGGCGAGTGAAGCGGCCGCGCGTCTCCACTCGGTGATGCCGAACTCCTGGTCGAGATGCCTTTCGATCTCCTGTCGAAATACGGGCATGGAGGACGCCAGCAACCCTCTCGCGGACGCGACGTGCCGCCATACCAGCGCTTCGCGGTCTGCGAGCAGGCGCTCCCATGCTTCGCGCACCGGCGGGGCACAAAACACCCCGATTCCCGTGTCGTCGCCTTCGGCTGCGCGACGGGCTGCCTCGCGCGCAGCGCGTTCGAGCAAGCGGGCGGCGAGGCGCCGGGATGGCAATGAGCCCGTAGCCGGGACTTGCAGCCATTCTCGGCTCAACTCCCGGCGGGAAATGAGGGCGAGAGCGAGAGCATCGACGTTGTCGACCATGCCGATCGGCAAGCTGAGCGCCAGCGCGACCCGAGCTCGCATCGAGCGCCCCTGAAGCACACGCTGCGCGCCGAGTGCCAGCTGAGTGGCGACCGCCACGAACGTCGCCGCGTCTCCGCGACGAAGTCGATCGAGGACGATGGCTCCGATTTGGCGCTTTGCACCGCTGGCAGGAAGCGCCGCGGCCAACTCGTAGAGCGCGGCCGTAGCCGAAGACGAGGATAGCCAGTCGAGCTCCTGGACCCATCCGTGCTCGAGCGCCACGACGGTGCTGTGAAGAAGCGCGTCGGGGTCGAATCCCTCCAACGGCACCGGCCGCCGCTCGTCGACGACTGCACGGGCGAGCGTCGCCATGCCCTGGCGCCATGCCGCTTCCCGTTGTTCGGGGGTCGTCAGCCGATGCAAGACAGTGAGGCCTTCGAGCCGGTCCCGATTGACAGCACGCATTCTGCTCGATTTTAGCCTGCCGGTGCCGGCTCCGAAAGCACGGTTGACAACAAAGCAACAAAACACAATCTCTAGCGGCGTGTTGCAGCTTTCCTTCGAGTTCGACAGTCCTGCACCGACGATTTCGGATACGAGCGGTTCGGATCGACGCAAAGGCGACCTGGATCGCGCCTATCAACGCGCTTCCGAATGGAGCCGGGCCTTGGCGACGCGTCTGGGCCAGGCCGTGCGACTGGTCGTGACCGATAATCGAAGCACCATGTTATCGGCACGCCCGAAGGACGGTCGTCTCGAGGTTCGACTCCACCACATGTTTCTCACCGCCGAGGAGAGCTTGCTCGAGGCGATCGGGGATTATTTGAGCGACGGCTGCGCCCGGGCCGGGGCGGTCATCGATCGATTCATCGAAACAAACCGCTCTCGGTTCATTGCGCCGGGCCCGCCTCAGGACGAGCTCCGAACGCAAGGCCTCCATCACGATTTGCGGGACATTGCCGATGATCTGGCGAAGCGGCACTTCGGAGGCCGATTGGATGTGCGCATCACCTGGGGAAAACAGGTTCGCCCCAAACGTAGGCAACGCTCGCTTCAGCTCGGCACCTATTTGCCTGACGAGCGTTTGATCCGGATCCACCCCGTTCTCGATCAGCAGTGGGTGCCCCGCTTTTTCGTCGAGGCAGTGGTCTTCCACGAGATGCTCCACCATGCATTGCCTGCCGTGGTCAAAGACGGCCGGCGTCATTATCACACCAGCGCTTTTCGCAAGCGTGAGCGCAGCTTCGAGCATCATGCTGCGGCGGAGCGGTGGCAGGAAGAGAACCTATGGCGACTCCTTCGCCGACAATGAGTCACGGGTGTCGAAGTCGATGACGCGTCGTCGCAAAATCCGATCGTCCATTTCAATCCCCATCACTTTGGGGTCGATCACCGTCTTGTTGAGCATGGCCCTGCTGGTGGGTTGGTCGTTCTTGTTGGGGCAGCGGATTGCTCGATCCTCGGTGGACACCGGCGGAGACGTCTGGCTGTTGGTTCTCGGTGCGTTGTCCTTCGTCTTGATCATCGTCGTTTTGGTGCTGTTCGTGATTTCGCTGTCACGCGGCATCATCGAGGTTCGAAAACAAGATACCTTCATCGATTCGGTCACCCACGAGCTCAAGAGCCCGCTTACATCGCTCCAGTTGTGTCTCGAGACGTTGGGACGCGAGGGTCTCGAGACCGAAGCCCGAGAAAAGCTACGAATCATGATGCTGGAGGACGTCGATCGGCTGCATGCATTCATCGATGACGTGCTGGAAGCCAACCGCTTGTCCTATGCGCGCTCCGGCATGGTGAGCTTGAGCGACGTTTCGCTTTCCGACCTCGTGGAAGATTGCGCCAAGGCCGTGCGCATCCGCCATAAGCTCGGGCCTTCGGAGATGCGCATCGAGGTCGAGCAAGATTTGACCGTCACGACGGATCGAGCAGCCCTCGAGATCGTGGTCAAGAATCTCATCGACAATGCAATCAAATACTCCACGCGGCCTGCGAGGGTGGAGGTGGTGGGGCGGCGCGATCTCGAGGGCAAGGTGGTGCTGGAGGTCGTCGATCACGGCATCGGCATCGAAAAGAAGAACCTCAAGCGGGTGTTTCACCGCTTTTATCGGGTGGAAGAAGAGGAAGTCCGTCAGCGGCGCGGAACCGGGCTCGGGCTTTTCGTGGTCTCGGCGCTCGTCAAACAGTTGGGCGGTAAGGTACAAGCGATCTCCGAGGGGCGAGGACGTGGAACCACGATGCGAGTCGAGCTGCCAGTCGCCCACGTGGTGAGCGCATGACTGAGGGTATGCAACGGCTTCTCGTCGTCGAGGACGAAGACCATTTGGCCGCCGGTTTGAAGCTGAACCTCGAGCTCGAGAGCTACCGGGTGGACGTTGCGGCCAACGCGAGGGAGGCCGGGCAGCGCCTCCTCGATCCTGATGGTTACGACGCCATCGTGCTCGACGTCATGCTTCCCGACGTCAACGGCTTCGATCTTTGCAAGAAGCTGCGCGAGGCCGGGAATTTCGTACCGGTGATCATGCTGACCGCCCGATCTGCGCCGGAGGACCGAGTGCGCGGGCTCGAAGCCGGAGCCGACGACTACATGGTCAAGCCCTTCGAGCTCGGCGAGCTCCTGGCCAGGGTCCGCTCGGTGCTTCGGCGCCAGCGCTGGGAGCAAGGGGCCGGCAATCACGCCAAGGCCCATACCCTGTCCTTTGGCCGGGCTGAGATCAACTTCGATACTCACGAAGTCAGCGTGAGCGGTGAGCAGGTTCAACTGACTCAGCTGGAGCTCGATCTACTGCGGTACTTCGCGCAAAACCCCGGGCGGGTGCTGAGCCGCACGGAGCTCTTGGAGCGGGTCTGGAAGCTGCGGAATTACGGCAATACACGCACGGTCGACAACTTCATCTCACGCCTTCGCCGTCGCTTCGAGGAGGACCCTGGCCACCCGGTGCATTTCCTCTCGATTCGAGGCGCCGGATACAAGTTCGTAGCCTGAAAGCATCCGCATTTTTACACAACT
>JASFKY010000207.1:0-6754 GCA_050118395.1 Myxococcales bacterium | reverse complement strand
GGCCTTGATTTGTACCGCTCTTGCCCTGGGCGTTCTGTGCACCGTGGGGAACGGCGCCTGTGCGCAGAGCGCGGCGAGCACCTTGTCCTCCGACGGAGATGTTATCGAGCTGAATGGCCCGGGCAGCGTCCCCAACGAGGACCAGCCCGACGATCGCAAAGCATACGAAAAGCGCGTGGGAGGCTTGCTCTGGCTCGAAGCGACCGCGGGCCCATCCCGCTTCAACGCAACCCACTTTCGTGCGCTCGACATCATCCCGCCACAGGTGCAAGCAGCCGTCCCGTCCGTGGTGGTGTCGGGTCCCGAGTTTGGCGCGGCGCTCCGATTCCGTACCGGCTCGGCCACCGTCGGCGCCCGCTTCAAGCGAGCCGACTACCAGCCGTTCGATCTCACCCAAGTCGGGCTCGATCTCGGATTTCTGATTCGCGCCGTCCCCTACGTGCATCCCTCCATCCGGCTCGGCTTCAACTACTGCACCACGACGGGAGGCCTGGTGATTCCCGGATATGACAACTTGGTCAGCAACGTTCGCAGCCAGGGCGGAGGTGCCACCATTGGCGCGGGCCTTCGGATACCCCTCGTGAAGTGGGTGTCGATCGCCGCCGATTTCGATTACTCGATCATCGGTCTGGTGTTTCGGGGAACCGAAAACTTCACGGGCGGCAGCTTCACCGCCGGCACGGCCGGGACGGCGATTGCCGGCACGTTCGCGCTGACGTTCCACGTGGGAACCTGAATGGGGCCGGCTCCCCCGCCACGTGTGCATCCCCGAGGCGTTGCGGTTATGCTGTTTCGCAGGGTCCAACGAGCTCGATGCGCATCATCGTCACTGGCGGCGCCGGCTTCATCGGCGCGAATTTCTTGAATCAGCTGGTACCGGCTCTGGCAGAGCACTCGTTCGTGAACGTCGACAAGCTGACGTACGCGGCGAACCTCGGGAGCCTGCGGAGTATCGAATCGCTGCCAAACTACGAGCTGCGTCGGATCGACATCACCGACATGACCGCCGTGGACGAAGCCTTCGAGGAAATCGATCCCGATTTGGTCATTCACTTCGCAGCGGAAAGTCACGTAGACCGGAGCATTCTGGGCCCTCGGGAGTTCGTTCGAACCAACATCGAAGGAACCTTCAACCTCCTGGAAGCTTGTCGCAAACACTGGTCCCGGGACGATCACCGGCTGTTTCATCACGTGAGCACCGACGAGGTCTACGGCTCTCTCGGGGACACCGGGCTGTTCACCGAGTCGACCCCCTACGACCCCTCGAGCCCCTACTCGGCCTCGAAAGCCGCAAGCGACCACATCGTGCGGGCCTACCACCGAACCTACGGGCTTCCGGTGAAAATCACCAACTGCTCGAACAACTACGGACCGATGCAGTTCCCGGAAAAGCTCATCCCTTTGATGATTCTCAACGCGGTCGAGCGAAAGCCGCTGCCGATTTACGGGGAAGGCCTCAACGTGCGGGACTGGCTCTACGTCACCGATCACTGCGAGGCGATTTGGACGGTCGTCGAAAAGGGCCGTGTAGGCCGCACCTACAACATCGGCGGCAACAACGAAATGCTGAACATCGAAGTGGTCGATACCCTGTGCCGGATCATCGCCGAGGAGACCGGTTGCAGCGTGGACGAGCTCTTGGAGTTGAAGCGATTCGTCACGGACCGACCCGGCCACGACCTTCGCTATGCGATAGACGCATCGAGAATCCGCGAAGAATGCGGCTGGGAGCCCAAAGAAACGTTCGACACGGGCATTCGCAAGACGGTCCGATGGTACCTCTCGAATCAAGAGTGGGTCCGGGACGTTCGATCGGGAGACTACCGCAAGTGGATTGATCTCAACTACGGCAGCCGAACAGCATAGAGAGCGACATGATTGAAAAGGGCATCATCTTGGCAGGAGGAGCCGGTACGCGTCTGCATCCGCTCACCAAAGGGCTGAGCAAGCAGCTCATGCCCATCTACGACAAGCCCATGATTTACTACCCTTTGTCGACACTGATGCTGGCCGGCATTCGTCAGATGCTGATCATCACGACGCCCCACGAGCAACCCCTTTTTCAGGGGCTGCTCGGTGACGGTCGGAGCTGGGGTCTGCGTTTCGAGTACGCGGTGCAGCCGAGCCCGGATGGGTTGGCGCAAGCGTTCCTGATCGGGGAAGAATTCATCGACGGCGATGCGTGTGCTTTGGTGCTGGGTGACAACATCTTCTATGGTCACGGGCTTCAAGGGCTGCTCACCGAAAGCGCGCAGCAGAGTGAAGGGGCAACGGTCTTCGGCTACTACGTGAACGATCCGACCGCGTACGGCGTCGCGGAATTCGACGATCGAGGCATGGTCATCGGTTTGGAGGAAAAACCCAAGGAGCCGAAGTCGAACTATGCGGTAGCCGGCCTGTACTTCTACGACCAACGAGTGGTGCAGCTCGCCAAGGAGCTCCGCCCTTCGGCGCGGGGAGAGCTCGAAATCACCGACCTCAATCGCAGATACTTGGAGGCAGGGACGCTACGGCTACAAAAGCTCGGGCGTGGCGTCGCGTGGCTCGATACCGGCACGCCGGACGCACTGCTGCAGGCGGCCAACTTCGTGCAGACGATTCAACAACGGCAGGGTCTGCGCGCGTCGTGCCCCGAAGAGATTGCATTTCGCAAGGGTTGGATCGATGCGGAGCAGCTTGCCCGCCTCGCCGAGCCCCTCATCAAGACGGAGTACGGTCAATACCTGCGCGACCTGGCGCAAGGATTGGACGCCTGATGAAAGTGCGAGAAGCCAAGATCCCCGGTCTCGTGATCATCGAGCCGGCGGTACACGGAGACGATCGCGGCTTCTTCATGGAGACGTATTCCAGGGATCGCTATGCCGAAGCCGGGCTTCCCGAGGAGTTCGTGCAAGACAATTTGTCCCTATCGGCCAAAGGCATTTTGCGAGGGCTTCATCTTCAGCACCCACGAGACCAAGGGAAGCTTTGCTCCGTGCTCGAAGGGGAAGTCTTCGACGTGGCAGTGGACGTGCGTGTCGGATCACCCACGTTCGGGCAATGGGAAGCGGTGCTCCTGTCATCACGAAACAAGCTGCAGTTCTACGTCCCGCCAGGCTTTGCTCACGGCTTTTGTGTGTTGAGTGACACGGCGCTCTTTTCTTACAAATGCAGCGACTTTTATTCTTCCCAAAGCGAGCTGGGCATCGCCTGGGATGACCCGGACATCGGGATCGAATGGCCCACTCGATCACCGCAGCTGTCGGCCAAAGATCGTCAAAACCGAAAGCTGGGAGACATCCCCATCGACCGTTTGCCCCGCCATGCCTGAATTTCTGGTCATTGGAGCCGATGGCATGCTCGGACGCTGTTGGACCGAGCTTCTGGCAAGCCGCGCGATCGATCACGCGAGCTCGACGATCGAGGAGCTCGACATCACCGATGCCTCGGCCATGAAACGATTCGTGACCGAGGGCACGCTTTGGGTAGTCAACTGCGCGGCCTATACCTTGGTCGATGACGCGGAGACGCACGAAGCGCTTGCCAACGAAGTCAACGGCTACGCCGTGGGGCGTCTTGCCGCCAGGTGCAAAGAAGTCGGTGCCAAGCTTCTTCACTACAGCACGGACTACGTTTTCGACGGAGCTGCCACTCGACCCTATCGCATCGACCATCCTCGAAGCCCGATCAACGCGTACGGCCGGAGCAAGGCACTCGGCGAGGAGCTGATCGAGGGCTCGGGCGCCGAGCATCTGCTCGTCCGGAGCAGCTGGCTCTACGCGCCTTGGGGAAAGAACTTCGTGCTGACCATGGCGGAGTTGGCTCGATCTCGCACGCAGCTTCGAGTAGTCGACGACCAGCGCGGGCGTCCCACCGACAGCAGGCGGCTTGCCGAAGTGAGTCTCGGCTTGGCCGAGCAGGGCCATCGAGGAACGTTTCACGTGACCGATGGAGGCGAATGCACCTGGTTCGGCCTCGCGTCGCACGTCGCGGCCGCCGTGAATTCCGAATGCGTTGTCGAGCCCTGCACCAGCGCGGAGTTTCCACGCCCTGCGCCCCGACCTGCCTACAGCGTGTTGGACATCTCGGCCACCGAAGCGGTGATGGGACCCATGCTTTCCTGGCAGGAGCGGGTCCTCGATTCGCTGGCCGCGGCGGGTCAGTCGAGCAGATAGACCTGCGTCGGCGGCAACCCCAGCCTCGGTGCGATCTCGGTGGAGCCCACGGGTGATATCCGATCGCCATCGACCGCGAGCTCCACGACCGCGTTGGCGGCGGCGTCTGGGACGAAAAGCATCTGACGCTCTGAATCGTAGGCCGACTGTCCGACCACGAATGACCCGGTCGATTCGTAGACGAGCCGCTGCTGGCCGTTGGCGAGGTCGATCATCTGCAATGTGTCCACCCGGGTAGCGAAGTCCCCGTTTGCCACGCCCCATACGCGTTCTTGATCGCGCGCGACCACCCCACTGACTGCGATGACTGCGTCCGGATGATCGGCGGCGTGCCAGATCCGTTCGATTTGCACCTGTGGTGCGGACGCATCGAGCACGGCAATGCCGGACGATGCCCGGATTTGTGCTTCGTCTCCGAAGGGCTGCGAAAAGCCCGCGCAAGCCACCACTACCTTGGCAGCCTCGCCCGGTACGGCGGTCACGTGTCCGCAGCTCCTCAGGTTCGGAAGCTCGACTCCCACCACCGACTCGTCCTCCAGGTCCACGACGGCGACCATGCCCGGGCCTGATGCATCGAAGCTCGCGCTGATGCGATCGAGCCCGACGACAATCCGGGATCCGATCAAAAGAGCCCGACTCGGTCGCGCGAACACTTCGACCTCCGTGGTTCCAGCCTCGGTGACCACCTCCGCCGTCGTGTTGAGAGGCGAAAGGTCGATGCGAGCGCCGGTGAGGCTCATTTCGCTCGGATCGACCTCGACCAGGTCAGTGCCTCGATTTTGCGGAAGCGCTGTCGGATCGAGGTTTGGCTCGTAGCGCGGGACCCACGCGCTGTCAGGGCTCACGAAAACGAAGTCCTGAGGATTAGACGAGAAGCCTCCATCCCCGGATTCGACATGCGTGCGCACTTGCCCGCTCAAATTGCCGCTCGGAACGTAGAAGCGTGTGATCACGTCGGTGAAAAATCGATCGATGAGGGTCAGCGTCCCGTCTCCCGACTGCTCGGTCGGCAGCACCACGTCCCCTGAAAGGGTGGCAACGAGCCCGGGATAAGTGGTTCCCGAATTGATCCAGCTCTCGTCCAACACGTCGAAGCTCTCGTCGAGCATCGCAATGGAAGAGCTACTGAAATCGCTGCTCACCACTGCATATCGGGGGATGCCGTCCAGGGGCTGCGGTTGTCCCCCGGCGCCGCCCTCGCCGCATCCAGCGTAAGCGAGCACGACGAAAATCAAAATGGCTGCCCGTTTCATGTCGTCTCCTGCGGCCGCGAAAGCGGAGGGCTAGAAACGAGGCACGTCCATCACGAGACTCATCGGACCAACCCGCCATCCCCGAGGCGATTCGAGTGGGACTTGCGAGGTAGGTCTCCGGGCTCGTGACCCCAGACTCTGCCGCCTTCCCAGATCTTCATCCAGTGGCCAGTTGGCAGAGCATTCAGTCACATACCGTGGCGGGTCCGCGTCGGCCTTGCACCGACTTCCCTCTTCGAGCGGCGGTTGTCTCTCCACCGCTCTTATCTCCCGCTGCCTGAAACAGCAGCGTTCGACCTCCCAAGAACGGCCACGCTACCCTCGGCACCAGCAAAGTCAACCTACCAAGTGTGACGGTAGCTCAACCGTCCCGTGTAGCGCCGTCCGGGAAGCGGAAAACCGAGCAGGTCCTGACCGCGCGCATCGAGGAGATCATCGACACGAAAGCTCAGACCGAGCCGCTTTTCGAAGAGTCCGAAGCCCACACCCGTTGCCAATACGGCTCGAGCGGGCAGAACGACCAGGTTGGCCGGGTCGCTGAAGCTCTTGCCGACATAAGCAACCTGAAAGAAACCCACGACGTCACAAAGCCAGCTCGTGAGCGGCCCGGAGTGCGCTTCGGGTTGAGCAAAGACGACCCATTCGGGCTGCCCGGGCAGCTGTCGTCCGCGCTCCTCGTCTCGCGCCTGCGTCCAAGTGGCTTCGGACTGAAGCACGAAATGCTCCGTGATCGCGCCTCGGACTTCGATCTCGACGCCTCGGATTCGAGCCGCCCCGATGTTTTCGAAGATGACCGTGCCCTGAGGCAAGGGACGCGGTCGGATCGCGTTTTCGAGATGGGTCAAGAACGCGCCCACGGACGCATATCCGCTCAGGACGCCGGTACGCCCTCGGGCGGTCACACCGCCGTCATAGGCCATCGAGCGCTCGGGGATCAGGGAGGTGTTGGAAACCACGGTCGAGCGATTGCCAAAGAGCTGCAGAAGCGACGGCAACTTGTAGCCACTGCTGACCGAGCCTCGAAATGAAAGCCAGTCGACCGGGGCGATGGCGCCCGCCACCCGATACGTGGGCAGAAAATCCGATGACTCGGTTTGCGCCGGAGCCGTGCCCGATGGATCGATGAGGGCGCGGCTCCATGCGAGGCGAATGCTCGGGCGAAGCTCCATCGAAAGCTTTCCGACCTGCCCGAAGAATCGCGTCTCGACGGTTCCTGCCGCGGTGATGCGGCGGGAGTTGCCGAGAAGGATGGCTCCGGACTGACGGTTCGGTTCGAAACTCTGGTAGCGGGTGGACGCGATCGATGTGATCTCGAGCCACGGCATCGCTTCGACCGATGCAGCCACT
>JASFKY010000206.1:0-6785 GCA_050118395.1 Myxococcales bacterium | reverse complement strand
AACCCGATCTTCGTCGGAGAGCCTGGTGTAGGCAAGACAGCAATCGCCGAAGGGCTTGCACGTCGCGTCTACGAAGGCGCGGTGCCGGAGATCTTGGAAGACGCCCAAATCTACTCGCTCGACATGGGCGCTCTTTTGGCCGGCACCAAGTTCCGCGGTCAGTTCGAAGAGCGGCTCAAAGCGGTCATGAAGCGCCTGCAAGACCTCGACAACGCCATCCTGTTCATCGACGAGATCCACACGATCGTAGGTGCGGGCGCCACGACGGGTAGCTCCATGGACGCTTCGAACATTTTGAAGCCGGCCTTGGCCTCGGGAAAGCTTCGCTGTCTGGGCTCGACCACGTATGCGGACTTCAAGCACTTGGAGCGGGATCGCGCGCTAGCCCGTCGATTTCAGAAAATCGAGGTTCATGAGCCCAGCGTCGAAGACACCGTCGCGATCCTGAAGGGACTGCGCCAGTACTACGAAGAGCACCACGACGTGAAATACGACGAGAACGCGCTCGAAGCCGCTGCACATCTCGCGCACAAACACATCGTGGAGCGTTTCTTGCCGGACAAGGCTATCGACGTCATCGACGAGGCGGGGTCTCTCGAACGCATGCGCCCCGAATCCGAGAGGACCCACCGTATCACCATTGCGGAGATCGAGCGCGTCGTGAGCAAGATGGCGCGGGTGCCCGTGGAGTCGGTCAGCGCCAAGGAACGCGATCAGCTCAAGGAGCTCGCTCCGGAGCTTCGCAAAGTGATCTTCGGCCAGGATGACGCGGTCGACAAAGTGGTGAGCGCCATCACCTTGGCTCGGGCCGGTTTGCGGGCCGATGACAAGCCCATTGGCTCGTTCTTGTTTGCTGGACCGACGGGAGTCGGCAAAACGGAATTGGCCCGCCAGCTCGCGCGCGTCATGGGAGTCGAGCTCATTCGCTTCGACATGAGCGAATACAGCGAGCGGCACTCGGTGTCGCGCCTCATCGGCGCGCCTCCCGGGTACGTCGGCTTCGATCAGGGCGGGTTGCTGACCGACGCGGTTCGCAAGCATCCGCACGCGGTCGTGATCCTGGATGAAATCGAGAAAGCCCACCCGGAGCTCTTCAACATCCTGTTGCAGGTGATGGACCACGCCAAGCTGACCGACAACAACGGGCGGGAGGCCGACTTCCGCAACATCGTGCTGGTCATGACGACCAATGCCGGCGCGTTCGAGGCGACCGAGAAAGTAGTCGGATTCCTCGGCGCCGACTCGCCCAAGAACTTTGCGACCGGTCGAGCGCGTCAGGCGATCGAGCGCACGTTCACGCCCGAGTTCCGCAACCGCCTCGACGCGATCGTCTATTTCAGCGGGCTACCCAAACAGGTCATTCGCAAAGTGGTGGACAAGGAGGTCGACCTGCTGCGCGAACGTTTGGCCGAGAAGAACGTGAGAATCGAGCTCAGTGAAGCTGCCCGCGACTGGCTCGCCGAGCACGGGTACGATCCGCAGATGGGTGCACGCCCAATGTCGCGCTTGATTGAACAGAAGCTCAAGAAGCCGCTGGCTGAAGCCATGGTATTCGGCGAGCTGAAAGAAGGCGGGACGGTGCTTGCGGACGTGGTCGATGACGAAATCGCTTTGTCTTTCCACGAGACCAACGCGCCAGCTGCCAAAGCCTGAGCGCGGAGCGACATACCGCCCGGTTGCGCTACGCTTCGAACGTCGTTCATGCCGGTGTACTTGCTTGACAAGGAGCTCGCGTTCCCGCCCCCCGAAGACGCGAACGAGGAAGGAATCGTCGCAGTGGGTGGCGACCTCCGACCGGAACGCTTGCTGCTCGCGTACCGCAAGGGGATCTTCCCCTGGCCTGCCCGCGGATATCCACTGCTCTGGTTTTCGCCCGATCCGCGCTTTGCGGTGGAGCCGTGGCGAGCGCACGTTTCTCGATCGCTGCGAAAGGTGATCCGAAAAGGACAGCTCCGCGTCACGGCCGACACGGCGTTTGCCAAGGTGATCAACGCCTGCGCCGCGGTCCCGAGGCCCCATCAACGCGGCACCTGGATCACACGCGAGCTTCGAGACGGCTATCTCGGGCTCCACGAGATCGGCTACGCACACAGCATCGAGGCGTGGCGCGGAGACGAGCTCGTCGGTGGTCTCTACGGCGTGGCGCTGGGAACGGCGTTTTCGGGTGAATCGATGTTCGCATCCGAGCCGGATGCGTCCAAGGTCGCATTCGCGACGCTTCTGGGCCATTTGGTGGCCTGGGGATTTCGGGTGGTCGACTGCCAAGTCCACACGGAGCATCTGGCGCGATTCGGAGCCACGATGTGGCCTCGTGACCGTTTCCTCTCCGTGTGGCGCGCCGCCGTGGACGAGCCCAGTCGGCCGGCTCCCTGGGATCTGACCATGTCACCCGAGCAGGCGCTCGAGCGATTGCCCTGACCCCCAGTCACTCGCATCGGTCGGCGCGATCCGCCGGCAATGGCCGTCGCCGAGGGTCGAGCTTCACTCGGGCGATCGGACGATGATCGCGCCGACGTCGGGCGCGAGCAGCGGGAGGGGAAAGACCCCCACCACCTGGAGCTCGCCCTGAAGGCGGACCGTGTCGGTGTACCCTGCGGGCGAGGCAGCCAGGCCCTTGCTGCGGGCCACCGGATCACGGACGAGAGCGTCTACCTCCGGGGGCGTATCCCAATGAAAAAGGCGCTCTCCCTTGTAGAGATAGACCCAAACCGGCGAGCTGCCCGTCTGCTCAACTCGAAATTGTCGACTGAGCCGCTGAGCCATGCGCGACAAGGGAATGCCGGCGAGAACCGCGCCGACCACCTCCCCTGCGCGAACCGAAGGCGCCCCAAAGAGGATCGACCATGAAGACGGCGCCCGTGGATCCTTCGCGTAGAACTCGCCGAGGCCGGTGGCTGCGCTGCCGCCAAGGGCTTGTCGGACGACCTCGAATCGGGACCCGTAGTCCTGACCGGCCATTCGATCGGGCTCGCGATCACGGGCGATCACGATGCCATCGCGTCCGATGGCCGCGAGAAAAGACATGGGCGACGCCACGAATTCATCAATGCCTTTCTTGGGTTGCTGAAGAATCTTGAGCGCGGCCCGAATTTGCGACTCCCGCGCTGCGGCGTCGCTCACCGCGAAGCCAGGGGCGAGCTTGTCGGCCGCCTTCACGACGCCGGCCTGATGGCTCTGCAGGTCTTTGTCGATCAGTGCCTGCACGCGCGGCAGATCGACCTCGCGAAGGTGGGATCGTGTCCGTTCTACGGCGGCTCGGCTCTCGCAACCGCCGAGCAGCGCGATACTCAACAAAAGAGCTCCGCCACGCATGCGATCAGCATAGCAGCCGGCAAGCCGATGGCCTCACGCGTGACGGCGCCGAAGGGTCAATAAAACCACGCCGGTCAGGACGACCCAGAAGACCGCGGCGCTTTGCGGCGGACGTGCCGCGGAGCAGCCGCCGCCAGAGCCGGACTCGGAATCGACAGTGAGCGCGTCGAACTGCGCGGTTGGGTTCCTGCGCTTGTTCACCGCTTGGTACCTGTCGGACAGCGTGGCCGCGCGCGCCTCCGGCGTGACGTTGGGATGGTCTTCCGGAAGAAAGTCTCGGATCGCGTCGAAGGCCACCAAGGTCACCGTCGGCTTATTCGGAATCGCATCGGCGGCAGGGCTCTGCCATCGCATGAAGATTCCGCCCCTGGGATGGCCTGAGATGTCGAGCCAGTTGGGCACGCCCGGATCCTGGTGCGACAGAACGTATCGAAACACTCCATCCGAATCCGCAACCGACTGGAACCAGTTGAGCGAAGTCTGCCTCGTCTGATAATCGAGGGATTCCACCCAGACGTTGCCGAGTTGGATGCCACCGTGGATCACGTTGGGAACGGGCGTCTCGATGATCAGCGCCTCGTCGGGTGCGATTTCGTATCGGCCTGCGCTGCTGTACGCGGTGGGCACTCCGGCTCCGGGAATGCCAAACGCATCCGGGTCGGGATCGTTCAAATCGTTGAGGGGCCAACCATCGCGTGCATTTTGAATCGTGGCCACGATCGTCGAAAGCCGCAACGAGAGAGCGCCCAAATCCGAGACGAGCTCAGCGGGCGTGAGGGTCGGAACGGGTCCGCTCATCGGCCCTTCGAGGACTTCGACCTGGACGCTGGCCTCGATCTCCTCGTTCCAATCATAAAAGCCGTTCCGCAAGATGAACCGCTGCGCTCCCGGCTTGAGCTCCATCCAGTTGCCCTCGTGAGGAGTCGCGCTGAGGATGATTTCATAGCTGCCATCGGGCTGCACGATCAGGTCTTCGGACGTCATGAACACCTCGCCGCCCAGCGGGTTGTCGAAGATCTGCATGCTGATGTAGGGGACCGTGCCCCGCTTGCCGTAAATCCGATACGTGTACTCGGGGCTGATGGGGGCGACGTTGATGTAGCTGAAGTCGGGATTGTCGAAGCCGAGCTTGCACACCACGCTCGGGCAACGGGACACGTGGGGGTGCGCTGGATCGTGATCGTCGGTCGCGGGGGCGTTTTGCATCTCGATCAGACGAACGATGTGGCGCAAGCCCTCGGCCCGCTCGGTTCCATCTTCGGGCGTTCGCCGGAGCACCACCTCGCGGGACGCCTGCAGTGCATCCAGAAAGCCCTGAAACGCCGCGTCGCTGTCCTGCGCACGTGCGACGACGGTCGTTGCCGAAGCTGCCAACAGGGCTAGAGCCATACTGCAGGAACGAGTCATGACGCGGTCTTACGAGCAGAACGCAGCGAAGTGAAGCAAAAACCTTCGCGCATCGAGCAGCGCTCGCCCATGGCGCGGGTGCAAGCTTTGCATGCCCGCGCGTGAATCCTTTGCACCTTGGGCCGATCCGGTTCGTCCGCCCGGACTGCATCGCGCCGTGGCTCGGGCCGACTACGTTGCGGCCTCCGCGCGCATTGGGGATCGCCACCAGGTCTGACTCGCCCGTGGCACGAAAAATGCTTGGGACACCTCGAGCCTCGAATCAGGAGAATCGAAATGGTGTTTCACGCATCCGCCTTGGGACGTGCGGTCAAGGGATCCTTGGCCGTGGCGGTCGTCTCGTCTTTCATCGCCTGCCAATCATCGGGGACGGATGATCCGCAAGCTCGGGTGCGTCGCGGAGAGTACCTGGTGTCGGTCCTAGCGTGCGACGATTGCCATTCGCCCAAAGTCTTCACCGATCGGGGGCCAGCACCCGATCCCGCGCTGCGGCTCTCGGGTCATCACGGCGGGCCGGAGGTTCCCGTCGTACCCGGTGGAACGCTGGGCCCGAATCGATGGGGCGCGATCACCACGAATGACATGACGGCATGGGTGGGGCCGTGGGGAACCACGTTTGCCGTCAACCTCACTCCGCATCCCGACGGCCTAGGGCTCTGGACCGAAGACCAATTCGTCCAGGCCCTCCGGACGGGCCGGCACCTGGGCGTCGGAAGGCCGGTGCTTCCTCCCATGCCTTGGCCCGCCTACGCGCACATGCCCGATGAAGACCTGCGCTCGATCTTCGCCTTTCTTCGAACGTTGCCCCCCGTCGCCAATGTCGTACCGCAACCGCTTCCACCCGTGCTTGCGGAAAACGCAGCTCCAGCCGATGCCGAACGCACCAACCCGACGCCAAACGGCCGGCCGTAGCCTGCCGATCAACCGCCCGAGCAGAAATGCTCGTAGTCGATGTAGTCGGTGATCGTGGGATGGTCGCCGCAGACCGGGCAGTCCTTGTTGCGACGCAGCTTGAACGTCCGGAACTGCATTTGCAGAGAATCGTATTGCAGCAGGCGTCCAACCAGCGGATCTCCCCGCTCGAGCACGATCTTCACCGCCTCCGTGGCCTGAAGCACGCCGATGGCTCCGGGTAAGACGCCCAGCACACCAGCCTCGGCGCAAGACGGGGCCAAGTGCGGCGGTGGAGGCTCGGGGTACAGGCAGCGGTAGCATGGCCCATGCCGCGGCCAGAACGTGGTGACTTGCCCGTCGAAACGGAAGATGGACCCGTGTACGACGGGAATGTCCTTCCAAACGCTTGCGTCGTTGACGAGATATCGGGTGGCGAAATTGTCGAGACCGTCGACGATGACATCCCAGTCTTGGTCGAAGATGCGATCGACGTTTTGTCGCGTCAGTCGTTCGTTGAAAGCAATGACGTGTACGTCGGGATTGAGGTTTTCGATGGTTCGCTTTCCGCTCTCCACCTTGGGCTGGCCCAGGCGATCGAGCCCGTGAAGGACCTGACGCTGAAGATTCGATTCATCGACCGTATCTCCGTCCACCACGCCCAACGTGCCAATGCCTGCGGCCGCGAGGTACAACGCCGCGGGCGATCCCAACCCGCCGGCGCCCAGCAGGAGCACACGGCCCTGAAGCAGCTTCGCCTGACCCTGCTCCCCAACCTCCGGCAGCAAGAGGTGGCGTGAGTAGCGACTGAGTTGCGCGTCGGTGAACGCAAACGGCTGTGTGGTCGGATAGCCCTGATCCTTCCACTGATTGAAACCCGGATTGGCCGACTCGACGTTCGTGTAACCCAGGTCCTGAAGCACTTTGGCAGCAAACGCCGAACGGATTCCGGCCGCGCACAGCGTGACGATCTTGGAGTCCTTATCGGGCAGCCTCGAAGACGCCTGCATCTCGAGGAAGCCTCGCGGGATATGCACCGCGCCAGGGATGTGGCCCTGCCTCCACTCGTCCTTTTCTCGCACGTCGAGCAGGATGAGGTCGTCACCCGAATCGAGCCGATCTTTCAAGTCCTCGAGCGAAACCTGCCGAATCGCGGCCTTCACCTCTTGGAGCAT
>JASFKY010000205.1:0-6790 GCA_050118395.1 Myxococcales bacterium | reverse complement strand
CAGCCTTTCACTTTCGCGGGCGGGCCCGATCGCGGCTGCACATCCCGATGTCGAGCATGCCAGCATCCTCAATCGCGGCGATTTCTCCGAGCTCACGGTTCGCTTCGTGGCAGGGCGTCGGCCTCTTTATCGAGTCGAGGCCCATGGCCCGACCATCGAAATCACCCTACCGCGATAGCGCTACGGTGACCGTGTGATCGACTGAAAGAACGTATGGGAATCCCGCTCGACGTAGAGCAGGGCCTTTCCGTCGCGAAGCGCCGCTTGAAGGTCTGCGATCGAGCGCACCGGGCGGCGGTCCGCCTCGAGGATGATGTCGCCCGGACGCAGCGCCGCCCGATCGGCGTCGGAGCCGGGTTCGACCCCTCGAATGAAGACGTGTCCTTCTCCTCGATACCCGAACCGCTCGCGAAGTCGCGGCGTGATCTCTTCGAGCGCGAGGCCGAGCATCCCGTTTTCCGGAACGCCCTGTTCCTGAGCCTGCGGGCCGTTCTCGCTCGGTCGCTCCCCGGTGACCAACGCGATCTTCTTGGTTTGGTCGCCCCTGCGCACCTCGAGTACCAGACGCTCTCCGACCCCATGTCGAAGAACGGCCCGGAGCAGGTCCGCACCCTCGTTGATTTTGGTATCGCCCACGGCGGTGATGACGTCGCCGGGTCGGATCCCAGCCTTTGCGGCGGGACCCTGCGGAACGACGCCGTTGATGAGCGCGCCGCCCTCGAGCAACCCATCGAAGTGTCCCGCGAGCTCCGGAGTGATCTCCTGGAAAGACACGCCAAGCCATGCACGCTTCACGCTGCCGTGCTCGATGAGCTGTTCGGCGACCCGTTGCGCGATCTCCGAGGGAATGGCGAAGCCAATACCGGAGCCTCGTCCGATGATCATCGTGTTGATTCCGAGCACTCGACCATGAAGGTCGACGAGCGGACCTCCCGAGTTACCCGGGTTGATGCTCGCATCGGTCTGCAAGTAGTCTTCTATCTCGTTGGCACCGATGCCGCCTCGGCCCTTTGCACTGAGCACGCCAGTCGTCACGGTGTAGTCCAGGCCAAATGGCGAACCGATCGCGATCACGAACTGTCCGACTCTGGCCTGGTCGGACGACGCGAAATCCACGTGGGGTAATCCCCGAGCATCGATCTTGAGCACGGCCAAATCCGAGGCCGGATCCGCGCCAATCAGCTTGGCGGCGTAGCTCTTGCCGTTTTCCAGGCGGACGTCGATTCGGCTCGCCTCGTTGACCACGTGATTGTTGGTCAGGATGTATCCATCGGACCGCACGATTACCCCGGAGCCTCCGCCGCGAACGATGCCTCCCCGGCCTTGTTGCCCCCCGAAGAAGAAGGGGATGGCATTGGCCTGCGGCTGGTTGACTTCCACCTGGATGCTCACGACGGCCGGCGAGATGGATTCCGCGACTGCGGTCAACGCCGTTTCGAAAGCAAGAGCGCGTGACAGGGCGTCTTCTTCGACCGGGCCCTTTTCGGGGGCGGCATATGCGGTTCCGATGGCGAAGATCGCGAGCGCGGCGCCGAAGGCCAGCACCCACGGTTGACGAAGCGTGGTCCGAGACATCTACGTTCCTCCCTATTGTCCCCCTAACCAGCAAGGGCTCGAGTTGATTCCACTCCTAGGGTCACGTAGGGCGATCGCCAGCAGAAATCGCCGTGATTGCGAAATCTTAGCGGTCTAGGCAGGGGAGGGTGACCATGACGGTGGTGCCCCGACCGAGATCACTGTCGATTTCGATGGTGCCTCGATGCTGCTCGACCAGGTTCTTCACGATGGAGAGGCCGAGGCCCGTTCCTTTGCCCTTTCGTCGGGTCGAAAAAAACGGCTCGAACACGCGGTCGAGGTCTCCGGCGGGAATGCCCACCCCGTCGTCTTGGACACGGACTTCGATCCGGTCCTGACCCAAGCGTCGCGAAGACAACCGAACCTGCCCCCCATCGGCATGGGCGGCGTTGCAGGCATTGGTGATCAAATTGACGAACACCTGGTGGAGCTGACCCGGCACCGCGCTCACTTGCGGCAAATCCTCGCCATAGTCACGGACCATGCTCACGTGTGCCTCTCGCACGATGTGCTCGCAAAAAAGCACCGTCTCTTCGAGTACGTCGTTGATCGATACCGGTTGCGCTTCTTCCCTGGAGGGGCGTGCATACGCCAGAAGGTTGCGCGTGAACGACAGGATTCGATCGGCGCTTCGTAGGATGCGTTCGATCCTCTTGAGATCGGATTCCTCCGCGCCCGTGCGACTGAGCTTGTTCAACAAGTACTCGCCGTAAACCGAGATGCTGGTAAGCGGATTGTTGATCTCGTGAACGATCCCTGCCGCGAGCTGACCAAGCGTCGCCAACTTTTCGGCCTGGATGACCTGTCCTTCGAGCTCGCGAACCTCGGTGCGGTCCTGTCCGATGGCGATGACTCCCGCCACGCGGCCTTCGGAATCCAAAATCGGCGCCAAGGTGAACTGAAGACGCGCTTGACGGCCGCCTGCTTTCGGTAACCTGATCTCGAACGGCGGCGCCTCGCGGCCCCGAATGGCATGGACGAAGGCGGACAAGACACGCACGCGCTCGCTCTGAGCTGCCAGTTGGAGCACGTCCTTGCTCAAGAGGTCTTGCCGACTCAGGCCCGTGATTCGCTCGAACGCGCCGCTCACGACTCGGATGCTGCGATCGCGGCCGACGACCAACACGGGGATGTTCGCGTGCTCGAGCAGCTTTTCCAGGTAGTCGCGCAGATGCAGCGACTCTCGTCGAAGCCGGCCGCCTTCGATTGCCGCTCCCGTCTGCGAGGCCGCGATCAACAACGCATCTTCGATCCGCTCGGGGGGTACACCTCGTTCGAACTCCGCGGCGAGCACACCGACGACCTCGCCGCCGAGGACCAACGGCGCATCCAAACCGTCGACGGCCGACGATTGCTCACGAGGGCCCGCAAGTAGAATCGGCTCGTAGGTTCGCCGAAGCGCCATCCCGCTCGGTGCAGCGACGGGCTGACCGAGACCCGCACGGACCAGCCCCGCTTCGGTAATCGAAACTTCGTTCATGGCTTCGGGGCGTAGCCTGTGAGTCGTTGCCTGCACGATCGCAGACCGTTCCACCATTCGGGGTGCGAGACGCATCGCGAAGCGAGCTTCCGGGTAGAGACGTTCGAGCGCATGGACGTAGGAACGCAAGATTCTTTCGTCCGTAGCAAATCCCGCCGTTTCGCGTTGGGCCTGATGCAGCGATTCCAAAATACGCGTCAGCATCGGCTCCGAGCCTCGGCTCGAGCGGTGCTCGGGCTTCATGATGGATTTGACCCCAGAGGCGCGGGATTCGGTGCTCGACCTCGCCGGTGGCTTATTGCGCGCGGAGTCGTCCATCGTTCAACCCTTGGCTCCGGGCTCGCCCGGGACGTCCGCAGCGCGGTCGAGATCGAAAATCTTTTGATGGCCTACGTAAGCAGTGGTTTCGTAATGGGTGATCCTCCCAATTTTCCGCACGATTTCGGCCATGCGTTCGGCCTCCCGAATCAATACCTCGGCAGCTTTGGCGGTGGTCGAATCGGGTTCGGACTGTCGAAGCAGCAGCTCTGCGTAAGCCATCATGCTGGTGAGCGGCTGATTCAGCTCGTGGGCCGCGGTGCCCGCCAGCTCCGCCAAAACCCCCTGCTTCTCGGTGAACGCCAGTCGCTTTTGGGCTTCGGCCAAGCGTTCCTCCACCCGTATCCGATCGCGCAGGTCTGCGAAGATCAGAACGATGGCGGATGGCTCCCCTCGCTCGTAGATCAACGAGGCAGAGAGCTGCACCGGAATTCGAGCACCGTGGATGTCGATGAAATCCATCATGGTGGGCTCGAGACGACCCTCTCCCCCGTGCTCCGCAACCAACAGACGTTGCATCACCAAATCTGCGGATCCCCGGCCCAACAGCTCCTCGAGCTTCACTTGTCCGATGGTCTCGCTCACGTGGCGTCCCGAAATTTTCTCGGCGCTCGGATTGAAAAGGACCACCCGCTGCTGCATGTCCGTCGCGATGATCGCGTCGACGCTTGCGTCGATCAGCGACTCTAGAAACTCCATGGTCTTGAGCAGCTCTCGCTCCGTTTCGCGCTGGTCACTGACGTCGTCGAACGAGATCACCGTGTGGTCCTCTGCCCCGATGAGCGGCGCAAAGGAACAGTTGCAGAGGACTTTGGTTCCGTCTCGGCGCACGAGATGAACGTCCATGCCTCGGGGATACTGACCTTGGGACAATGCTTCTCGAATTCGCGGCAGGTCCTCGCTCGATACGACTTGATCGATGTCGGCCGAAGAGATCGTCTCTTCGCGATGCCCTACGAGCTCGTAGGACCGTGGATTTGCAAAGACCATGTCGAGCTGGGGCCCGACTACCACGATGCCGAGCGGCATCGACGCAAACGTCTTGGCGTATCGCCGCCTCAGATCTTCGAGCGGAGTCCTCGCATGCAGGCGATCGAGCCGTGTCAGCAGCTCGTCTGGCTGAAACGGATGGAAGAGGACGTCGTTGGCCAGTCGCTCGGAGCCCCGGGGTGGAGCTCGGTCCACGATGAGCAAGACGGGTTTGCCACCGGACGCATGAGAGGACACCGCGCTCGGGTGAGTCGCATCGAGTGCCACCACGTCATGCCGGAGCGAGCTCGGCGGCGCTGTCTCCGGACCGAGCCATTCCAAAGACCAAGATGTCCCCTCGAGCGCCGTAGCCAAGCTCTCGTAGAGCTCCGAGTTCTGAGAGATGAGGGCCAGTGCGGGCATCGGTGTGGCAGCCTACCAGACGCCTCGGCCGGTGGCTCTTTCGAGACGGGTGTGCAACCTTGCGGACAGAGGCCAGGTGGGGAAGCCGATAGGCATTTTCGATTCGGGCTTGGGCGGTCTGACGGTTGCCCGTGCCGTCCACGCGGCCCTTCCAGGCGAGCATCTCGTGTACCTGGGCGATACGGCGCGCGTTCCCTACGGAACTCGAAGCCCCCGGACGGTCGTCAAGTACGCCATTGGCTGCGCGGAGCGGCTCCTGCGCTTCGACATCAAGCTCCTGGTGATCGCGTGCAACACGGCAAGCGGGGTCGCGCTGGAGGAGCTCCAGGCCCGCCTCGATATCCCGGTCGTCGGCGTGATTCAGCCCGGCGCGCGCGCTGGCGTGGAGGCGACCCGCAACGGCCGCGTCGGGGTCCTCGCGACGGCTGGGACCGTCGCCTCGGGGGCGTACGAGCGTGCAATTCGCAATGAAAACAGCGCAATTTCGGTGTTCACCCAGCCCGCGCCGCTCTTCGTGCCCCTGGCCGAGGAGGGATGGACGACCGGTGAGGTTCCACGGCTGGCCGCGCGGCGCTATCTGCAGCCGCTGGTCGAGGTAGACGTGGACACCATCGTCCTCGGTTGCACCCACTATCCGCTTCTTTTCGAGACCATTCACGAAGCCGCCGTCGAATTGCTCGGTCACGAAGTCGTCATCGTGGACAGCGCGGAAGCCACGGCCCAAGCCCTCACCGAGCTCACCCGCGGAGCCTCGGAGAGCGGGACATCTGCGGGGGACCTGCGTGTGCTGGTGACCGACCTCCCCGGGCAATTTCGCGCCTCCGCCTCGAGGTTTTTGGGCCGCCCTCTCGAGGGGATCGATGTTCAGGCAATCGACCTGTGACGGTTGCCTGATTACAGTCATATCAATATAATGCATATATATTGATATGAGAGATGTAGGTGGACATGCCATCGCCCCGAGCGAGCCGCCGATGGGCGAGGACCGGATCTTCGCCACGGGGGAGCTGCTCGACGGGGTGTACGAAATCATGCAGCTGCTGGGCCGGGGGGGAATGGGCCAGGTGTTCGAGGCCCACGACCACCTTCTCAATCGCCGGGTTGCGATCAAAGCCGCCTGGCCGAATCCATTGACGCCGCCTCTACGCAACGAAGCGCGTGCGCTTGCAGCGTTCCAGCACCCCAGCCTGGTGAGTGTTCACACGCTCGGCGAACATCGCGGTATCGACTACCTGGTCATGGAACGCGTGTATGGCGTGTCACTGACCCAGCACGCCACGACTCGTTGGAATAGCGGTCAGTCCTTCGGTCCTGCCGAAGTGTTGCAGATCCTGTGGCCGGCGGCAGAGGCCCTCAGTGTCGTTCACCGGGCTGGGCTCGTGCACCGAGACATCAAGCCCGACAACATCATGCTGACGCCGGCTCACCGCGTCGTGTTGATGGATTTCGGGTTGGTGCTGCCCGAGTTCGACGTCAACGGCAAGCAGCGCGTCGCGGGTTCGCCTCCCTACATGGCTCCCGAAGCGCTGCTCAACACCGCGGAGCCAGGCCATGGACATTTGGCCGATATCTTCGGATTGGGCGTCGTTGCCTACGAGCTGTTGACCGGTTGCCGGCCCTTCCCAGGCATGACCATTCGTGAGGTGGTCGCCTCGCACGAGCGGGGCCAGCCCAAGCCCGTGTCCAGCCTGCGTTCCGATTGCCCGCCGGCGCTGAGCCAGCTCGTGCAAGAGATGCTCAACCCCGATCCACTACTGCGTATTCAAAGCGCCGAGGCCGCCGCTTGGCAGATGCGTGCCGTTCGGGATGAAAGGCCTAGGGCTCCCGATCTGAGCGCAAGGGGCGCCGAGGCGCCGTCGGTGCTCATCGTCGACGACGACGTCGACCTTGCGAGGATTCTGTCTTTCTACGTGCGCCAGATCGTGGGTCGAGGCGAGATTCGCGTCGCACACGATGGCGAGGAGGCGCTGAGAGAGGTTCAAAGGAAAGAACCCGATGTGATGCTGCTGGATCTCCACATGCCTC
>JASFKY010000204.1:0-6808 GCA_050118395.1 Myxococcales bacterium | reverse complement strand
ATTCGTGACGAAATGCGCGTGGCGATGGCCCTGACCGGCCACCGCAGGCTCTCCGACCTCGGAGGCCACGTTCTCGATCGCTGAGCTTTCCCGCGGCCTGGCACCGGCGTTGCGCGGCTCAGCGAGCCTTCCATCGGGGCGCCCGCTTTTCGATGAATGCGCGCGGGCCTTCCTTGGCATCCTCGGTTTGCATGTTCTGCTGAAATGCTTCGAACCCCTCCCGCCAGAGCGTTGTGTCGTCCGCGGCAAAAGCGCGGGCCGCGAGGTTGCGGCTCGCTTGGACGGCGAGCGGAGCATTGGATGCGATCTGTCGAGCCAAGGCGAGCGCTGTGTCTCGCACCTCCGTTGGGGGGGCCAGGCGATTCACCAAGCCGAGCTGATACGCTCGCTCCGCGCTGAGCGGCTCTCCGGTCAGGATGACTTCCATCGCTTGCGCCATGCCGATGGCCCTCGGCAGACGGAAAAGCCCGCCCGCTACCGCGATGAGAGCCCTCTTCACCTCCGGAAGGGAGAAGAACGCCTCATTCGATGACACGATCATGTCGCAGGCGAGCGCGATCTCGCAGCCGCCGGCAAGCGCCGGACCTTGCAGGGCGGCAATGAGCGGCTTGCTGCGAACCCGTTGCACGATGCCGCCAAAGCCCCCTTTGGCCGTGGCCGTGGCGCCGGCATTGCCCGCCGCAATTTCCTTCAAATCCGCGCCCGCACAAAACACCGGTCCGTTGGCCGTCAGGATCGCGGCCCACAGGGAATCATCGGACTCATAACGATCGAGCGCCGACTCGATCCCAGTGGCCATGACTCCGTTGATCGCGTTGCGGGCCTCGGGACGATCGAGGGTGATGAGGGCGACGTGCTCCTGAGTTTCGAACTGGACGCTCATGGGTTGCTCCTTCCGGGTGGGTAGAGTTCCGCGACGACCGAGCCGCCGCAACCGGTTTTTGGCTACTCGGACTGTGCATGGGCCAGCGGCGCCCTAGGATCGATCCCAGTGTCAGCGTCAGCGCCAGGGTCAGCGTCAGTGCCAGAGCCAGCGCCAGTGGCCAGGGTGGGGCGGGCAACAGCGGGAGGGGCTCATGGGTAAGCCGGTTTGTGTCGTCGTTGGTGTGGGCCCGAAGAACGGGCGCGCGTTGGCCAAGCGCTTTGCCGATGAAGGATACGCAGTCGCACTGTTGTCTCGGTCCATCGAGTACACCGAAGGTCTCGCTGAAGAAATCGCGGGGCGGGCGTATGCTTGTGACGTCACGGATGGGACGGCGATCCGCGAGACATTCGCCCAGATCCGCGAAGATCTCGGCGACGTCGACGTCCTTCTCTACAACGCGGGGTCGGGCCAATTCGGGACTTTCGAGGACGTTCCCGACGAGGCCTTCGACAAGGGTTGGCAGATCAACGTGCGCGGCCTGCTGCAGGCTACGCGGGAGGTCGTGAGCTCCATGCGACGGAATCGACGCGGGGCCATCGTGATCACCGGCGCCACGGCCTCGCTCCGAGGCAAGCCCATGACGGCTGCGTTTGCACAAGCCAAAGCCGCTCAGCGAAGCCTCGCCCAATCGCTGGCTCGGCAGCTCGGTCCCGAAGGAATTCACGTCGCGCTCGTCATCGTGGACGGCAGGATCGGAACCGACGATCAAAGCGGCGAAGATGGCGCGACCCTTCGGCCGAGCGACATCGCCGAGACCGTGTACCACCTCGCCACGCAACCCAAATCCGCTTGGTCCTTCGAGGTGGACGTCCGGCCCTTCAAGGAAAGCTGGTAGCGCGGCGCCGTTGCTACGGAGCCTCGGATTCGCGTTCTTGCTCGCGCGAGACGAGTCTCGCGAGGTCGCTGAGCTCATGGGCCATCCAGTCGACCAGATCGTCGAATGCGATGATGCCCTGAAGGCGATCTTGCGAGTCGACCACCGGGATGCGGCGCACGCCTCGGGATCGCATCTTCTTTCGAACGTCGTACATGCGTTCACTTTCGCGTGCCGTGACCAGCCCATCGCTCATGACTTGGGCGACCCGCATGCTTTCGAGCGTCGCAGGTGATTCGGCGATGCCCTTCACGACGAGATCACGGTCGGTGATCATCGCAATGGGTACGCGCGCATCGCCGCGTTGCTCGACGACGACCAAGCAACCCACATGATGATCCTTCATCAAGCGTGCTGCCTCGGCCACGCTTTCGTCGCGCTGGATGATGTAGACCGTTCGATTGCAAAGCTCGCCAGCAGTCATGAATGCCCGCATGTTATCATGGTTCCGACTCGCAACTCGGCACGAATCGGTGCAACGTGGAGGCATGATGCTCGATCGGCGGCAATGGATGATGGCCGCGGGGGCAGCGACTCTGACCACCGCGGCACCCGTGCTTACCGGTGCACGCAAGAGCGGAAGCGTGAGCTTGTTTCTTTGCGGGGACGTGATGACGGGACGCGGCATCGATCAGGTGTTGCCTCATCCGAGCGATCCGCGGATCTACGAGAGCTATCTGAAGAGCGCGGTCGACTACGTAGCGCTGGCGGAACGAGTCAATGGTCCGATTCACAAACCCGTGAGTTACGACTACGTCTGGGGCGAGGCGATTGCAGAGCTCGATCGCCGTCGGCCTGACGCTCGAATCATCAATCTCGAGACGAGCATCACGAAAGCGGATCAACCCGAGCCCAAGGGCATCAACTACCGTATGAATCCCGAAAACGTACCCTGCATCGAGGCCGCCCACATCGATTGCTGCGTCTTGGCGAACAACCACGTGCTCGATTGGGGGCGCGACGGTTGTGTCGATACGCTGTCCGCATTGCACCACGCGGGTATCCAGACGGCAGGGGCCGGCAACGAGGCCGGCGAAGCGGCCCGCGCCGCAGTGCTGCTGACGGGTCACGGCCGGATCTTCTTGTTCGGCGTCGCGTCGGAAACGAGCGGGGTGCCTCCCTCTTGGGCCGCGACCGCAACGAGGCCCGGCGTCGACTTGCTGCCTGACCTTTCCACCGACACGGCCGATCGACTCGCCGAGCGTGTTCACGCGGTGCGTGAGGACGGCGATCTCGTCGTGGTTTCCATCCATTGGGGTGGGAACTGGGGTTATCAAATCCCTTCCGATCAACGCGGCTTTGCCCACAGATTGATCGATCGAGACGCGGCGGACGTCGTCCACGGACACTCCTCCCATCACGCCAAGGGGATCGAGATCTACGAAGGCAAGCCCATCTTCTACGGCTGCGGCGACTTCATCAACGACTACGAGGGCATCGGCGGCTACGAACCATACAGAGGGGATCTGGCCTTGATGTATTTCCCCACCTTGGACGTCACGAAGCGAAATCTAATCCGGCTCGAGATCGTTCCCTTGCAGATGAAACGGTTGCGGCTGCACCGCCCATCCAACGAGGATGCGCGCTGGGTTTGCGAGGTTTTGGCTCGTGAGAGTAAGCACCTCGGGACGACGGTCACGCTTGCGGACGATGGGACGCTACGCGTTGGCTCCGCCTGAGGGGTGAGCTTGGCCAAGACACATTTTTCTAGAGTTTCGGCCAATTTTCGGGATCTTCGTGATCGTGGGCTTGCACGGCCTCGCTTTCGCGGTAACCGGGGGTGCCAATCGATCCATCGGACCCACAGAAAATGATGAAAGACCTCAGCAAATACCGAAACATCGGCATTTTCGCGCACGTGGATGCGGGCAAGACCACGACCACCGAGCGCGTTCTCAAGCTTACCGGCAAGATCCACAAGATCGGCGAGGTGCACGACGGCGCGGCGACGACCGATTTCATGGAGCAGGAGCAGGAACGCGGGATCACGATTCAGTCCGCGGCCACCACCTGCTTTTGGAACGACCATCAGCTGAACATCATCGACACGCCGGGACACGTCGACTTCACCATCGAAGTCTACCGTTCGCTCAAGGTGCTCGACGGCGGGGTGGGTGTGTTTTGCGGTTCGGGCGGCGTCGAGCCCCAGTCCGAGACGAACTGGCGTTATGCGAATGACTCCAAGGTTGCGCGCCTGATTTTCGTCAACAAGCTGGACCGTCTCGGTGCCGACTTCTATCGGGTCGTCAACCAGATCAAGTCCGTGCTTGCCGCCAAGCCTTTGGTGATGGTCCTGCCCATTGGAACCGAGTCTGATTTCGTGGGCGTGGTCGACCTTCTCACCCAGAAGGCATACGTGTGGGACGAGTCGGGTCTTCCGGAGAACTACGAGGTCAAGGAAGTGCCCGAGGATATGCGAGAGCTGGTGGACAAGTACCGCTTCGAGCTCATCGAGACGGCCGTCGAGCAGGACGACGATGCCATGGAGCAGTACCTCGAGGGCAATGAACCGGACCTCGAAACCATCAAGAAGTGCATCCGCAAGGGGACCCGAGACCTGGTCTTTTTTCCCACGTACTGCGGCTCTGCGTTCAAGAACAAGGGCATCCAATTGCTTCTGGACGCGGTCGTCGACTACCTACCCGACCCGACGGAGGTTCCGCCGCAGCCCGAAATCGATCTCGAGGGGCACGAGACCGGAGAGTACGCGATCGTGGACCCGAGCAGGCCGGTCCGCGCGCTCGCATTCAAGATCATGGATGACCGGTTTGGTGCATTGACCTTCACCCGCATCTATTCCGGCACCATCCGCAAGGGCGATACCCTGGTCAACACGGCGACCGGAAGGAGCGAGCGCATCGGGCGCATGGTGGAGATGCACGCCAACGACCGCACCATGGTCGATTCCGTGCAGGCCGGTGACATCGTGGCCATGGTCGGTCTCAAGGATGTACGTACCGGGCATACGCTTGCAGATCCCAAGGACCCGGCGACCTTGGAGCCGATGGTTTTCCCCGACCCGGTCATCTCGGTGGCGGTGAACACCAAAGACAAGGCCAACAGCGAGAAGCTCAGCACCGCGCTCGGGAAGATGGTGGCCGAGGATCCATCATTCCAGGTCGAAGTCGACCAGGAGTCCGGCGAAACCATCCTCCGGGGCATGGGGGAGCTTCACCTCGACATCAAAGTGGACATTCTACGACGCAGTCACGGCGTGGAGGTCGAAGTTGGGGCGCCCCAAGTCGCCTATCGCGAAACGATCACCAAGCCGGTGAACGACAGCTACACGCACAAGAAGCAGACGGGCGGCTCGGGTCAGTTCGCCAAGATCGACTACACGATCGAACCTTCCGAGTCAGGAGAGGGCTTCGGCTTCGAGTCGAAGATCACCGGCGGCAGCATCCCCAAGGAGTTCATTCCAGCGGTCGAAAAAGGCTTCAAGCAAATGCTGGCCGAGGGTCCGCTGTGTGGATTTCCCGTCGTGGACTTCAATGTCTCGCTGAACGACGGCGCGTTCCATGCGGTCGACTCCTCGCAGATGGCCTTCGAGACCGCAGCGAAAGCTGCCTTCCGTCAGACCATGCCCAAGGCGGGGCCTCAGCTCTTGGAGCCGATCATGAAGGTCGACGTCTACGTTCCGGAGGTCAACGTGGGGGACGTGATCGGAGACCTCAATCGACGCAGGGGAGTGGTCAGCTCGCAGGAAAAGGGCCTGACGAACGTGCACGTCAGGGCCGACGTACCGCTCAGCGAGATGTTCGGTTACATCGGTGACCTGCGCTCGGCAACGTCGGGCCGAGGTCAGTTCTCCATGGAGTTCAAGAACTACGCTCCCGTTCCAAAGAACATTCTCGAGAAAGTTCAAGCCGAGGTGGCTGAGCGCAAGGCCAAACGGAAGTAGCGCCTTTCGGCAAACGGAGTAAAGCAGGTCACGGCCTCGACCCCCCGTGAAGCCAACGTCCGAGGCAAGGAAGTCACCTACCGCGGCGGCGACCGAAAACGGTAAGAAATTCAATCTGCCGCTCGCCTACGACCGCGAGGCGGACCAACAGAGCTGGGCTGAGCTTCAGAGGTTCTTGCGAGGGCTGTTCGCCGGCCCCTGAGCGCCCTAGAGACGAAGGGCACGATGGCGCGTCGGTTTTCCAACCTCGACGGAACCGCGGACGTCGCGGACCTGGTCGATGTCCTGAGGTGGCAGCTCGGCTTTCACGACGAGAGGCGACCGCGTTCGCCCTCCACCGGTGTGAAGGTGCCCGTCGTCGCCAATGACGGAAGCACGATTCGCCGCGCGACCAAGGACGCGCTTACCTGGATCGGCCATGCCACGTTCCTGATTCAACTGGGAGGCAAGAGCGCTCTGATCGATCCCGTCATGTCCGAGCGGCTCGGCGCCGTCGTTCGGCGCAACGTCCCGCCGGGGCTCGACTGGCCGGCGCTCCCGAAGATCGACGTGGTCCTGGTGACGCACAACCATCGCGATCACATGGACGCGCCCACGCTCAAACGACTCGGCCCGGATCCCGTCTACGTGGTGCCCCGAGGCTTGGGACTTTGGTTCGAGCGCGCCGGGCTCCATCGGGTCGTCGAAATGGATTGGTGGCAGGAGGAAGAAATCGAGGGTCTGCAGGTGACTTTCGTCCCGTCGCAGCATTGGTCCCGCCGGGGGCTGACCGACATGAACGAAAGCTGGTGGGGCGGCTACGTCGTCGAGCGCGGAGGCCTTCGGGTCTATCATTCCGGAGACACCGCTTGGTTCGATGGATTTTCGCTCATCGCACGACGTTGTGGCCAAATCCAGGCGGCCATGCTTCCCATCGGCGCCTACGCCCCACGCTGGTTCATGCGTTCTCAACACATGGATCCGGGCGACGCGGTTCGTGCGTTCCGGGCATTGGGTGCAGAGAAGCTCGTGGCCATGCACTGGGGCACGTTCAAGCTCACCGATGAGCATTTGGCCGAGCCTCCAGAGCTCCTGCGCGAAGTGTGGCAGAGGTCTGGATTGCCCGATG
>JASFKY010000203.1:0-6819 GCA_050118395.1 Myxococcales bacterium | reverse complement strand
GTCGACCATCCTCTGGGCATGCTGTCGCAGCACCTCGTATCGTCCTTCTTCGGTGGCCAGCCTGGCCGCCAACAAGTTGCGAACCGAACGCAGAGTCTGCCCGCTGACCAAATGTTCGAGGTAGTTGTTGACCCGCTCGAGCGTCCGGTCGTCGATGTCGAGCTCGGTGGCTACGATACGATTTTCCACCGCGCCACCTCGGGTCACCAGGACCGCAAGCGCTCGGCGTCCCGAAAGCCGAATGAACCGGAGCTGATCCAACGTCGCCTCGGAGACGGGGGGACGCGCGATGATCGTCGCGGTGCCGGTGAGCCGGCTCAGGAGCTGGCCGGTTTCGCGCACTGCATCGTCGTCCGGCGTCAGGTCCTGAAGTCGCTGAATCAGCGCGGTCCGATGGGCGGCCGAGATCTCCCCTGCCGTCGCCATCGCGTCGACGAAGCAGCGAAAGCCGGCGTCCGTCGGTACGCGTCCGGCGCTGGTGTGGGGTTGGTGAAGCAGGTCGGCCTCTTCGAGGTCTGCGAGGACGTTGCGAATGGAAGCCGGCGACAGATTGACCGCATAGCGCTTGGCGATCCGCCGGGAGCCGACTGGCTTACCCGTGGCGATGTACTCGGTTACCACAGCGAAGAGAATTCTTCGATGCCGCTCGTCCAACGTCACCGTCACTCTCATCGCAAAGTAGAATCTTGCCGCCTTCTGTCAAGCCCGGGAAAGCCTGCAGAAAATTGCGGCCGGGCGGGGCCCCGGTGCAGTCTGGGGATCATGCGACCTACCGCAGCGCTTTTGCCATTTGCGTTGATGGTCATGGCGATCATGACGGTCCCCACCCTCGTCCTCGACGAGCAGGGCCTGCCACGCTACCGCCATCTCCGGACGGAGCTCGAAGCACTTCGTGAGTCCAATGACGAGCTCGTCCGGGAGATCGCGACCTTCAAACGCGAGATCGACGCCCTGCGTACCGATCCGGGCTACGTGGAGCGAATCGCGCGCGACGAGTTGGGAATGGTCCGCGACGAGGAGATCGTGTTCCAGTTCCCGGCGCGTTAGGGTAGGCATCCGACATACATCCGGGCGGATTTTTTGCTGAACGGATGGCGTCAGCTTACCACCGCTGTCGTATGACGGCCCTCGTCCAGGCGGCGCTCCGCGTGAGGCGCACCGCGCGGTCCGCGTGGGGACTGGCCGTGGGGTTTCTCCTCGCCGCCTTTTTATTGGCCGGATTCTTCGTTCCGGGCAGACCCCTCGGCTGGGGCCATGCGACGTGGTTGCTCTGTTGGGGCACCCTGCTCGCATATCGCGCGCGTCAAGCCTATTTGGATGGCACCGACGCGAAGGGGGCATTCGAGCTGGGCGTGCTCCTCATCGTCGGAGTGCAGGCCCTCGTCCAGTACCTCGGCGGGGCGGGAAGCGATGCGTATCCTCTCCTGTTCGTCGCGGTTGCGCTGGTGGCTTCGTTTGCAACGGGTGCGGCGGGCATCGCGGTGACGGCGTTCGCCGTCGTCCTCGGATTGGGCGCGGCGCGTCTGGGTGACCGCGTGACCGACCCGCTGCGCCTCTTGGCCGACGCGGTCTTCATCGTGGCCTTTGGTGCATTGAGCCATCTCTTCACACGAGCCGAGATCGCTCGGGTGCGCAGCAAGTCCAAGCGCGAGCTGCAAGCGCAACAGGAACGGGTGCGCAAAGACATGCGGATGTTCCGGCTCGTCGCTCCCGCATCCGATGGCGTCAGGGACGAAGACCGGCTCTACCAGACCAGCGTTCAAGAGGTGCGTCAGGCCCTCTATCATGCGCTTCAGCTGCTACATCGAACGCTGGATCTACACACTTGCGTTCTTTTGATGCCGACCGATCAGCCCGAGCAGCTCGAAATCGCCGAGCTGGTGACCCAAAGCGATGACATCGCCCATGGTCCGCTGTGTCTCGGCGCGGGCGCGGTAGGCGCCGCGGTCCGGCGCAAGCTGACGACCAATTTGCAACAGATTCGAGCCGGTTATTCGGGGATTTGCTATTACCGGGGGCCTGCGGCGGTCCGGTCGTTCATCGCCGTGCCCGTGCTGGACCGGCAGCACCTGCGCGCGGTTCTTTGCGCCGATCGAGTCGTCGATCGGCCCTTCAGCCCCGAGGAAGAGGAGCTTCTTCGAGACAGTACCTCGCACATCCTTCGAGCGTTCGAAAACGAACGCATCTTCATGGCCCTCGAGAAAGCCAAGCGAGAGCAGGAAATCCTCTACCGCACATCCCAAGCCCTCAGTACGGCGCTCACGCAAGATGCAGTCATGGAAGTCGGGCTGAGCGCTGCCGCCGAGATCGCGCCTCACGATTTTGCCGCCATCACGGAGTACCAACCCGAGGCGCGGCGGCACGCCGTCCGACGGGCGGTCGGCGAACGTGCTCTGGACTTTCAGGGGCTTCGCTTTCGGGACAACACCTCACTCACGGCGATGGTGGTCAAGAATCGCCACTACCTACCCTATCGAGGTGATTTCGATTCGAAGCAACAAGTGCTCTTCACCAAGAAGGCCAAGCTCAAGGGCATGGAGTCGCTGTTGGTACTGCCGTTGATCGCGCGTGAGGAGCCCGTCGGGACCTTGATCGTGGCTGCCAGATCGCCGATGGCATTCCGCCCGTCGGTGCGCGACACGCTTCGGGCGCTGGCCAACCAATTGGGCGTCGCCATGGCCAATGCGCGTGCGGTTCGACAGCTCGAAGAGATGGCGACGACCGACGGGCTCACCGGATGTCTCAACAAGCGGGCGTTCCTCGAGCAAATGGAGCAAAAGCTCATGGCCGCACAGCGTTTCGGTCGAAAGCTGTCGGTGATCGTCACCGACCTCGACCACTTCAAAGCGGTCAATGATACCTATGGTCACGCCGCGGGCGATCGTGTCTTGAAGGAGCTCGGCCGTGTTCTGACTCGGGTGAAACGCGAGACCGACCTGGTGGCCCGATTCGGCGGCGAGGAGTTCTGCGTTCTTTGCGAGGAAACGGATGCCCGAGGCGCCCGTCTGCTCGCGGAGCGGGTGAGAGAAGAGCTGGAAAGGGCGGAGGTTCAGACTGATCTAGGCCCTTTGAGGGTCACTGCCTCCCTCGGTGTCGCCACCTTTCCGGACCACGCGTCGAGCGCCGAGCAGTTGTTCGGACAGGGTGACAAGGCCCTTTACGATGCGAAGAAGCGCGGTCGCAACCGGGTCTGTACCGCCTGATCTTCAGCGTCGTTGCAGCGCGAGCGTATCGGGGTCGAGCATCCACCGAAGCCGACCACGGCCCCGTTCGACTTCGACCAAGCCAGCCGACCCGGTTCGAAACGACGGCGGGCTGGCAAGCTCACCAAGGTGCCCGGTCAAGACTCCAATCTTGGGCATGTGCGAAACCATCACGACGAGCTCCTCCTCGCCGGCGCCGTCCAAGGGTGCCAGGGCCTCGGCAGTCGTGCCTAGCTCGTTCGACAGAGCCGGGTGCACCGCGAGCGGCGCTCGGAATCCGGGCTGGGTCGCCGCTAGGATCTCCGCCGTCTGTACGGCGCGCACCAGGGGGCTCGTGTACATGCGGCGATAGCGCAGGCCCAATCGCGTGAGTGCCGCTCCGACCTCGGTCATGGTCCGCCGGCCCGATTCGGTGAGCCAGCGATCTCGATCGGAGACGACACGATGCCCGTCGACGGCCTCCCCATGGCGGACGAAAAGCACCTGCATGAATGGATTCTGCCACGGTTGTCAGGGCACGTCGCGTCGACGTTGCGCCGACACGGCAAAGGACTCCTCGGGGGCGAGCACGAGATTGCGGCGCGCGACCAAGGCAAACCAAAGCAGGCCGAGCCCATACCAGACGGCAGCGCCGATCACGACCTTGCGGTAGGTCGGATCCGTCACGAAAAGGGTGACCAGGGTGACCCCTGCGATGAGCAGCGCGGCGAGAGCACCTGGAATGCCGAGTGGGCTGCGGTACGGACGCTCGATGTCGGGAAGCCGAATGCGCAGCAACACGTAAGACAGCATCTGCAACGCATACGCGATCACCGCACCGAACACGGCCATGTTCAACAGCACCGCGCCCACCGGGTGCTCCGGCCCAAGGGAATGGATTCCATAGGCGACTGCGTAACCGAGCGCGGCTCCCGCCCAGAGCGCGATGTGAGGTGTTTGGCGTCGGCGGTGGGTGCGAGACAACCATCGAGGAAAATAGCCAGCGCGAGACAGCGAGAAGATTTGGCGACCGTACGCGAAGATGATGCTGTGGAAGCTTGCGATGAGGCCGGTGACCGCCACCAAGGCGAGAAGCTTCGCGCCGAGTCCCTCGCCGAAGATCGTTTTGAAGCCCTCGAACAGGGGCTCGGCGGAGGAGCCCAACACCTCGGATCCAGGTGGAATTCCTGCATTGAGAAACAGCGTCAGGAACGCGGCCAGAACCAGAGTCAGCAGGCCGTAGAGCAAGCCGCGGGGCAAATCTCGTGCGGGGGTATGGGCCTCCTCGGCGGCCAGAGGGAGCTGCTCGATGGCGAGAAAGAACCAGATTGCAAATGGCAGGGCCGACAGCACGCCTGCCGGCCCATGGGGGAGCCAAACGCTTCGGCCCGGATCGGGCTCCACATTGAGCGCCCATTCGAGATCGAAATGGGGGAGCGCGCAGATCCAAAAAACGCACAACACACCGAGCGCCAGCACCGTGATCAATACGGTGAACCGGAAGGTCGTTTCGACTCCCGCGACGTTCAGCCCGACGAAGAGGCCGTAGGCAGCCAGCCACCAGAGCGGCTCTGCGCTTTGCGGGGTACCGAAGATCGCGCCGAGATAACCGCCGATGCCGACCACGATGACTGCTGGAGTCAGAATGTATTCCATGTTTTCGGCGAGCCCCGTCACGTAGGCGCCCCAGGGCCCCATCGCCGACCTCGCAAAGGAGTACGCGCCCCCTGCGTGGGGAAGCGCGGATGTCATCTCGGCGATGCTGAAGCACAGGCCCGCATACATGATGGTGATGATGCAGGTGGCGATGAGTAAGCCGCCGAAGCCGCCCGAGGCCAGCCCGAAATTCCACCCGAAAAAATCGCCGGAGATGACGGCACCCACCCCCAAAGCCCATAGCGACCAAACGCCGGCGTAGCGGCGCAGAGCTCGTTCGCCGAAGTAGTGGTCTCCGACCGAGACGTACTGAACGCCCTTGGGCTTTTTCTTCATGGCGCGGAGTGTAGCGGTTTGGCGGTACAGGCGATAAGGTTCCGCGCATGTTGCCGATCGACCTCTCGGGAAAACGAGCGTTCGTCGCCGGTGTGGCAGATGACGCAGGATTCGGGTTCGCGATCGCCAAGGCCCTCGCACGGGCGGGAGCTTCGATTTGCGTGGGGACATGGCCCCCGGCGCTCGGCATTTTCGAAACGCTTTTGCGCCGTGGCAAGCTCGACGCCTCACTCGCTCTGCCCGAGGGAGGCAAGATGGAGATCGAAAGGATCTATCCTCTCGACGCCGAGTACGACGTCCTCGAAGAAGCGCCGCCGCAGCTCCGACAGCAGAAGCGCTACCGGGACAGAGGGGACTTCAGCATCGAGGGTGTGGCACATCGTCTTCGAGAGGACTTCGGCGACTCGTGTCTGGACATCGTGGTGCATAGCCTGGCCAACGGGCCCGAAGTCTCCAAACCTCTGATGGAAACGAGCAGGGCCGGTTACCTTTCGGCGCATGGCGCCAGCGCGTATTCTTTCGTGTCGCTGGCTCAACGGTTTCAGCCTCTGATGCGTCCTGGGAGCGCGCTCTTGGCGTTGTCGTATCTCGCCAGTCGAGGCGTGGTCGCCGACTACGGCGGGGGGATGGCATCGGCCAAAGCAGCGCTCGAAACCGATGCCCGGATGTTGGCGTTCGAGCTCGGGCGAAAATGGGGTCATCGAGTCAATGTCATTTCGGCCGGTCCGTTCGCCTCACGGGCCGCCTCCGCGATCGGATTCATCGACAAGATGATCAAGTACTACGAGATGAATGCTCCCTTGGCCCAAGCGCTCCGCGCCGAGGAGGTGGGCGCGGCTGCGGCGTTCTTATGCAGCCCGCTCGCGAGCGGCATCACCGGCAGCATCGTCTACGTCGACAAGGGGTATCACGCCATGGCGACGCCTGCGGACGTGGAAGGATTGATCGACACGCTCGGGACCGAGTAGCTTCGGTCAGGCGGCCACCATCTCGTGTTCCGCCGTCGGCTTGATGATGCCGGTGGCTGGCGCGACTTCGAACCTCGCGGCAAGCGAACGCTCGGTGCGGACGCGCTCCTGAAGCCACGGCCCCAGCGATCGCATCAATGCGCGGGCCGAAGGATGCCGCCCTGCAGGGGCTCGATTGAGGAGCTTGGCCACCAGCTCGCTCATCTGGGCGTCGATGTGAGGCGCAAGCGAGCAGATGCGAGGCGCGTCTTGGCGGATGATCTGCCGCAGCACCGCGGTGACGTCCGGGCCTTTGAACGGCAGTGTCCCCGTCAAGGCTTCGAACATGGTGATGCCCACTCCAAACAGATCGGCTCGTGCATCGACGAAGGGGTTGCCGCTGGCCTGCTCCGGCGAGGCATAGCTCGGAGTCCCATAAACGCGACCCCTCTCGCGAGCGCGCTCCTCGGGCGGTGCCGTTTCTGCAGCACACACACCGAAATCGAGAAGGTGCAAATCGAGCTCTCCGTAGCCCCTTCGGTTCAAGAGAATGTGCTCGGGCTTGATGTCCCGGTGGACGTACCCATGACGGTGAACGCTGTGCAAAATCGAGGCGAGCCGCGCCATGATCACCGCGACCTCGCAGGCCTCGAGCGGTCCGCAGCGCCTGAGGTACGATGCGAGGCTTTCGGAGCGCA
>JASFKY010000202.1:0-6863 GCA_050118395.1 Myxococcales bacterium | reverse complement strand
GGAGCTCGACCACGATTCGCGCGTCGGCCGCGATCACCCCTCGCTCGTCCGCGAACAGAGGGTTGATGTCCAACTCTTTGAGCTGTGGCAGCTCGCAGACCATTTCGGAGACACGGCTCAGCACTTGCTCGAGCGCTGCCATGTCCACTGCTGGCATCCCACGGTAGTCTCCGAGCATCCGTGAAACCCGGGTCCGGGCGATCAGGTTGCTCGCAATGAAGGCGTTGATAGGCGGTAGAGCGATTGCGCGGTCCCGTTGAATCTCGACGGCCGTGCCTCCGGCGCCAAAGCTGATGACGGGGCCGAACACGGGGTCACGGGCTACTCCGACCAGCAGCTCGCGGCGACTCGGACTGGCTTGCATGTGTTCGATCACGACGGTCGCATAGTGTTTGCCGGTCTTGCTCTCCACGGCCGCCACCAATTCGTTGTATGCGCTGCGGACTGCATGTGCATTGGCGATGTTGAGGCGTACGCCCCCGACGTCGGTCTTGTGGGTCAGCTCGGTCGAGCTGATCTTCATGGCAACCGGAAACCCCACCGACTCGGCCGCCACCAAGGCCTCGTTGGCCGACTGTGCTTCGATGGACAGAGTCACAGGAATGCCAAATGCCCTCAAAATGGCCTTGGACTCGGTCATGCTGAGTAGCGTTCTGCGCTCGGCGAGCGCACTGTCGATGATGAGCTCGGCACCCGCGACGTCAGGCTGGCTGAGCTCGCCGAGGGGCGGGGGGACCTGCATCAAAAGCCGTTGATTCCGGTGGTACGAGGCGAGATAGCCGAAGGCCTCGACGGACCCCTCCGGGTTGGCAAAGCTCGGGATGTCGTGGCCGATCAGGAGCTGGCGCGAAGCGCGTACGTGACCGTCGCCCATCCAGCAACTGAGCACGGGCTTGTCGCTTCCATCCGCGGCCTCGGCCACCGCGCGCGCGCACCCCAGAGGGTCGGTCATGGCCTGGGGCGTGAGCATGACCAACAACCCATCGACGTTGGGATCGGCCAAGCATGCTTGGGTTGCCAGTCGATAGCGTTCCGGCGGGGCGTCTCCCAAGATGTCGACCGGATTGCTCCCGGACCAGTGCCCGGGCAGGCTCGCATTCAACTCCTGCAGAGTCTGCTTGCTGAGCTTCGCGATCTGCACTCCGAGGTCGACTGCCCGGTCGGTGGCCATCACGCCTGGACCGCCCGCATTGGTCACCATGGCCAGTCGATTGCCACACACCTTGGGCCGTTTGGAAAGGAGCTGGGCTGCCGAAAAGAGCTGATCGATGGTCATGGCGCGTACGGCGCCCGCCCGGCGAATGGCCGCGTCGAAGACATCGTCGCTGCCCACCAGTGCGCCGGTATGGGAGACGGCTGCCTCGAGCCCCTCGTTGTGGCGTCCGGATTTGACGATCACCACCGGCTTCAGCCGAGCTGCCGCCCGCAACCCACTCATGAAGCTGCGCGCGTCTCCGACTCCCTCGACGTAAAGCAGGATGGCCTGGGTGGTGAAATCGAGGGCGAGGTAGTCGAGCATGTCGCCGAAATCGACATCGCTTGCATCGCCCATGGAAACCACCGTCGAGAAACCAACGCGACGGGCTTTGGCCCAGTCCAAGATTGCGGTGCAGATGGCGCCGGACTGGGAAATCAGCGCCAGGTTTCCAGGTTCGGCGTCGTCCTTGCTGAAGGTCGCATTGAGGCCCACCGAAGGGCGTACCATGCCCAAGCAGTTGGGCCCGACGATGCGCATGCCGTACCGGCGGGCCTCGGTCAGCATCGCGCGCTCGAGCTTGCGCCCTCGTGCACCGGCCTCGCGAAAACCCGCCGAGAGCACGATTGCAGCGCGCACGCCGTGCTCCCCGCATCGATGGATGATTTCGGGAACGCTCGGGGCAGGGGTGGCGACCACTGCGAGGTCGACTGCAGCTCCGACGCTTTCGATGTCGGGATGACATTGCTGCCCAAGCACCATGTCGTGCTTCGGATTGATCGGATAGAGCTCGCCCTTGAAATCCGCTGCACGCAGGTTTTCGAAGACGCGAGCGCCTACCGATTCGGGCCGTTCGCTCGCACCAAACACGGCTACGCTACGGGGGTCGAATAGACGGTCGAGGTAATGGGAAGGCATCTCCGACTCTCCTCTAGCGCGTTGGGGCGGAGCATGCATTGCGAGCCGTGGCCGATCTTCAGAGTGCGGAAGGCCCTCGTGAAGTCGTCACTTCTTGCTGGATCATCGGTGACTCTCTCAAGAAAAACACGAGCGCCGCGGAGATCAGGGAAAGGACGACGAACGTGACCATGAAGCCCGGTAGGTATCGATTGCCCTGGACGCTCATCCCGACGACGAAAATCATGCCGGTGATCTGGCCGACCCAAAGAAGCATTCCTTGGGATGTCGATTCTGGCGCGGGATGGCTGACCTCTGCCGCGTATTGAAACCCGAGGGGCCCCGCGCTCATGATGAAGAACCCGAGAATGAACGATGCGGCAAGACTGATCGCATAGATGGTTTGAGGATCGGCGGACAATCGTCCGGCAAAGGTCAGGCCTGCCATTCCCGGCACCATTCCAATTACACAGATCACGAGGAAAATCTTTCGCTTCCGGAAGCGATCCGACAAGACCGGTAGGATCGACGCGCCGACGATTCCGCCGATGAGCATGAGCCCACCGATCAACCCATCCGAATCCTTCACGCCTGCCTGGGCGGCAATGGCATCCGTCATCGAGCTCACGGCGTTGAAGATCCCGAGTCCCACCAAAAATAGGTACAGCGTAATCCGCATGTCTCGCTGACCGAGGATGTGCATGATGCCTTTCCCGAAAGACTGCCTTTGCACCGGCTCCGCCGATGGGGGTGTGGGCGGCCGTTCTCGCAGGAGCCAAAGAGTCAGCATGGCAACTCCGAACGTGATCCAGCCGTAGATCAACAGCATGGCATCGAATTTCGTGCCGTAGTCGGGTTCGGCGGGATTCGAGCCGACCATCAGGGGCGTCACGATCATCGCAGTCAGAATGCCCAGGTACTGGGCGAGCGCCGATAGACCCGCCGCCGTGGCCCTTTCTCGAAGGGGAAACCATCGAACCGAGAGCGCCGTGACCGCGTTGAGAATGAAGGGTTGCGCGACCGCCAAACCGATTTGCGCGATGACCACTGTACCGAAGTCGTTTGCGAAAAGCCCTTTCGACAATCCGCACAGGCCGGCTAGCACAGCACCAATCGAAATGCCGACGCGAATTCCGTACGTGTCGATCACATACGACGCCGGAAAGCTGAGCAGTATGAAGGCCAACATGTAGACCTCGGCGAGGAAGTCGATGTTGAAAAAGGAGGCCGGGTCGAATTGTCCTGCATAAAAAACCGCCGCGGGCCTAGCGACAGCTGCGTGTGCGAGCCACTGGATCTGGACCGCCATGGATATGAGCATGAAGACGGCGAGGATCACCCAGCGGTAGGGGTAGACCTTGGGCATCGACTCCGTCGCGGTTAGGGCGCCACGCTGCACGGAAACGGCTCGACGGGCGGAACGCTCTGTTCGAAAAGCGAAACGTAGTTGCCTTCTTCGACCCGGTCCTCTACCGCATCGGGGTCGGAAAGAGCGCCTGCAAACCACTGGCGCATCGTCTGCCCGTCCACTGCACGCGTGGTGAATCGACTGTCGTCTGTGGAGATGACGTGCACGCTTTCGGGAATCGCCGGCAGGAAATAATGCACGCCGGGAAGCCCCTGGGTGTCGCAGTACGACTGCCGCATCGCGTTGATCCACGTTTCGGTGTTGGCGAAATAGGTGGTTTCCACCTGAGTCTGGTCCCACTGGTTGGAGAGGATCATGAGCCGCTGCGCTGGAACTTCTTTGAGCCGGGGCGAAGTGACCTCGAGCAAACGCGGCCCAGCAGCGCACTGCCCGGTGAAGCAGTAGGGCGGCAGAAAATCCCTCGCTTGCCATCCGCCGTTTTCGGGCGCGCCCGTGATCAATATGTTGCCCAAACCGACGATGCCGACGAGGTCCGCTCCGTTGTCGATCGCCAGAGCTGCGTCTGGAAAGGCCGTCGTCCGCTCCCATTGCAGATCGTCCAAGAGGTAGTGGTAGTTGTAGAGGGTCCCAAAGGCGCCCGCGGAGAATCCTCCGAAATAGACTTGCATGCGATCGGGTCGGTAGCCCTCGGCGCTCTGCGCGTCGAGCTCCTTCCATATCGCGTCGCGAACGTAGCGAAGCGCTGCGCGTACGTTGACCGCGCCGTAGCGTTCCACCGTCACCGCCGCCTCTCCCTCGCCGAAGACGTTGGTGACACCCCCGCCGACGAATACGTCTTGGGTACAATAGGGAAGGTACACCTTCGTCCAGTTTGCGAACGGGCTGATCGCCGGATCGCTCGACATGATGCCCGTGGTTTCTGGCTGGTCATCCATCGCCTCGAACAAACCGGGGCTGCTCTCGTACCGGGCCTGGCAGTCTCCGCCTAGGATTCCGACGCAGACCCCACCTCCCTGCATCGCGATGATCACGTTCTCCACGGGCTCGCCTTCGGGCGCGGGACGGAACTGGAAGGCAAAAGGAGAGCCGTCGCCGCATTTCGTGCCCCATTCGGCGCTGTCGAGAACGACCTGGGTATATTGACCGCGCGGCGGTAACGTGACCGCATCGCGGGGGCCGCAGCGGAGCGACAGGGGTGCGGTGTTCCCGTGCGACATGGCGATCATGCATTCCGATTGAGCGAGGGCCCGTTCGGCGAAGACGTCGGCCGAAACCGCGATGCTTTCCTCCAAGGCCGTGCAGGACGCCTCGATGTCGCTCCGGGCCGATGCGACCAGCTCGTCGATCTGCGTGCTCAGGGCTGCGACATCGCAATCGTCGACGATGCATTGGGCTCGTGCTCCATAGGCTTGGTCCATGAGCATGGCGGCGCTGGCATGGGCGTCGGTCAGGCATGCGCGCGTCGCTTCGTCTGCATCGGTCCACACCGCGCCTCGGGGGCCGCCATACGTACGAGCGGAAAGTGAATCGGTTTCCGAAACGCAGGATTCCTGGAGCTTGCTCACCAAGTCAGACAGCGTTCGATTGGACCCAAAGCCAGAATCGACTACAACCTGGTCGCTACCGCAGGCATCGTCGAGCGAGGCCTGCACCGCGTCCAAGGCCGAGACCACAGCGGCATCATCGGTGCCGCAGGCTCGATCCTCGTTCGTGTAACAAGCACGTGTCGCATCGTTCAGGGCTTTGACACATTCGCGAAGGGAGCTCGACGCGGCGGGCTGACACTGGGCGGTGTCGCCGCCGCCGCCGTCCCCACATCCAAACGCAAGCATGGCGAAAATCGAGAGCGCAAGCAGAAATCCACGCATGGCGGCGACGCTATCACGCGTGCCCGGCGTTTGCGACACGCCGTTATGACCTAAGTTTTACAAACGGCTTGCCCGGCAGGTTCTACATTGACCCCATGCTCGGGCCGGAGACATCGACAGAGTCGCCGAGCCGGTTGGTCGACCGGTGGGTCCAGCATGGCGAGGTGTCCTCTTTTCGGGAGCTCTGCGCGCGAGTGTTGACTCCGCGAACCCGGTATTTGGTCTTGGACCTCGACCGGACCATTCATCTCGGCCGCGATCTCGGCGAAGAGCTCGGGTGGGAGCTTTGTGCGTATCAGGGCTATGGGGGCGAGCATTTTGGCCGCATCGAGCATTTGAGGCGAAGCCGGGGGTTTCTTCTCGATCTGGCTCATCCGCTCAAGACCGCTCGCTACCTCGCTCGCAGCTTCAAGATCTGGGCTTATCCGGGGGCCTATTACGGCCTTTGGGGCAAGGCTGCCGGGCGCGTCGATTGGCTTCGGCGCCGTGGCTTCCGACGGTTTGCGAGCGACCCGGTTCGCGCGGCCCAGCGCGTCCCGCAGCTCACGTTGTTGCGACACCTGCAGACGTCTACCGAAGACGTGCTTCGAGGTCTGGCGCGACGCATTTGGGAACGCTGCGAGCTAGACCAAGTGATCGAACGGGAAGACTTGGCCTGGGTGCGCAGCCAGTGGCCGCAGGTCGAGGTGGTGCTCAGCAGCGCGTCGCCCCAATCGATGGTCGAAATTGCCGGAGAAGCACTCGGCGTCGACCACGTTCACTACTCCACCTTGCATCACATCAACAGCGGCGAGGCAAAGATCGAGCGATTACGCGAGCTCTGCGAGCACGTCGGGGATCCTGGCATCGAGATCGTGGGAATTAGCGACACGAGCCGAGGAGAGGATCACTGCTGGGCCGAATACTTCACCCGAGTGGTGGACATCAACAGCCCGACCCCGTTCCCTGCGATCGTTTCGAACCGGTCTCCCCTCTTGGAGGTTCACTCCGCAATCGTGCTCACGAAGAAAGAGCGTCTGCGCCGGGCTGCCGGAGACGTCGGCTATCTCGATCCCCGCCGCGAACGTCTCGCCCCGCTTCAGACGAAGAGGGAGCTCACGCGGCAGGACTTGGAGCGCCGCCTGGGTCGAGTTCTCGAAGGCGTCAACGCGTTGGCGAGCGCGCCCGGGAACATCACCGGAGATATCGCCTATCGGCTCGCTTTGCTGCGCGAGGCGTCGACGAGCATGCTTCGGGTGTGAAAGCGCAGACTTGGCAGGCTTTGGGGACCCGGTGTTTGGGGTCTCGGGGTAGGGGCGCCGTCACGGCCCTGCTGGCCTCGGCCATGATCGCGTGCGGGGGAGAAAGTTCCCCACAGCGTTCGAGCGATGCGCTCGCGACGGCTGCGGTCCCACAGCAACCGCCCGAGCACTACGTCGAGCAGGCGCAGCGGTATTTCGACACGCTCGATACGAGCGCCGCGGGGAGCGCCATTCCCAACTATGCGCCGCTCGTCGCCAGATGGGAGCTCCCGCCATGGCTCTGGCTGACCGGA
>JASFKY010000201.1:0-6887 GCA_050118395.1 Myxococcales bacterium | reverse complement strand
CGGACACGATTCACACCGAGGTGTTCGCCGTCAACTGGCCGCCGCATTCTCCGGTCCGTGTACTGGAAAACAGCGTGACCCGTGCGGAAACGGAACCGACACCCGAGACCCGTGCCTTGCTCATGGCAGAGCCGATCGCGACGGACGCTGGCCGGTCGATTCTACGCACGAGCACGGATTCACCCTTGCGGACCACGACTGGCGACCTCGAAGCGCTGGCCCTTTTTGCGGGGCAGGTGGCCGGACAGCTCGACGATCTCCCCAGTGCGCAACAGCGAATCGAAGCGATCATGGCAGCGGCAGAGCGCACGCTGCGGCTGCTCCAAGGGAGCGGCTCGCGGATCCCGGATGAAAGCGAGCCCCACGAGTACGCATCGTCCCCTTGTTACCTGCACGAGTTTGAAGGCCTGGGAGGCGACGATGACGACGGATGACGGTTGGATCGTCGCATGAACGGCATCACCATAGTCGGCACGGGTCGGTACCTTCCTGGCAAGCCCGTGATGAACGATGCGCTCGCCCGCGTGATGGACACGAGCGACGAATGGATTCGAGCTCGAACCGGCATCGCGCAGCGGCACTTTGCGGACGACGGCGAGGGTCCGAGCGATCTCGCAGTGGAGGCCTGCAAGGTCGCCTTCGACGATGCGGGCATCGCACCGAATGACGTCGACTACGTCATCTTCGCGACGATGACGCCCGAACATTTCTTTCCTGGCTCCGGACCACTGCTCGGGGCGAAGCTCGGCATTCGAGGCACGCCGGCGCTCGACATCCGGCAGCAGTGCGCGGCGATTCCTTACGCGCTGCAGCTCGCAAACAGTCTGGTGCAGTCGGGCGCCGCCGAAACCATCCTGTTGGTGGGTGCCGAGGTACACGCGGGTTTCATGCCCTGGAACGACTGGGATCTCGTCCGCGGCGAGGGGGATGGAGACGTGCCTCGAGAGGCCTTCGAGCGTGCCAATCGCCATCGTGGGCTCGCAGTCGTGTTCGGCGATGGGGCAAGCGCCATGGTGCTTCGTCCGAGCCCCTCACCAGATCGGGGCTACATCGGCGCGGAGCTTCACAGCGACGGCGATGCATTCGACCACCTCTTCGTGCCGGGTGTTGGGTTCCGGCACATACCCTACGTCACCGAGGCCTCGCTACGGGCCGACGAGCACATTCCGCGCATGCAGGGTCCGTCGCTCCTCAAGAAGGCCGCAAGAACGCTCAGTCGCACCGTCCGCTCCATCTGCAAGGCCCATGGAATCACCCAGGATGACGTCGACTGCTTCATCGCGCATCAAGCCAACGACCGCATCAACGGCGCAGTCCGCGAGATCCTCAAGATTCCCATCGAGAAAATGCCATCGAACATCGCCCGCTACGGCAACACCTCGGCGGCGACGATCGGCATCCTCACCGACGAGCTCCGACGCGAACGACGGATCCAAGAAGGTGATCTGCTTTGCTTCCTCGCGCTCGGTGCCGGCCTCAACTGGGGCGCCGCGCTCATGCGGCTTTGATGCTCCAAACGGGCGCTTTCGACGTCACGACTGGCGACTTCAACGGGAGCTTCGGTCCAGGCATCGACAGGCGCACGATCCGCCTGATCACGCTGCTCATTTGGCGCCTGAAGGTGCCCGTGTTGTAGCTCTGGCCGTAGCGCGCGCAGATCTCCTGCACGCGGGGGGCCATCTCCGGGTAGCGAGACGCGGGGATGTCCGGAAAGAGATGGTGCTCGATCTGATGACTCAGGTGACCGGTGAGGATATGGAACCACCGATTCCCCTCGAGGTTGGCCGAGCCGTTGAGCTGGCGCACGTACCACCGACCTCGGGTCTCGTGTTCGGTCTCGGCTTCGTCGTAGACGCGTACGCCTTCTGGAAAGTGACCGCAGAAAATGATGCCAAAGGTCCAGAGGTTTCGCGTGCCATTGGCGAGCAGGTTGCCGAGGAACACGCGCGGCGCATTGCCGAGCGCCAGCGCCGGGAAGAACACGTAGTCCTTGAAGAGCTGCCAGGCCGCCTTGGTGAGGAATGGACGAGCCCGCTTGCCGAGCTCCGCCGGGGTCTGTTTGCCCGAAAATACCTCGTCGATTCGAAGGTCGTGGCCTCCCACGCCCCATTGGAAGAACAGCGCGAGGAATGCAGCGACGATCGGTTGCGAGAGGTGGACTGGCTTCCACTCCTGCTCGGGCGCGACGCGCAAGAAGCCGTAGCCGACGTCGCGGTCCTTGCCGAGAATGTTGGTGAATGTGTGATGCTCGAAGTTGTGCGAGTGGCGCCAGTCGTCGCCGGTGCAGACGTTGTCCCACTCGTACCGATGCGAATCGAGCGCCGGATCGCCCGTCCAGTCGTACTGGCCGTGCATGACGTTGTGTCCGATCTCCATGTTCTCGAGGATCTTCGAGAGTCCGAGAGCGCTCGAGCCGAGCGCGAAGCTCATGGGACCGAGGCCGAAGTGAAGGAGCACACGGCCGGCAGCCTCGCTGCGGTTGGCGGTGCGGATGATTCGGCGGATGTGCGCGACGTCGCGCTCGCCGAGGTCTGCAACCACTTCCTGGCGAAGCGCGTCGATCTCGCGGCCGAAGGCATCGGCTTCTTGCTGCGTGAGGTTCTTGCTTTGGGTCTTCATGGGATGTCCTTTCACAGGTCCAGCTCCAGGTCGGAGCGGGGCAGGGAGATACACAACTGAATTTCTTGGTCCGGTTCGCTCGATACCTCGCCGGTGACCAGGTTCTGCACGGTGCCGCTTTGCTTGCGACACTTGCAGGTGTGGCAGATGCCGATGCGACAGCCGTGGGCTGGGCGCTCCCCGGCACGCTCGAGCTGCTCGAGCAGGCTTCCCGCGCCCTTGGCCACGACGGCTCGTTCCGAGCGTGCGAGCCGTACCTGGACGCCGTTCGGGGACGCCACCGGCGGCACCAATCTCAGCGCCGGTGTGAAGCGCTCACGCTCGAGCAGGTCGGAGGCGCCGACGCTTTCCCATAGCCGTGCTGCACGATCCATGAGCGGTCCCGGCCCACAGAGCAAGGTCGAACGCTCGGCGAAGTCGGGGACGAGCTCGCCAAAGCGCGCCTCATCGAAGCCACGCGATGCCGAGACGTCATCATCGAGGCATAGGAGCAGACGCAGACCCGGGTGGCTTGCGGCGAGCTCGCCGAGCTCTTTTTTGAAGATCACATCAGCGCGGCTTCGCGCATAGTGAGCGAATACGACGTCGTGAAGCGCGCCGTGTGCCGCGAGGTCGCGCAGCATCGACATGACCGGCGTGATGCCACTGCCACCGCTCAGAAGGAGCAGCTTGTCCGGTGTCGTCACCGGCAACACGAAGTCGCCGGCTGGGGCGCCGAGGCGCAGGATGTGGCCGGCGCGCACGTGCTCGTGGAGCCACGTCGACACCCGACCGCCCGGCATGTGCTTGACCGTGATCGAGACCAGGACGTCGTGTGGCGCCGACGAGATCGAGTAGCAGCGACGCATGCGCACTCCGTCGATCTCGACTTCGACCGAGGTGTGTTGCCCCGCGTGATGTCCAGGCCAGGCGGAATTCGGCTGCAGCACGAAGGTCTTGGTGTCTGCAGTCTCCTCGATGATTTCGACCACCCGGGCGCGGATCTCGCCGAGTGAGCGGACCGGGTCGAGCTCGCCCAGCCAGAACTCCGCCTGTCGTTCGAGAAACAAACGCTTCGCTGCTGTGCTCCGTGCACTCGTCCACACCCTCCCGATTTCTGTGATCGCCCTCATGAAAACCTCCGTTCAAGTAACTTACGTTATCGTAACTTACGGCTCCGTATAAAAAGGGCAACGTCTTTCTTGTGTAACGGCTATAAATACTCGAAAAGATTGTTATTCGTGACCGGATATATCGATGGCATAACTTACGGACGCGTAGTATCATCAACGACCATGGCCAGGAAGAGCCGTCGTCTGTCAGCCTCGGAGCGTCGCGCGCAGCTCGTCGACGTAGGACGCGTGGCGTTTGCCGAGCACGGCTACGAAGGCACCTCGGTCGAGGAAATCGCCAAGCGCGCCAAGGTATCCAAGCCCATCATCTATGAACACTTCGGCGGCAAGGAAGGGCTGTACGCGGTGGTGGTCGATCGCGAGATGGACTACGTGGAGCGCCGCATCATCGAGGCCATCTCGTCCGGGTCGCCACGAGAGCGCGTCGAACGCGCGTCGCTCGCGTTCCTGAGCTACGTGCGGGACCATCCGGATGGCTTTGCCGTGTTGTCCCAAGACTCTCCACTCACCTCATCGCGAGGCACCATGTCGAGCCTCCTGAACGACATGGCCGAGCGTGTCGGCGACGTGTTCGTGTCCGCGCTCAAGGAAGCGGGCTACGACACGAAAGCAGCCCCCATCTACGCGAACGCGCTAATCGGGATGGTCACCTTCGTCGGCAAGTGGTGGACCGAGCAGCGCAAGCCCTCGGTCGAGGAGGTGGCCAAGCACATCAGCGCGCTCGCCTGGATGGGTCTGCGCCATTTACCCAAGCGCCCCACGCTCGAGATCCGGCCGGGGTGATCCGCACGCGAAAAATCCGCGGCGGAGATTCATGGGCAGCCGCGCGATGGGCGTACTGTGATCTTCGACCGGATGCAGCCTCTATCCCCGATCAACGTCGTTGTCTTATGACTGCTGAAGCGGTCTCGCACGAAGACGATTAAAGCTTTGTCTTTGGCTAGCCAATCCTGACCAGCGTTCTTCCGGTGACCTTTCCCTCGATGTAATCCTGAAACGCGCCGGGAAGCTCCGAGAAGTCGATCGTGGAGCCCGCAATCCTGTCTAGATGTCCGGGCTTCAGGTCGTTGGCGATGCGGTTCCAGACGGCAAGCCTCAAATCGCGCGGCGTCTCGACGGAGTTGATGCCCAACAGACACACCGCGCGCAGGATGAACGGCATCACGGTCGTGTTCAATTCGTGACTCGCCGCCAAACCCACGCTGGCGATGTTGCCGCCGTAGCCGACCGTCCGTGTCAGCCATGTCAGCGCCTCGCCGCCGAGGTTGTCGATCGCTCCCGCCCATTGGGCTTTTTCCATCGGCCGTTTGCCAAAGTCGACCTCTCCGCGAATCAAGACGCGGTGGGCGCCGATGCTCTTCAGATAAGCGGCCTGTTCGGCCTTGCCCGTCAGCGCAACGACTTCGTAGCCTCGGCCGCTGAGCATGTCGATGGCGAGGCTGCCCACCCCGCCAGTGGCGCCGGTGACGACCACGGGGCCGCTGTCCGGGCGCTGCGCGTTTTGCTCCATTCGATGAATGGCTAGCGCTGCCGTGTAGCCGGCAGTGCCAATCTGCATTGCCTCGGCTGCCGTGAGAGTGTCTGGAATCGGAACCACCGCATCGGCGGGGACTCTGGCGTACTCGGCATATCCTCCATCGCGCGTCTCACTCAGGCCGCACCCGTTGACGAGCACGGGGTCGCCTTCTGCAAATGCGCTGACGTTCGAGCTGACCACTGTTCCCGCAAGATCGATGCCACCGACGAGGGGGAACTCGCGAAGAATGCGGCCGGCCCCGGTCGCCGCCAAGGCATCTTTGTAGTTGATCGTCGAATGGCTCACTTGGATGACCACGTCGCCGTCGGACAGGTCGTCGAGCGTCAGATCAACGAAGCCGGCCTCGACTCCGCCATCGGCCTGGTCGATCCGGAAGGCGCGAAACTCTTTCATTTTTCCGACCATCAGTTTCGAACACCCTCTTCGATACGCTTTCCGATCTTTTCATCGATGTTGCGCCAGTACTCGAAGGATCGCTCCAAGACCTTCTCGGAGACGCCGTCCTTGAGATGGCCGACCACGTTCGAAACCAGCCGGTCGCGCGCGGCGTCGTCCATGACGTCGCGGACCAGTGTGCCAGCTTGGCCCCAATCGTCGTCATCTTCGCGCAGCGTATAGGCAGCGCGCACCATGTCGCCATCAGCGGCCCAAGTGGCGGTTTCGGCATATCGCTCGGGGTCCGCTTGGGGTCCGCCATACGAGTTCGGTGCGTAGACCGGGTCGGTTGCGTTCTGAACGCGCATCGCCCCATCTTTCGTGTAGCTGTGCACGGGAGCCTTGGGTGAGTTGACCGGGATCTGCTTGTAGTTGACGCCGAGCCGGGCGCGGTGTGCATCGGCGTACGCGAAGCCGCGAGCCAAGAGCATCTTGTCGGGCGAAAGCCCAGTGCCGGGCACCAGGTTGTTCGGCTCGAACGCAGCTTGCTCTACCTCGGTATGAAAATCGGTCACGTTGCGGTTCAATGTCATTTTGCCGACTTCGATCAGGGGGTAGTCGCCGTGTGGCCAAACCTTGGTGAGGTCGAAGGGATTGAAGCGATAGGTCTTTGCCTCCTCGAAGGGCATGATCTGCACCTTGAGCGTCCAGCTCGGATGATCGCCGCGCTTGATCGCTTCGAACAGATCGCGTCGGTGATAGTCGCTATCGCTGCCGGCAAGCCGGTCTGCTTCTTCCTGGGTGAGGCACTGGATGCCCTGGTCGGTCTTGAAGTGGTACTTGACCCAGAAGCGCTCGCCCTGCGCGTTGATCCACATATAGGTGTGACTCGAGTAGCCGTTCATGTGCCGCCACGTCTTCGGGATTCCACGGTCTCCCATCAGCCACGTGACCTGGTGGGCCGACTCCGGCGATAGCGTCCAGAAATCCCACTGCATGTCGTGGTCGCGAAGCCCGTTGTCGGCACGACGCTTCTGCGAGCGAATGAAGTGCTGAAACTTCATGCCGTCACGGATGAAAAAGATCGGTGTATTGTTGCCGACCATGTCGAAATTGCCCTCAGGAGTGTAGAATTTCAGCGCAAAACCTCGTGGATCGCGCCAGGTGTCGGGGCTGCCACGCTCGCCCGCCACCGTCGAAAACCGAGCAGCCATCTGGGTTTCCACACCCTTTTGGAATAGAGC
>JASFKY010000200.1:0-6915 GCA_050118395.1 Myxococcales bacterium | reverse complement strand
TCATCGAGAAGTGGCAGCGCGACGACCGCGTGAGCCCGGCAGTCTATCTCTTCGGCTCGAGCACGCGCGGCGCCGCCTGGCAGGGCTTGACCGAGAGCTACACGCCCACGGACGATGAAACCGACATTCGCCAAGCGCTCGACTACTTGCTCGACAAGAGAACCGATCGGGATTTGGGATCGATCGTTGTCGTCACCGATGGCGCAGATGACGGTTTTTCGGCCGACGCGTTTGCCTCCGAAGGTGCGCTCCCCGTGGTTCACGCCGTGGTGGTCGGCGCCGACGATCCTCTCCAAGATCAAGCCGTCGTGTCGCTTCGGGCCGACGCAACCGCCTATGTCGGCGTTCCTGCGATCATTCGGGCCGAGGTTCGAGCCACCGGCGCGCTGCGACGCCACGAAGTGGCAGTCCAGCTTTGGCACGAAAGCCAGCTCGAGCAGGAGACGCTCGCAGTCCTCGACGAAGAAGGACGCGCCACGGTATCGTTCGAAGTGACGCCGAAGCGCATCGGTCGATCGCTCTACCGTGTGCTGATTCCTTTGGCTTCGGACGACGAGGTTCCCTCGAACAACGACAGGGCGGCGCTTCTGAGGGTAGGGCGCGAGCGTCTCAGGGCGCTGCTGGTCGCGGGGCATCCGAGCTGGGACGTCCGTTTCTTGAGAGACTTCCTCAAGCGCGATGGCGCCATCGACCTCGTGTCGTTCTTCATTTTGCGTGCTGCGGCGGACCTCACGGCCGCACCCACCGAAGAGCTCGCCCTGATTCCATTTCCCACCGACGAGCTGTTTCGGGAGCATCTAGGAAGCTTCGACATCGTGATTTTTCAGAACTTCGATTATGCGCCCTACGAGATGGCTGCCTATCTTCCTCGTATTCGCGATTACGTGCAGCGTGGCGGGTCGTTCTTGATGATCGGCGGAGACCGTTCGTTTTCCGAGGGCCGTTATGCAGGCACTGCAATCGAGGAGATCCTGCCGGTGAAGCTCGGAGCCCCCGGGTTCGTCAAGGGTCGCTTCAAAGCCGAAGTGAACAAAGCGCTTGCCAGGCATCCCATCGTGGCATTGGGGCCCGATCCTTCGCTCACGCAGCAGACTTGGAAGTCCCTTCCGAGCTTATATGGGGCCAACGTGGTGAGCGCAGTCAAGGACGGGGCCCAAGTGCTGCTGCGGCACCCGCGCGCGAGGCTCCAAAGCGGCGCTCGGTTGCCGATCCTGGTCGTCGGCGAATCGCACAGGGGGCGCGTCGGCGCATTCATGACCGACGCTTCGTGGCGCTGGCGCTTCGCCGCAGACGACGCCGCAGTGGGCGCCGACGAATACGAGCTTTTCTGGGACCGAATGATCCGCTGGCTCACACGTGACCCTTTACTCGAGCCAGCCCGTCTTTCGACCGACCGAGAACGCTACGGGGTGGGAGGAGAGGTCATCGTCTCCGGAAGACTGCGCGACGAGCGCTATCGACCGCTAGCCGAATCGGACGTGGAGCTTCGGTTCTCGCCCGGTGACGATCAGCAGCCCGCCATGCGCGTACGGACGGATGAAGATGGGGAGCTTCGCGCCACGCTGCACGCACCCGATGCACCCGGCGCGTACGAAATCGTCGCCTCGGTCGAAAGCAAGCAAATCGCACGCGAGGTCTTCGTCGTCGAACGAAGCGGCGACGAGCTCGCCGACCTCGAAGCGCGACCAGCAGAGCTCGGGAAGCTCGCCGAGGCCACCGGCGGAAGGCTCTTCGCGGGGATCGACGACGTCCCTCCACTGGCGGAGCTTGCCGCCACCAGCCGTCGCGCTGCGGGTCTGGTATCGAAGCAGCCGCTCTCCAGCCCCTGGTTCATCGCGCTCACCATCGGCCTTCTTGGAATCACTTGGATCCTCCGGAGGCGGTGGGGGCGGCGCTAATCGCGCAGCATTCGACGATTCCAAGGCCCATCCCTGGACATCGCGCCGCGCCATCCTAGAACTAGCGTTCCCGTTCATGCAGCCCACCAAGCTACGCGGCGCGCGCACGCACAACCTCCAGTCGATCGACCTCGACATCGAGCCGGGCACCTACCTTGCGATCGTGGGCCCGTCCGGTGCGGGCAAGTCATCGCTCGCCTTCGGCACCCTCTACGCCGAGGGCCAGCGTCGGTACGTAGAAAGCTTCAGTGCCTATGCGCGCCAATTTCTGGAGCGGCTGGCCCGTCCACCCGTGGACGAGCTCGACCCGGTACCCGTGGGCATCGCCGTGGATCGGCAGGCCCCGGTCCGAACGAGCCGTTCGACGGTCGGGACGATGACCGAGATTGCCGATTACGCCAAGCATCTGTGGGCCCACGCCGCCGAGCTTCGCTGTCCGGGTTGCGGGCAGCTAGTACATCGGGACGCACCGACGCGCGCCGCCCACAGCGTGATGAACGAGCTTGCAGGCAAGAAGGTCGTGGTGACCTATCCGGTGGCCGTAGCCGATCCCGAGCACTTCCTCGGGGTTCGCGAGGGCTTGCTCCGTGATGGTTATCGACGGGTGCGGCTGCGGGACGAGGTGCGAGACCTCGACGAAGTCCGCCCGAGCGAGATTACCAACGGACGAAGCACGCTGATGGAGGTCGTGGCGGACCGAACCACGGCGCGTCCGAAGGACCAAGCGCGTCTGGTCGAAGCGCTGGAGGACGCGATGCGTCGTGGAGAAGGCCGAGCCACGGTCTGGTCGCCGGACGGCGCGGAGCTCTGCTTTTCCGAGGGCTTGCATTGCCCGACCTGTGATCGCTCGTTTCGACGCGCGACGGCAGGGCTTTTTAGCTTCAACAGTCCGATTGGCGCCTGCGAGACTTGTCGGGGCTTCGGCCGAACGATCGAGATCGACCTGGATCGGGTCATTCCGGACTATGATCTGTCCCCTGAGCAGGGCGCGATTCGAGCGTGGCAGGGCAAGGCCACGGCTTGGGAGCGTCGGGAGCTCCGCAAACACGCCAAGGCGGCCGGAATTGCGCTCGACCAACCGTTGCGCAGCTGGAGCCCTGCCGCGCTGGATTGGCTGATCGAGGGAGACGAGCTCGGCTATCCCGATGGCTGGTGGGGTATTCGAAGCTGGTTCAAATGGATGGAGTCCCGCGCCTACAAGATGCACGTGCGGGTGTTCCTTTCGCGCTACCGCAAATACGAGACCTGTCGCGATTGCCACGGCACCCGGCTCAAATCCGAAGCGTTGGCTTGGCACATCGATGGGTTGAGCCTGCCCGATCTCTATGCCTTGCCGGCTTCAGAGGCGCTGTCGTTCTTGGAAGCGCAGCACGTACGGTTTGCGGCCGACGCAGGCGCAGCGCTTTTGTGGCGCGAGGCGGTGGGTAGGCTTCGAGCGCTGCACGATGTCGGCCTCGGCTATCTTTCTCTCGATCGCACCTCACGAACGTTGTCCGGTGGTGAAACGCAACGCGTCGCTTTGACCAGCGCGCTCGGCGCCACCCTCAACGGGGCCATGTTCGTGCTCGATGAGCCGACCGTGGGGCTCCATCCGCGAGACGTCGAACGTTTGCTCGGCGTGGTTCGAGCGCTCTCGAGGGACGAAAACATCGCCCTCGTCGTCGAGCACGATGCCGAAATGATTCTCGGCGCAGACCGCGTGATCGAGCTTGGACCCGGAGCGGGGGAAACCGGCGGACAAATCGTGTTCGACGGCACCCCGGCGGAGCTCAGGAAGGCGAAAACCGCCACGGGCGCCGCGCTCGTGGCCAACGGGGCCGTCCGTCGGGCCCGGCGAGAGCCCACGGGTTGGATCGAGCTCGCGGGCGCTTCAGGCCACAACCTTCGCGCCATCGACGTTTCGATTCCCAAAGGCGTCCTGACCTGTGTGACCGGCGTCAGTGGGTCGGGCAAGAGCAGCCTGATTTTGGAAACGCTGCTACCCGCGGTGCAGCGTCAGCTCGGCGCTCGCTCGCAGAGCGCTCCGCTTCCCCACCAGAGCCTGCGGGGCGCCGAGTCACTCGCGGCGGTCGTGGGGGTGGATCAAGCCCCCCTCGGTCGAACTTCGCGCGGAAACGCCGCGACATATTTGAAGATTTGGGATCTCTTTCGCAAACGCTTTGCCGAACAACCCCTGTCCAAGGAGCGTCGATACAAGCCCGGCTTTTTCTCTTTCAACGTACCTGGAGGCCGGTGCGAGGCTTGCCGGGGCGACGGCGCCGAGACGGTCGAGATGCAGTTCTTGGCCGACGTCGTGTTCAGCTGCCCCGAGTGTCAGGGGCGGAGGTTCGTCGGGCCGGTGCTCGACGTGCGCTACGACGGCTTGGACATCGCGGAGGTCCTCGACCTGACCGCCCATGAGGCCTTGCAGCGCTTTGCCGAGGACAAGCTCCTATCGCGAGCCCTCGAGCCACTGGTAGAGGTCGGCCTCGGCTATCTGCGCCTGGGCCAGCCGCTCAACACCCTTTCGGGCGGCGAGGCACAACGCCTCAAGCTCGCCGAAGCGCTGGTGCGCGCCACGCCGGGCTCGCTCCTGATCTTCGACGAGCCGACCGCGGGCCTTCATGCAAGCGACGTCGCGCCCCTGCTGAAGGTTCTCGATCGATTGGTCGAGCGTGGCGATACCGTCGTCGTGGTCGAGCACGACATGCACGTGGCTGCGCACGCGGATTACGTGATCGATCTCGGACCGGGAGCCGGAGAAAAGGGAGGGCGAGTCGTCGCCGAGGGCTCGCCCGAACGAGTGGCGCGGTTCAAACGCTCCGAGAGCGCACCGTATCTCGCACGCGTTCTCGGCAAAGGCAGTAGAGGCAAAGCCGCTCGCAAACGCGCACCCACCCGTGAGACGCCTTCGACGAGGTCGCATGACATTCAAATTACCGGCGCACGGGAGCACAACCTCAAGAACGTCACCGTGCGCATCCCCCGCGAACGGATGGTGGTGCTGACCGGCCCGAGCGGAAGTGGAAAGAGCACCTTGGCGTTCGACGTGCTGTTCGCCGAAGGTCAACGTCGTTACCTCGAAACGCTATCTCCCTATGCGCGTCAATACATGCCACAGCTGCCCAGACCAGCCGTGGACCAGGTGTTGGGGGTGCCACCCAGCGTCTCGCTCGAGCAGCGGCTGACCCGGGCCGGCGCGAATTCGACCGTCGCGACGGTGACGGAGGTCTCCCACTACCTGCGGCTGATTTGGGCCCGAACTGGCATTTTGCATTGCGTCGACTGCCATGTGCCCATTACGGCACGTCCCGTCGCCGAGCTGGCGCGCGACCTGCGAAAGCGTTTTGGATCCAAACGGGTGACGTTGCTTGCGCCGGTGGTGCGCGGACGCAAAGGCATCCATCGGGAGCTCCTCGACAAAGCGCGAAGAAACGGCTTCACCGAGGCGCGCATCGATGGAGAAATCCGCGCGCTCGAGCCCGGAATGAAGCTCGACCGATACGTGGAGCACGACGTCGAATTGGTCGTGGGCCGTGCGGCTGCAAGTAGAGCCGAGCTACGCGAATTTCTCGAAAAGGCGCTCCATGTCGGGGAGGGCGCCGCTTGGGCGCTCTGTGGTAAAGAGGAGATTCAGCTTTCGAGCAAACGTGCGTGTCCGAGCTGTGGGCGAGGCTACCCGGAGCTCGATCCGCGGTTCTTTTCCTTCAATACACGACAAGGGCAGTGCCCCGCATGTGAAGGCCGTGGCGAAATCATCAAAAAGAGCTGGCGTGGTCGACGCAAGAAGCGCGCGATCGCCAGACGCGATTGCGAAGAGTGCGGGCAGACCCGACTTTCGCCGCTGGCTCGTGGCGTCACGGTGGGCGGGATGTCGATTACCACCTTGTTCGAGCAAAGCGTATCCGAGGCAATTCTCACCCTGCAGTCGATGCGCCTCGAAGGCCGAGACGTCGCCATCGCGAAGGCTCCGCTCCACGAAGCGCTCCGACGGCTCTCGTTTCTCGAAGAAGTGGGCCTGGGATATCTGGGCCTCGGACGCGCAGCCAATACATTGAGCGGAGGTGAAACCCAGAGGGTGCGGTTGGCCGCTCAGCTCGGAAGCGGGTTGACCGGTGTGCTGTACGTGCTCGATGAGCCCACGATTGGGCTGCACCCGCGGGACACTGCCAGGTTGCTCGGAGCGCTTCGGGGTTTGGTCGATCGCGGCAATTCGGTGCTGGTCGTAGAGCACGATGCCGACACAATCCGTGCAGCGGACCACGTGATCGACGTCGGACCCGGCGGCGGAAAGCACGGCGGCCGCATCGTGGCACAGGGCCCACTCGATGCCCTGGAGGATTCGATCACCGCAGCAGCGCTGGCCAGACCCCCGCGATTGCCGCCGACACGCCGCAGCACGCGGAATGTCGCGTGGCTCGAGCTCGCCGGCGTGCATCACCACAACTTGAAGAACGTCGACGTGCGTTTCCCACTGCAGCGATTCGTCGCCGTCACCGGCGTGAGCGGCTCGGGCAAAAGCTCTCTGGTACGGGAGGTCTTGCTGCGAGCGACGCGCGAGGCGGTGGGCTTGGTCAACGACGTCGCGCCCGGGGACTTCCACTCCATCGCCGGATTCGAGGCTTTGAAGCGCGCGATCGAGATCGACCAAAGTCCGATTGGGCGCACGCCGCGGTCCGTGCCCGCCACGTACATCGGCATCTGGAATGCGGTGCGACAACTGTTGGCGGGCACGCCCGAAGCTCGGGCCCGCGGTTACACCGCCAGCCGGTTTTCGTTCAACGTGGAGGAAGGACGCTGTCCCGAATGTCACGGCCAAGGCTCGATTCATGTCGAGATGGCGTTTTTGCCGGACGTCGACATCCCGTGCGAGACCTGTGGGGGCATGCGCTTCACGCCCGAGACGCTGGCGGTGCGCTGGCAAGGCCTACATGCCGGGGAGCTCCTGCAGCTCGAGGTCTCCGAGGCCGTCGACGTATTTTCTCCCGTCCGGACCGTCCGGGAGCCTCTCGCGCTCCTCGAGGAGTTGGGTCTGGGC
>JASFKY010000199.1:0-6918 GCA_050118395.1 Myxococcales bacterium | reverse complement strand
ATGGGCGTAAGATGACCGGAAACCCAATCTTCTCGGCAATGGCATGCGCGTGCTCGACGGTCCGCGCGACCTCGGCCTTCGCACTGTACAGGCCGATCTTGTCCATGGCTGCCTTGAACAGCTCCCGCTCTTCGGCCTTTCGAATGGCCTCGACTCTGGCCCCGATCAGCTCCACTCCGTGCCTTTCGAGAATGCCCTGGTCGGCGAGCTCGAGGGCCAAATTGAGCGCGGTTTGACCGCCCAGGGTCGGAAGCACCGCGTCGGGCTTCTCCCGGGCAATGATGGCCTCCAAGATCTCCGGGGTGAGCGGCTCGACGTAGGTCCGGTCGGCGAACTCCGGATCGGTCATGATCGTCGCGGGGTTCGAATTGACCAGGATGACCCGGTAGCCCTCCTCTTTGAGTGCCTTGGCTCCCTGCGTCCCGGAGTAGTCGAACTCGCACGCCTGTCCGATCACGATCGGCCCCGACCCGATCAGAAGGATGCTTTGGATATCATCGCGGCGGGGCATCGGGCTCGTTCACAAAGGACGTTCGGGGCGGCTTACCAGAGGGTGTGGACGGCCGCAACCGGGAATTCGTCAAACCCCGAGTCGCTCCGAAAGTGCGCTGATGATCGCATCACCTCGGCCCCCCTGCGACTGCAAGCGCACTCGGCGCGCATCGTCGGATGCCATGTCCAGCTCGATCCACAACACCGCTCGCTGCGCGATCTCCTCGAACCGGCGGCCCCATTCCACGAGCAGAACGGCTCCGTCTTGCACGAGCTCGTCGATCCCCAATTCCTGCAGCTCCGCCTCGTCGCCCAAGCGATACAAGTCGGCGTGCACGATTGGAAGACGACCGCGATACTGATGCAACAACGCGAAGGTCGGACTGGTGACCGCGACGTCTTCCGAGACGCCCATGCCGTGCACGACGCCGCGTGCAAAAGTCGTTTTGCCCGCCCCCAGATCACCCTCGAGCCCGACCACGTCGCCCGCCCGAAGCTCGGCCGCGACGAGTCGCGCCAGACGAAGCGTGGAAGCTTCGCTTTCGAGCTCGAGCTCTAGCATGCCCAAGCCCTGTCACATCCCAGGGCTTGGTGCACGCTCGTCGCGCTCAGACCTTGATTTGAATGCCCAGCTGCTCCCGGAGACGGAAGTAGCTTTCGGAGATGCTGTACAGGACGATCTCTTTGACCTTCTCTCGAGGCGCGAGATCCGCCGTCGACTCGGAGGCGATCTGCTGGATCATTCGAACCGCCGTGTCCACATCATCGCAAAGCAGCAGGCCCGCCCGAAGTGCGGTCACCTCGGTAGCCTGCATCCACCGCTTGACGTCCGCTTGACCGCCGGCATCCACGAACTTACGGACGACCCGCTTGAGCACGTCGATGTGAGACTGGTCCATGTATTTGGCGAGCTGTTTTGCCGTTGCATCCACGGTCGCGTCGCCTCCGCCCATGTTCACCAAGCGCATGGCGGCCAAGAGCAGTGTTCGTAGCTCGGTGTGCGAGTGGTACATCGTGCGGATGAAGTGCTCGCCGCGATAGTACGTGAGGTGCCGCCCGCAAACGAATGCGAGGTCGACCGGACGATAGCCCGATAGCAGGGTATAACCCGTGATGATTGCGGGAGGATTGCTCCGCGCTTCATCGCGAAGCGCACCCGAAAGCTCCTTCTGAATGAAGAGGCGCACGGGAATGGTGACGTTGAGAACGTCTTGCGCGAGCTTGAACTGCCGGGCCAGCGCGAGGCTGGGATTCGCCAGGTCCTCCGGCTTGCGCTTGTGAAGGTTGAGCTTCTTGTCCGGCACGGCCAAAGACGCACGGACCGCGGGCGCAATCACCTCCATGATCTTGGAAAGATAGAGGTCCTGATCGGAATGCATCAGGTCCGTTACCCAATTTTCGTTACTCAGCCGAGTCTTGGGCTGAATCTCCCGATCCTGTCGGTATTGCTGGTAGAACTTTTGCTGTTCTTCGTCGGCTTTCTGGAAATAGGAAAGCGTTCGCGCGATGCACCAGGCCTTGTCGTACGCACGGGCATCGAAGTAGAGCTTGTAGAGCGCGCGATACGAATCCAGCCGATTCGGATCGTGGCCCAAAAGCCACTGATGCTCCTCGATGGCCTCCGAGGTCCTCTCGGGCATGGTGGCGTAGAGCTCCGCGAGGATCTGGTGTTGAACCGCATCCTCGGGCTTGAGCCGGGCAGCCATCTTGAACGCCTCGGCAGCCGCGTCGAAGTTACGCTGCCTGTCGCGATAGATGATGCCCAGGGTATGCCACAGGTTGTGCTCGAGGTCGGTGTTCCCTTGGTTGATGATCCGGTGGAGCATCTTCCGGTAAGCCCGCTCCAAGGCCTTCCAGTCCTTGCGGGTGTTGAGCAATTTGTTGATGGCCTCGAAGGGCTTGAGCTGAGTGCTATCGAGATCGAGCGCCTGGTTGAAGCGCTCCAAGGCCGCGTCCTCGTCCTCCAGCTTGTCCCGCAAGATGACGCCAATCGTGTAGGTGTACTTGGCTTTGGCTTCCGGTCGCTCCTCGATTTCACAGATGCGGTCGATCGCGTCGATGGCTTCGGACCAGCGCTCCGCTGCTTGAAACGTCACCAGCAACTTGTGCAGCACGACGTGGTTGTCCGGGTCGAGATCCAGAGCCTCGGTATACGCTTCGGCCGCCGCATCCGGTTCGTCGAGCTTCTCCTGCCAGAGGTCACCGAGCTCGATCAGGATCGCGGCGCGCGCCAGTGGCTCGTCGGTCACGTCCAAGATGCGTTTTTTGTACTCGACCACCGAGCCCCAATCGCCGTCGGCAATCTGCAGCTCCACCATGGCCTCGAGAGCGGGCACGTAATGCGTGTCCTCCTCGAGGGCTTTGTCGAACATGTTTCGGGCCTTCTTGTCTTCGCCCTGCTCTCGCTTGATCACACCGAGCCGGTAGAAGACTTCGGTAATCTCGTCGCGTCCCAATGCATCGCGATGCTGCACCAAGAGAACTTGATGGTACTTGAAAGCATCGTCCCAACGCTGCGCTCGGAAGTAGCTTCCGGCCAAGCCCTTCAAGGTCACTGGATCGTCGGTTTCGAGCGCATGGGCGCGCTCATATGCCGCCACGGCATCGTCGGCACGTCCGAGCTTCGTCGCGGTTTCGCCCAGAAGCAGCGCGAGTCGATGGCGTTCATCGGCGTCTCGCTTTTCCGAACGCTGAACCAAAAGCTGCAACAGAGGGAACGCGTCCTGATGCCGCTCGGCCGCCAGATAAAAGTCGACCAGGGGCATGAGGGCTTCTTCGTTGTCCGGATCGGCCGCCGACGCTGCCTCGAACGACTCGACGGCACCGGACTCGTCATCGAGGCGCTCTCCCCGGATTCGACCCAACTCGACCAACAGCGCGGCCCGTGCTCGATTGCTCTCCGTGTGCTCGACCTCGAGCCCAATCGTTTTCGCTGCTGCGACCCAATCGCCCGAGTCGACGTGGATCTGACGCATCGCTGCCAGGGACGGCAAGTGGGATGGGTCCAGGTCGACGGCGGCTTGGAACTGCTCCAACGCAGTGACGCGGTCGCCGAGCTCCCGATCCAGGATGCAGCCCATCTTGTGCTTGAGAGCGACCTGGTCGGCGGGCTCATCCACCACGGCCGCCAGCTGGCCGAGGACGTCCAGCGCGGCGCCATGATCTCCTTTGCGCTCGTAGAGCTTGGAGAGCGCTCGAAGGCTGATGACGTCGTGCTCGTTCAGGCTCAACGCATTGAGGTAGCTGTCGATCGCCTGCTCCACGTCGTTGGTGTAACTTCCGTAGACTTCACCGAGCTCGCGGAAGATGCGCACGCGCTCCTCCGTGTCGGCGGTCGCGCTCGCATGACGATCGTAGGTGCGAACGAGGTCGTCCCAACGCTGCATCGCGCGGTACAACTCCTCGAGTCGGCAAAGGGCTTCGTCGTGCAGCGGGTCGATGTCGAGCACCTGCTCCAGCCGATCTGCCGCGTTGTCGGGCTTGCGGAACTCCTCCTGCCACATCCGTGAAAGTCGCATGAGGATCTCGATGCGCTCGCGCTCGGTCGCGACGACCTCGTATTCGCGCTCCAAAATTCCAAGAAGGTCCTGATAACGGCCCTCCTGCTGGTAGAGGCGTTCCAGCCCCCGCAGGGCGCGCAAATCCGAAGGCGCGAGCTCCGCGGCCTTTTCGTAGTTCTCGATGGCCGCCCTCGTGTCGTCGAAGCGCTCTTCGTAGGCTTCTGCGACCTGCAGCAGAGCCGACACGACCCTGTCCACGTCTTGGACGGCTTCCGCCTTGCGTTCGAGGATGTTCAACAGCTTGTGCGAGCGACCTTCCTCGCGGTAGATGCGCTCGAGGGCCTCCAACGCGCCGACGTGCTTTTCCTTCAACTGCAGCGCGCGGCGGTAGTAGTCCTCGGCCTCTTGACGCATGGCAAACCGATCGTCGGCCAGATCACCCATGCGAACGTAGGTGTCGGCTTTGACGTCATCGTCGTTCGTGAGCTCCACGAGCTTGGCAAGCGCCTGCGCGAGCTTGTCCCACTGGTGAGTGGCTTCGTAGAGATCGCCCAGCTGCCACCAGGCTTTGGCGTTGCTTGGATCGAGCGCTCGAATCTGTTCGTAGTAGGGAATCGCGTACTCGGGGTGCCCGAGATCCTGTCCGTACCACTTGGCACAGCACAGGCAGATCGCGATTTGAGTCTCCGGGTCATCCTGGTTCTCTTGGAGCACCTGGTTGGCCGAAGTGAGAAGCTCGTTCCACTTCTGGCTTGCCGCCGTCACCCGCTCGAGGTCGACGGCCGTGTTCTTGTTCGAAAAGTCCTCGGTCCAAGCGATGTACAGGGTGTGATAAGCTTGCTCGCCGTCTTCGAGCTTTTCCTCGTAAATCCTGGCTGCGGCGCGCAGAAGCTCGATGCGCTCGTCGCGATCTTCGGTGGCCTCGATACGAGTGACGTACAGGTCGATGAGATCGTCCCAGCGCTCTGCGTCCCTGTGCAGGGCCTGAAGCTCGGAGAAAGCGTATTCGTGCAGCGGATCGACCGCGAGGATGCGACTGAAGGCGCCCGCAGCGCGATCTTTGTCACCTACCTGATGCTCCCACATCTCCGTGACCGCGATGAGCTGTCGGGTCTTGTCGTGAGGATCAGCGAGCGCAAGAGCCCGTTGCTCCATCACGCCGATGACGGCCTCCCAGTCCTCTTCCTCGCGGTGGATGAGCTCCATCGAATCGAGGGCCTCGAAAAAGGCCGGGTCGATGTTCAGGACGTTCTGATAAGCGTCGACGGCGTCACTCGATTGCTGCAGCTCGTTCGCATAGATGTGGCCGAGCTGCATGTACACGGTGATCAGGTCCGCGTCCTCGAGCGTGGCTGCGCCTACGTCGATGATGCGATTCAAGGTGTCGGCTCGCTCGCGCGACTGACCTCCCTCTCTCTGAATTTCGGCGATGCTGAACAGCGCGTACGTGTTGGCCGGATCGATGTCGAGCACGCGCTCCCAGTTCTCGATCGCATTACGTTCGCGCTCGAGCTTCTCGTACCAGACCCTGGCTAGGTCGGAGTAGACCTGCACGCGGAAGGAGTCGTCGGTGGCAACGGCTGCCTCGCGCTCGAGCACGTCCACCAGATCCCGCCAGTTGCCTTGCGAGGCGTAGATGTCCCCCAAGGCATTGAGCGCTTCCGGATCCTCGCCCCGGAGATCCAAGACGCGCTGCCACAACCCGATGGCTTTGTCCGGGTCGCGTAGCCTATTGGACGAAAGTCTCGCCATGCGAGCAAAGACGTCGGCTTGTTGCGAGTCCCCGAGCGCGATGCCGAGCTCCTTCTCGAATGCCGAGAACAGCTCCGGCCAGCGTTCCAAATTGGCGTAGATCCGCTGCAGCGCTTGGATGGTCTCTGCGTGCTCCGGATCATGCTGATCGAGAAGCTTGTGGAAGACTTCGAGGGCCTCCTCGGTGCACCCGAGCTGCCGTTCGAGCACGGTTCCCAATCGGTACTGCAAGTCGACGAGCTCGGAGCCGTTGCTGGAGCCCTCGATTCTCTTGCGCAACACCTGAGCCAGCGCGCCATGGGCGCCATGCTCGGTATAGATTCGATCCAGCGCGACGAGCGCCTCTTCGTCGTGGGCGTCGACACCCAGGACGAATCGGTACGTCTCCTCGGCGCGCTCCAGATCTTGGAGCTGTTCCTCGTAAACCTTGGCCAAGCGTCGACCGAGGTCGGCCTTGCTGATCGGGTCACCCGTATGCTGGATGCCGTTGGCATAGGTACTGGCGAGCTCCGTCCATCCGTCCACGATCGCGGAAAGGCGCTCGGCTTCGCCAATCGAGTGATCGTGGCTGGGGTCTTCGAGGACCGCCTTTTGTATCCACGAAAACGCGCGGGCGTAGTCCGCTGCCTTGTCCTCGGCGATCTCGGCGAGGCGGTGCATCATCACCACGCGTTCGAGGGGGTCGCTTTGATGCTCTACCTGAACCTCTTGAACGCCGAGAAGCCGATCCCAATTGCCCTGCATGCGGTAGAGGGGTTCCAGCACCTCTCCGATCTCCAAGGGTCGGACACCGTCCGCGAAGAGCGCTTCGAGCGCCGAGACGGCGGGTGTGTACTCGGGCGCGGCCGCGATGATCTCGCGGTACTGCGCGATCGCCGAGTCGAGATTGGCCAGGCGATTTTGGAAGATTTGGCCGGTGCGGAACTGCAGGTCGAGCACGTCTTCGGGCGTGCTCGCGATGGCGGCCTCCATGCGTAAGGTAGCGGCCAGGTCGTCCCATCGCTCGGTCTGCTCGTAGAGCCTGTCCAACGCCTCGATGGACGTCGCGTCGGCGGGATCGAGGTCCACGACGAACTGGTATCGAGAGATCGCCGCGTCGACGTCGTTCAAATGAACCTCGTTGATCACGGCCGATCGCTTGGCCAGGTGCATTACCTCTTCGGGAAATTCGTCC
>JASFKY010000198.1:0-6922 GCA_050118395.1 Myxococcales bacterium | reverse complement strand
GGGCGCAATCAGCCAGGGGCCCTCGGCGCGCTCGACGAAAAACAGCGAGCGCTGCTCGTGGTCCTCGCTCGAGGTGTAGGGACGCCACACGTGCGCCCGGTCGAGCGCCATCAGCTGCTCCTCGGCCGTCACCCGTCCACTCTGGTGCACCGTCCCCATCGGCGCAAAAGGCGTCGTCCAGCGGGTCACGAGCCTCGGCTTGCTCCCAGGCTTCGCCGCGTGGCGATCACCGTGGCTCCGAGCATGAAAGCAAACGCGAAAAAAGTCCCCAGGGCGGCGCCCAACTCACCCATCGACGGAACCAGGAGCGCGTCGGCCCCGAGGTTTGCGAGCGCTGCGCCCACTGCAATCACCGAGACGGTTCGGGACTGGCCGTTGGCGAGCAGCGGCGTCTGCCAGAGGAACGAAATGCCCAACAAGCCCAAGCCCATCGATAGAATCGGGATCGAGAGCAGCACCTCGCTCGAGCTGCGATACGATTCTGCCAGTAGAGGGGTGTAGAAGACGAGTGCGGGCAGCAGCACCACGAGGGCTGCGACGAAAAGCGCGGCTCGAATGCTGGTCCTTCGGAGCAAAGCGAGGGCGCTTGGTCGATCTCCTTGTCCAAAGGCCGAGTAAAACAGGGGGGTGAATGACTTGAGGGTTACCAAGTTGACCGTATTGACCAGCAGCGCCACGCGGTAGGCGGCCTCGTATCGCCCGGCCGCCTCGATACCCTGCCACATGGCTACGTAGAGCCGGTCCGCACTCTGGTACCCCACGTAGGCGAGCATTGCGAAGATCATCGGAATCGAAAAACGAAGTGGCTCTTTGAGAGCCGACCAGGATGGAGGGCGGCCGAGCCAGCCGCGACGGGCAAGGAGCCCAATCGCGACGATGCCTGCGCCTCCTTGGGCCAGCACCAGGCCGCCCCACCGAGCCTCCCACTTCCAACCGAGCGCGAAAAACAAGGTCAGCGCAATGAACGGACGGGTGCCATCGACGAAATCCGACCACAGGGCGGCCTTCGCGGGTCGGTTTAGGGTTTCGTTCAATGACTGGGCCATCATCCGGCCGGTCGCCAGTGAGGCTGCCACGATCACGCCGGCAACCGACCAGCGCGGTAGCCCTTCCGACCGAAAGACCGAAACCGAATCCGGCGCTCCGAACACCGCCAATGCGGTGATGCTCCCGGCAGCCAGAGCCAGCATCAACAGCCCGCCCAGCTCACCGGCCAGCTGCGGCTGCGGCTTCTTGTGAACGTAGACCAAAATGTACTGCTGAGGCGCTAGCGTCACGGACGACGCGGCCAGGCCGAAGACCACGCCTTCGAGGATTGCGAAGCGGCCATAGTCGGCTTGGTCCAGCAGATGGGTCCAAAGCAAGTGCGCCAGGTGAACCAAGCCACCCATTGCGCTCGCCACCGCGTAAATGATGACGTTGCGGCGAAACGTCTCGTCTTTGGATGCGCCGTCCAGAGGTGGGGAAGTAGTCCAGGTCACTGTGAAGCGCCAGGGTCAGCGCCAGCGAGGAGACCGGGGCTTGGCGGAACGCGACACAGGGATGTGCCGAGCGGCTCGGCTTGCAAGGGTGGCCGGAAGCACTGACGAGGTCGGGCCACGCAAGCCTCGCCTCGGGGCTCGCGACCAATCGGAGGTGGTTGCAGCCATGCCGATTGGCACTCGCCACGTCGCCCCATCCCCGCATCGCGTTCCGCCAAGCCCCTACCTACGGCGCCAGCGCCAGAGTCAGCGCCAGCGCCAGAGTCAGCGTCAGAGCCAGAGCCAGTGTCAGCGACGGGGCCAGCGAAAAGACCAGGGGTCGTCTACATGGGCCCTACCAAAACCTCGCGGCGGCCTCCCGCTTTCGAGCTCGGCGGCCCGACCACACCCTCTTGTTCCATGCGCTCCACCAGCTTGGCGGCCTTGTTGTAGCCGACGCTGAGCTGGCGCTGGACGTGGCTAATCGAGCAGTAACCGGCATCGGCCACGACGGCCACGGCTTGATCGTAGAGGGGGTCGTCGCTTTCGCCCCCCGTCCCATCTTCGTCCCGGGGCTTGAGAATTTCGTTCCGGTACTCCGGCTCCCCCTGCTCGCGGAGATAATCGCAGACGGCCCGCACTTCATCCTCGCTGACGAACGCAGCATGCACGCGCTGCAAGTCACTCGAGCCGGGCGGAATCATCAGCATGTCGCCCATGCCCAGCAAGTGCTCGGCACCCGAGCGACCCAAGATCGTCATCGAGTCTTGTCGCTGTGAGACTTTGAACGCGACACGAGCGGGGAAGTTGGCTTTGATCATGCCGGTGATCACATCCACGCTCGGGCGTTGGGTGGCCAAGATCACGTGGATGCCCGCCGCACGCGCCTTTTGCGCCAACCGCGCGATGCAGGCCTCGACGTCCTTGGCGGCGACCATCATCAAGTCTGCGAATTCGTCGACGACCACGACGACGTAGGGCAGCCTTTCGGGTGTGAAGCTCTCTGCATCCGGACTTTCTCCATCGACCGGATCGAGCAAGACCTCTTGGCCGTTTTCGTCTCGGGCGCTGACCTTTCCCTTCCGCTTGGGCATGAACTTCTCGAGCGAGAGGTCCCCGCGAAGGACTCGATCGACTCGCCGGTTGTAGGTGTCGATATTGCGCGTGCCTCCATCGGCAAAGAGCTGATACCGACGCTCCATCTCGTCGACGGCCCAGCGAAGCGCGAGCGCCGCCTTTTTCATGTCGGTCACGACCGGAAGCAGCATGTGCGGGATGCCGTCGAATACCTGGAGCTCGACGACCTTCGGGTCGATCATGAGCATACGGACCTCTTCGGGCGTCTTTTTGGCCAGAATGGAGGTCAGCATGACGTTCAGGGCCACGCTTTTGCCCGATCCGGTCGCGCCGGCTACCAGCAAATGAGGCATCCGTGCCAGATCGGCGTACACCGGTTGCCCCGCGATGTCCTTGCCGAGCGCGATGGGTAGTGCGCCGGCATGCCTTTCCCAGCGGCGATCCTCCAGGATTTCTCGTAGGCACACCATCTGCCGCGTGTCGTTGGGAAGCTCGAACCCGACTCGCGCCTTGCCAGCGATCGGCGCGACGATGCGAACCTTCTGCGCCGCCAGCGCCATGGCGAGATCGTCTGCCAAGCCTGCGATTTTGGACACCTTGGTGCCGCTCTGCGGCTCGAACTCGTACATCGTGACCACCGGTCCCGGATGGATCTCGTCCACCCGTCCACGCACGCCGTACGCGGCGAGCTTTTCGGTCAAGAGCTCGGCATTTTCTCGCAACGCTTCGGCGTCGACGTGAATCACCGACGCATCGGGTTCTTCGAGCAGTTTGGTCGAAGGCAATTGAAAGTCCCTCGAGCTCCGCTTTGCACGCAGGGCCACTTCGAGCGGCTTCTGCTTGGTTTCTTTGGGCGCCACGATGGTGGGCCCTTGGCTTCGGGGAGACTTCGACTTGCGTGACGGTCCAGGCTGCGACCGCGCGAGGTCTTCGTCCTCTATGCCGTCTTCCTCCTCATCACCGAAGTCTTCTCCTCCGGCCGGCATCCCCATGATGCGGGGCTGGCTCGCGCGAATTTCCTCTTCGTGAATCTCACGTGCCTCGGCCCACGCTTCCCGGAGCGCGACGACCAGGCCCGTGGCCTTGTGCCATGCGGCGTGCACCAAGCGAACCAGCGCTTGCACCATCTCCTCGAGTGTCCACGGAGTGCGCAAGATCACGGCGGTTCCGACGATGGCCAACCCGATGATCACCGTTCCATAGAAGCCGAGCAACGACCGGAGCACCTCGCCGAGCAACTCTCCTACGGCTCCCCCAGGCGAAGCGCCCCACACGGCCCGTGGCTCGATCAGCAAGTGCGCCAGCGCCGCGCCCATCACGACTAGGACCAAGGTGGAAGCCATGGTGGCCAAGCCGAGCAAGGCCGAGCGTCGTCGAAAGAGCCGGAACGTCAGCAGCGCGCCTTCCAAGGGAAGGAACCAGGCGACCAACCCAAAGGCCGCCATGACCGCCTTGGCCAAGCGATGGCCTACGGGGCCGACCAGGTTGGCGCCGCCATCGCGCGCATCGTACGAGACGAGAGCCAGGGTCAGCAGCACGGTTGCGGTCAGGGTCAGAATCGCGAGGACGTCCTGCCGCCGACCTTCCGGCGCTGCCAGGTCGCCCGAAGAGGTAGTATCATGTGCGCTCAAGTAAGAGGCCTCCGACAGTCGGCAGGCTATGCGCGTAGCTCGGCATTGGTCAAGAAAGCTCGGTCTTGGGACCTTCTTGATCCGGCAGGTGAATCCTCTATTATCTTGCCGGGTTGCACACCGAAGGGGGGGCGCGCCGCGAGTCGGATGGGTCGGACGACGAAGATCATGGTGCTGGGGACGGCCGTCGCGCTGGCAATCGCCGGCTGCAAGGTCGACAGCGAGGACGTCCAACGGTGGAAGGGAACCGTCAAAGGTCCTGCCCGATTGTCGGCGGTCATCCAGAGTGACCGATACAGCCCCGAGCTTCGAACCGAGGCTGCGATGGCCATGGTCGAGATGGATCGCAGCGACGTCGACGGGGTGGCGCTTCTCAAGGGGTCGCTGGCCGATCTGCAAGCGGAAGACCCGGAGGCCGCGGAGCAGATCGTGACCGGAATGAGACCCCGTCTCGAAGCCTTGCTCGCGGCGCAGCCGGAGGAAGCAAGCACGGGCCTCGACGGGCGGCAGGTGCGCGCCAAAGACGCCGCCTACATGGTGATTCCATACACGCGTGCCGAGGATCGAAAGGAACTGATCCGTGCAGTGGTCGGTTGGTATTCCGCTGATTTCGAGGGGCGTAGCCTCGCGGGCGATTACAGTGCGGAACAGGTGACTCGCGCCCTGGGCGCGGAGGCCGCCGCGATGCTGGTGGACACGCTTGACGAGAACATGGCGCCGCAGGCGATGATCAAGATCTCCGAAATCATCGGTGAGGACGGTGACGAAGAAACCAAGAAGCTCGCCGCCGAGCGCCTGGTCGCGATCGAGCAAAAGATGGAGAGGCCTGCGTACCTTTCGTGGCTCGCCGATCGGATTCGTGAGTCCCTCGAAGCATCGGGCGAATCGTTCGACGACCAGCGGTTGAACGCGCTGGCTCTCTACAACCGCGAGAGCTACATCAACCAAGGCGTCCTCGCGGCGATGCATCACCTGGCCGATCAGCCGGCGGTGGCCAAGCGCTTGATCCGCATCGCGGACACGAAGCCCGGCGCGAACGATCCGGCGGCATGGGTGGAGCGGCTCAGCGTCCGGCGCGCCACCGCGCTCAAGGCGCTCGAAGGGCACGTGCAGCGGGTGCACCTCAATCGGCTGCTTTCGATAGCCCTCGATCCCAGCAACCCCATCGAGGTTCGGGACTACGCGTTCGATCGCGTGGGGGACATTCAAAGCCCCGAGGCCATTGGGCGACTGTGGCCTCTGGTCGAGCGCACGGGCTGCACGGCATCGTCCTGCACCTCCAGCGAGAAGCTCGACAAAAGGCTGCGATGGCGAGCGGGCGAGCTGGTGCTCGCGCTGGGCGGCCCTTCGGTGATCGTGCCGTTTTCTCAACGATTACCGGCAGCTCCAGGCATCCAATACGAGCCCGAAGAGCTCGAGGGATACGCCACGCGCATGAGCCAGATGACACCTCGCCCTACATCGACGGTGATGGAGCTGCTCAACTCGCAACAGTGGTGGAATCGTGTGGTCGCATTGCGCTATCTTGAGCGAAGGGGGGGGGCGGCCGACGTCCCCGCCATGAAGCGGCTCGTGTCGGATGAGGTGCAAGTTGCAGGACAGGGATGGTCGGAGTTGAACCCGCCCGTGAACAAAGTGGGCCAGGTTGCGGAAGCGGCCATCGAGGCTCTCCGGACCCGCGAACAAGGTGAGCAGAGAGGTGAGTAGTCGAAGAGATGGGTGATCAGGGCGACAGAAAAACGGTGCGTGCCTTTCAGTGCCGCGACTACCTCTTCGAGATCTACGATCGCATGAGCGCCGAGCTGGGATGCTCGGTGGACTATCTGATCAACGAGGCCATGCGCGAGTATGCGCGGGCACGGGAGCAAACCGTGGCCGCCATCGATGCGCGACGAGAGGTTGCCGGATCGGCAGTCGCCGGGCTCTCCCGGGGAGGCGCGAGCCACGCCGAGCCCAGCAGGCCTGCACCTCTGCTCACGCCCATGCCTTCTCGAAGACCCACGGCGCAACCGCGCATGACGGCGCCGCCACCCCTTCCGGGACATCGACCGTCGTCGGCTGCAAAACCCCGCGTCTTGATGCTTCGCTTCAACGATGAAGTCGTGCCCATCGAAAAAGACGAGTTCATCATCGGACGGGGCGCGCGAACGGCCGACCTCGCCATTCGCGATGGAAACATTTCTCGTCGGCACGCGGCCGTGGTGTTTCACGATGGCGCGTATTTCATGAAAGACTTGGGCAGCACGAATGGAATCGAGTTTGCGGGACAACGCGTCGAATCCAAACGCATCGAAGAGGGCGACGTCTATCGCATCTGCGACTACGAGCTCCATTTCACCTACCAGTGAACGAAGCTGGGCGTCCGTCCTGGCGGCGGCTCTCTGCGCCCTGATTGTAGGCTTTCTGCTCGTCGTTCCGTACGGCCTGGCGGATGACGCGAAGGCGGCGCTCGAAACGGAATCTTTGCAGGCGCGGCTCAGCCAGCTCCAGGCGGGGCAGGAGACATCTGTAGCAAGCGGCGCGCTGGAACAGGCGGCCAGCGCGCTTCGCACGGCCTCGGAACCCTCCACGGATCCGGGCGCCGCAGCGCGTGCGACACACATCGCACGTGCCGCGCTCGTGTTGGCGAGCCGGCAATTGGACCTGCACCAAAGCGAGGCCGAGCTCGTCGCGGCCCGAGAACGGCTCGATGCGATTCGCGCGCGGGCCACCGCTCAACGCCGGGTTCTCGAGGCGCTCCTCGAGGAGCGCGCT
>JASFKY010000197.1:0-6945 GCA_050118395.1 Myxococcales bacterium | reverse complement strand
CCGGAGCTCATGACCGATCAGCGAGCGCCAGAAATCGTCGCCACCTTCAAGAACGGTGGAGCTGTGGCATGGAGGCGCGTCACGAGCGATGGCTCGAGCTGGGAAGTTCTGTGGCAAAACGACGAGCTTCCGACGCGACGACACACCCGGGGCGGCGCTCAGCCCTCGATTGCCGACCTCGATGCGGATGGGCGGCCCGAGGTGATCATCGGCAACGTGGTTCTCGATGGATTGACCGGAAGGGGGCCAAGGGATCCCGAGCTTCCCAGCGATGCGCTGGCTTGGGATGGGCTCGATCTCGAGGCGATCACTCCGGGGTCCAATTTCGGAATTGGCAACAATGCCTTCTTGGGTCCGGTGTCGATCGTGGCAGACCTGGATCAGGATGGCTTCCAGGAAGTCGTCGCCGGAAATACGGTATACAACTACGATGGGACCGAGCGATGGACCCATCCTTACACTACGCTCAATTCCAGCTGTGGCGGTGTGCTCGACTGCGACGGCTACGATGCAGTCGGCAATTTCGACGACGACGATGACGCAGAGGTGGTAATCATTCGCCTGGGTGAGCTCTTCGTGCTCAACCACGATGGCTCTGCCGTCACAGGGATTCCGTCGCCCATACGCATTCCAGGGGCCCCGAGCGACGTCGTCGCGCCCACTTATAGCCCGGCGGCCTACGTTCCATCTGAACCGCTCTACGATCAGCACGGAGATCCACTGCCCCCTGAGCGCATCTTGTGCGGTGGACCGCTGTCGCTTCCCGCCTTCGACTCCACAGGTCTGCCCGTCATGAGCGAGGGCTCCCAGGTCGTCGTCCAAACGGCGGGTGCCAACGAGAGTGGGCCCCCGACGGTTGCCGATTTCGACGGGGATGGATTTGCGGAAATCGGAACTGCAAGCTCTACTGCCTACGTCGTATTCGATTTTCAGTGCACCGGGCAGCCGCTTCCGGAGGAATGCGAGCGCCAGTGGGTGCGCTGGATGGTGGAAAACGACGATTGCTCCAGTCGCGTGACCGGGTCGAGCGTCTTTGACTTCGAGGGGGATGGCTCTGCCGAGGTGATCTACGCCGATGAGACGACCTTTCGCATTTTGCGGGGGCGCGACGGCGCGGTGCTTTACGAAGATCCCACCCATCGCAGCAATACACGCCTCGAAATGCCCATCGTGGTCGACGTCGACAACGACGGAAAATCGGAGGTGGTGATTCCCGAGCCGAACATCGATCCGGCCAAGGGCGGTATCGAAGTTTGGGAAGACATGCACAACAACTGGGTCAGGACTCGTCGCATCTGGAATCAGCATGCCTACAGCGTCACGAACGTCACCGAAAGCGGCCAAATTCCGCGGAGACCCGCAGCGAACTGGTTGAATGATCGGCTGAACAACTTCAGGCAGAACGTGCAGCCCGACGGTCTGTTCGACGCCCCGGACTTGCTGATTCGCGACATCCTTCGACTCGAGTGCGACGAGAAACACTATGCTTTGGTGGTGGTTGTCGGTAACGATGGATCGCTGAGCGTTCCACCCGGGATCCTGACCCACGTCGTGGTCACCACCCTGGACTCGGAGACTTTCGACCTCGGAGCAGTCCCGACGCGAGCTTGGCTTCGTCCTGGCGAATCCGAGGACATCCGCGTCTCGTTCGACATTCCCCCGGGAGTGGAGGCCCCGTTGATCGTCCTTTCGGCGACGATCGATGACGACGGCGCGGGAGGCGACCAATACAACGAGTGCAACGAAGAGAACAACACGTTCCACTCGAACCCCATCACCTGCCCGTCGGTGCAATAGCAATTCCAGACACGAGCGCGGCCGTCACACTTGCCCCTGAGCGTGATTCGGATAAGGTCAGCGTTCCGGGAGACGCGATGGTCAGCAAGCCACCCAGTAAGAAGGCGCCCAAGAAGCGCGCTAGCAAAGCGCGCGCCAAGAAGGCGACCAAGAAACGCACCACCAAATCGTCGGTCGAGAAGAAGCCGGCCCGAAAAGCCACGGCAAAGAAGCGTCCGCGCAAGACCCCTTCTACGTCGGCCCGTCCCACGCAACCGGCCAAAACGAAGGCAAAGCGGGTGGCTGGAACGAAAGAGCCTTCGCATTCGCCTCAGGTTCCGGCGCCCCCTTCGGCTCCGGAGCCATCCCCCACGCCGGCGGCAACGCCCATGCCGATTCCGTCCACGCCGCCCGTTTCGGCTTCGTCGCGAGAGCCGCGGTCGATCGGTGAGCCCGAGTCTCGTGCACAAAGCGCATCTCGCTCTGCTTCGGGTGGAGGACGCGCGGCGCGCCGCTCCTATCTAGAGGGCGAGCCTCGGGACCACGCGGACTTGGTTGCCGGTCTCATTCAAGTGGTACGGGGCGCGGCGAAGGATTTGCGAACGCTCGTGACGCAGGCGATTTCCATGAGCCATCAAAAGGGCGATCGCTCCGATCGATGAAGGAAACCGAGCGTATCGCGGTCGTCGGAGCATCGCTTGCGGGTCTTCGTGCCGTCGAGTTCCTCCGTCGCGCCGGCTTCGAAGGGCAGGTCGCACTGGTCGGAGACGAAGGGCATCATCCGTACGACCGGCCCCCGCTTTCCAAGGAAATACTGCGAGGTGCGTGGGAACGCGACAAGATCGGGCTGCGCCGGAAGAGTTACGAAGAGCTCGACGTCGAGTTGATCCTCGGGCGGTCCGCAGTGTCGCTGGATCCTGGCGCGGGTGTGATTCGACTCGATGACGGGTCTTCGGTGTCGTTCGACCGTTTGGTGATCGCCACCGGCGGTCGAGCGAGAGCTCTGCCCAATCAGCCGGCCTTATCCGGCGTGCATACTTTGCGAACGGTCGATGATGCATTGGCGATCCGTGACGCCTTGTCGAAGGGGCCTCGAGTCGCCGTCATCGGCGCAGGCTTCATCGGTGCGGAGGTCGCGGCATCGGCGCGGCAGTTGGGTCTCGAAGTCACGATGGTCGAGGCTCTCGAGGCACCGCTCGCGCTGACCTTGGGCCCCACAATTGGACGGATCCTGCAAAGAGCCCACGAGCGACAGGGTGTTCGTGTGCTTTGCGGCCGGAGGGTCGAGCGCTTCGAAGGCGGCGATCGGCTGCAGGCGCTCGTTCTCGACGACGGAACGTCGCTCCGGTGCGACCTCTGCGTGGTTGGTATCGGCATGACGCCTTCGGTCGCTTGGCTCGAGGGATCGGGGATCGAGCTCTGCGATGGCGTGCGCTGCGACGAGACACTCTCCACCAACGTGCCTCGGATCGTGGCGGCCGGAGACGTGGCCAATTGGTACAATCCGCTTTTTGGCGAGCGGATGCGTGTCGAGCACTGGACCAATGCGGTCGAACAAGCGCGCCACGCCGTCGAGACCCTCCTCGCGCCGCCTGGCGAGGCTCGCTCGTTCGAGTCCGTGCCGATGTTTTGGTCGGATCAATTCGATCTCAAGATTCAAGGAGCAGGCCGACCGAAGCCGACCGACGAGTTGATCATGGTTCCATCGTCCGGTGAAGGGAAGCTCGTGGCTCTCTACGGTCGCCATGGCCGTCTGGTGGGTGCGGTCACGTTCAATCAGCCTCCGAAGCTCATTCAACTTCGCCGGCTCATAGGTCTACGCGGCGGAGTCGAGGATGCGATGAAGCTCGTTGCATGTTGATGGCACTGGCTCGAAGCCGACCCGAGATCGATTCCGCGTGTCAGGTCACGACAAGTCCACAATCCACATGGGCTCGACCCGTGCGCGGTTCCGCTCCACTGCCAAGCGCGCCAGATTGAGCCATGCCTGGCAACGGTCGAGAATGGCGCTGTCCGCAGTTGCCACGATGCCATCGGAGCCGATGAGAGTTTCGTCGACGTTGTTTGCCGTGATCGCCTCGAGGTCCATCGCCATCGATTCGGCCGCTACGCGGATCATCCCTGCGAGGCGGCCGGAATTGGAGATCGGACGGTCGATGTAGATTCGGGCTCGAGAAGGCCTCAGCCAGGTCAGTAGCTCGAGGAGCATGTGGATCGCCTGCTCGGTTTCCTGCACCAGCCGGTAGTTTCCATGAAAGCTGGCCATGTCGCGCATACACTCGTCGCGGCCGAGAAGCAGAACGCCACCCGACAACGCGACCTCGATTGTGGTGATCACGTTGAGGCCGTCGATCAGGAGGAGCTGATCTGCGATTTCTTCCGGCTCGCAGGAGCGAGAGGCGCGCATCTTTTTCGCCGTGTCGGAGCAGGCGCAGCGGCCCACTGCCACCCGTTGGCGCTTTTTGAGCTGGTAACGATCTCCCACCAGCTTCAATGCCGATGTTTCGGCGTAACCTCGGGTTCGCAACCAGCTCAAATCGCGGACCGCATTGCGCAGAATGGGGACGAGGTCGGCACGAAACAGCTCATGATCCAGTGGGTGCGGGCCCCGATGGCGGCGAGAGTCCCCCATGGACGGACAGCTTAACCCGTGCGCTTCCTTTGCTCGACCGTTTGGCCTGAACGTCGAGCGCCCCGGCGCAAAAACTGCGTGAATATTCCCTGCGCCGCAATGGTTGCAAGCCTGAATGCCAAGACCCCACGGGCTTTGTTGGGCTTTTTGACCTGGCACGCAGCTTGCTGAAGGGCTTCCTGGCAGCGGCGATGAATCTCATGTCTACCGTGCTCACCGTGACCGACCTCACCGCCGCGAGCTATCAGCTCGTGGGCCTGGCTGCTTCGATCGTGGGCCCGTCCCATGGGGAGGTCATTTTGGTCTCGACTTATGGTGGCGGTGGAAACAGCCGTCGTTCGGAGCCGCCCTCGACGCCGCGGATCAGTCGCGACGGCTGGCGTGAGCAGGTCGAAACGAGGCTCCGGCAGGAGGCGCAACTACTCGAGCGTCAGCGTCAATGGTGTGCCGACCAGGGGGTCCGGTGCCGAGCCGAGCTCTACGAGGACGGCGCGTGGCCGGACTTCGTGCTGCAGAGCTCGCGTCACGCACAGGTCGATTTGATCCTCGTCAGCATGCAGCTCGTCGAGGCCCCGTATCAGGTCAGCGTCGAGGACATCAAACGGCTCGCTGCGGTGGCTTCCTGCCGATTTACCATGGTGGGGCTTCCCGCGCCTTTGGCCCACTGAGCTCGGCGCTTGCCAGGGCGCTTGACACAGATGGCGCAATTTTCTACTGGCTGCTGATGGGGCACCCAACCTTGATGCAGACGTTGTGCGAGTACGTGGGTCTCGACGCCGACGCCGCGCAGCGCTTGGAGGCTCTGGGGCCTCGCCTCCGTCCGTTTCACCAGCGGATCGTGGACGCGTTTTACCAGTCGATCCTCATCGACCCGGGAACGCGTGCGGTGCTGACGGGCGCGAGCCAGATCGAGCGTCTGAAGAGCTCGTTTCTGGGATGGCTCCAAGGCCTCTTCGAGGGACCTTATGACCAGGTCTATTTCCAGCGCCGCGCGAGGATCGGGCGAATGCACGTCAAGGTAGGGCTCGAGCAGCGATACATGCTCACCGCCATGAACGTCATCCGGTTGGGTCTTCACCGGGCGCTTTCGGAGGCGGCCGACGGCGACAGCGGTGTCGGAACCTTCGAAGATCACTGCGCCATCGACCAAATCTGCGACATCGAGCTCGCGATCATGCTCGAAACCTATCGGGAGGACTATATCCTCAAGAAGACCGCAGAATCCGAGTCATTGGCGATCATGGGGCGCCTCACCGCCGGTCTGGCCCACGAAGTGCGCAACCCGCTCAATGCCGCCAAGCTGCAGCTCGACGTGCTCCGGCGCAACGCGGCATCGGTCGAGGACGAATCGCTTCGGCGCAAGATCGAGCGGCGTACCGATCTGGTTCAGGGCGAGCTTCGTCGGCTGTCACTCTTGCTCGATGACTTTCTGAATCTCGCGCGGGCGAGAACGCTCGACCCCGTCGATTGCGACGCTGTGGCATTGGTGACGGAGGTCGTCGAGCTTCGGCGCCCCGAGATCGAGTCACAGGGAATCGAGCTGACCGCTGAGATAGAAGGTTCCTGCTCGCTCTTCGCGGAGCGTGATCGGCTCAAGCAGGTGGTCAACAACCTAATTACCAATGCCGTCGAAGCCGTGGCCGGGCGCCGTGGACCGACCATTCGAATCGTCAGCAAGGTGCTCGGCCAGGACCGGTGGGAGGTGGCCATCATCGACAACGGCCCGGGGGTTTCTTCCGATCTTGCGGGGCGGGCCTTCGAATCCTTCGTGACCACCAAGGAGGCGGGGACCGGGCTCGGCCTGGCGATCGTCAAGCGAATCGTCGATCTGCACGGAGGCGCTGCTTCTCTCTCCGCCCTTTCGGAAGGTGGAACCCGAGCCTCGTTTTGGATTCCCACTCGAGCTTAGTCTGGCTCCACGATGTGGGTCTGATAGCCCCACTCCTTGACGCGATATTGAATCTTGCGCTGGCTGATCCCGAGGATTTCTGCAGCGCGCGCCGTCGATCCATCGACTGCATCCAACGTTCGCAAGATGGCGATCCGTTCCAGCTCCGCCATGGTGATGCCCGGGATGAGCGCCATGACCGAGCCATTCTGCAGATCCCCGTGAGCGGAAGTGGGAAGATCCTCGCGCGCGATCAGATCGCTTTCACACATGACGACTGCCCGTTCAATTGCGTTTTCGAGCTCACGGACGTTGCCCGGCCACGGGTAGATCATCAGGTGTTGAAGTGCTTCGTCCGTCAGACCCTTCACAGGCCGGTTGTTTTCTCGGGCATACTTTCGAAGAAATTCGTGCGCCAGAAGCGGGATGTCGCTTCGACGTACTCGAAGTGGAGGGACGTCCAATTGAACGACCTTGAGTCGGTAGTAGAGATCCTCCCGGAATCGGCCTTCGTCGACCCGTTGCTTCAGGTTTCGATTCGTTGCCGCAACGACTCGGACGTCGACCTTCAGCGTTTCGTTGCCGCCCACACGCTCGAACTCGCGTTCCTGTAAGAAGCGCAGCAGCTTGATCTGTACGCTGGCAGGAA
>JASFKY010000196.1:0-6961 GCA_050118395.1 Myxococcales bacterium | reverse complement strand
CCGGGAGCGGATGTCCGACATCGCGGCCCGCCATGCCCGGGATCGGTCCGACCCGGAGGCTTGCGTGCATCGTTATCTCGAGGTGTTCGAGGTCGCTCGTGATCATGCGCGTCGCCACCCAGCGCGCCAGCCGCTACGGGCTTACCGCAGCCTCGCCAGCTGGACTTGGCTGCATACCTTGGTGGGCACCCTGGGCTTGCTCCGAAAGCCCGTCGAGCTCAATCGCAATCACGCGGCTACGGGCACTTGGACGATTGCTCCGGCAGCCTGAGCGCGGAGCCCTCACTCTGCGGTCAAGAGCTCCACGTCCGCGTCGGATGGCACCGTGGGCGGAGGTGGCGGCACCGTGGGGCGGCCTCGAAGGCGCGCAAAGAAGTTGCCGGCGCGTCGCTTGCCATCCTCCAGAATGATGTAGCTGCACGGCACGATTAGCAGCGTGATCCCCGTGGCGAACAGGACGCCAAAGCCCAGAGACACCGCCATCGGAACCAAGAAGCGCGCCTGCACCGAAGTTTCGAGAATCATCGGCGCCAACCCGAAAAAGGTCGTGAGCGACGTCAAGAGAATCGGCCGAAACCGGCGCGCAGCTCCCGACACGACCGCTTCCCAAAGCCCCATTCCTTCGGCGCGAAAGCGGTTGATTGCGTCGATGAGCACGAGCGAGTCGTTGACCACCACGCCGGAAAGGGCGACCACGCCCATCATGCTCATCAGGCTCAGGCTCACGTGGTCCCACAAGAACCAGCCCATCGCCACGTGACCCCATACCGCGCCTACCATTCCAAATGGGATGGCCGACATCACGAGCAAAGGTTGTGCGTAGCTTCGAAACACCACGGCGAGCATCGAAAACATCACGATCAACGCGAGCACGAAGCCGAGCCCGAGCGCATTCATCGTCTCGGCTTGCCGTTCTTGCTCTCCACCTAGGCTGTAGGCCAGGCCCGGGATGTCCGAGAGGAGCTGGGCGAGCTCCCGCTGGCGAATTTGAGCCACGATCTGGTTTGCGTTGGCGTCTTCATTGGCCACGTCGGCGGTGACGCTGATGTTCCGACGACCATCGGTCCGCCGAATCAGAGAATACGCTCGGCCGCGCGTGACGACGGCCGCTTGGTCGAGCGGCATCTCGCCGCCGGTGGGCGTGTGCACGACGAGCTCTTCGACGTTGTACAAGGAGCGGCGCTCTTGGAGCGGTAGGCGGACGTACACCCGAACCTCGTCGCGCCCGCGTTGCTGGCGGACGGCCTCTGCGCCGAAGAAGCCAGCCCGGACTTGGCGTGCGAGGTCGAGCTCGGTCAGCCCCTGGGATTGAGCGGCGTCGGTGATCTGGAAGTCGAGCTGATCCTTGCCCTTGGTGACGCCGCTGTCGATGTCTCGAAGGCCGCTGTAACTGGCGATCTCGGATGCAAGACGCTCGGCTGCCGCTTCGAGCGTCCGCACGTCTTCGTGAATCAGCTCGATGTCGATCGGCTTGCCCGGCTGGACGCCCACCTCGAAGGAAAAGGTCAGCGATTCGGCGCCGGGAATTTCCCCGATTCCATCACGCCAGCGTTGCACGAACTGCTGCGTCGTGAGGCCGCGCTGACTCGCCTCGACCAGGTAAATCATCACCGTCGCAAAGTGACTGCCCTCGTTTCCTTGTGAGCCTTCGGGGTCTGCATCGACCCGGCTGATGGCTCCGACTTCTTCGTACAGGCCGCGAGAAATCGTTCCGCCGTTCAGGTCGGCGCTCTCCTCATCGACGATGCTCTGCGCAACTGCGGCGATGCCGTCTGCAATTCGCTCGGTTTCCGACACGGGCGTGCCCACCGGCATTTTCAAGTGCGCGGTGATCATGTCGCCCTCGACTTTGGGCAAGAAGGTGAACGGAATTCGGCCCGCGACGTATCCCATGGTGATGACGAGCACGGCGACGCCGGCCGTCACCGTGAAGTACCGCCATTGCAACGCCTTTTCCAAGGCCGGGATGTAGCTGTGCTGGACGTGGTGCTGGAGCCGGTGCTGCATGCCGAGCTTGTTCACGAGCTTCATGAACCACAGATAGGGCAGCAAAATGAGCCGCAGCCACCAAGGCATGGGATGTGAGAGGTGCGCCGGCAAGATCAGGAGCGACTCCAGCAAGGAGATGAGAAGCACCGCGATGACCACGAGCGGCACCACGCGAAAGAACTTGCCCATGGGGCCGGGCACCATGAGCATCGGTGCAAACGCCACGCAACTGGTCAGGACCGCAAAGACCACGGGCTGGGCGACCTCCTTGGTGCCCTCGATCGCGGCTTGCAGGCGTCCCTTGCCGTCTTGCCGTTGCTTGTACACCGCCTCGCCCACGACGATGGCGTCGTCCACCACCATGCCAAGGGTGATGATGAAGGCGAAGAGCGAAATCATGTTGATCGAAATGTCGGTCACCGGGAAGAAGAGCAGGGAGCCGGCAAACGAGATGGGAATGCCCAAGGTGACCCAGAAGGCGAGGCGCGCCTCGAGGAACAAGCCAAGCGTGAGCAGCACCAAAACCAAGCCGATGCGCGCATTGCTCATGAGGAGCGAGATGCGCTGCTCGTACATTTCGGCGGTGTCGAACCACGTCGCGGCATACAGCCCGTCGGGCAGCTTGTCTTGAAGCTCGTGGACGTACTGCTTGGCGGCGGCCGAAACCGTCAGGGGTGTCTCGGTGCCCACGCGGAAGACGTTGATCATCACCGCGCGCTTGCCGTTGTAGGTCGCTTCTTTGTCGATCTCGCGGAACGCGTCTTTGACCGTGGCGATGTCCCGGATTCGAACCTGGGAGCCATCGGGCTTGCTCATGACGATGATGTCGCCGAACTCATCCCCTCGGTCGCGGCGCTCGGTGGTTCGCAGCAAGACCTCTCCGGACTGCGTTTTGACGCCGCCACCCGGGACTTCGACCGAAGCGGCGTTGACCCGCGCCGCGATCTCGTCCAGCGTGAGACCGTACTTGCGGAGCTGAGCCTGGGGCACCTCGATGCTGATCTCGAGCGGCCGGATGCCGGACAGCTCCACATAGGTGATTTGCGAATTGCGCAGGAGCTCGCGCCGGCTGTTTTCGGCAACGGCGCGCAGGGTGGCCTCGTCCACGTCTCCGTAGAGCACCAGTGAGATGACTTGCTGACGGTTCGAGAGCAGGCTGACCGTGGGCCGTTCCACGTCCTCGGGGAACGACGTGATTCGATCGATGGCGCTTTTGACGTCGTTGAGGGCGCGATCCTTGTCGGCGCCGAGCAAGAGCTCGACGTTGACGGTGCCGACGCCTTCCATCGCGGTCGAGGTGACCTTCTTGACCCCGTCGATTCCGCGAACCGCTTCCTCGACGGCCAGGATGACCGCTTGCTCGACCTCTGCCGGGCTTGCTCCGGGGTAGGTGATCTGGACGGAGACGACGTCCAGCTCGACCTCGGGGAACACTTCTTGTTTGATTCCGGAGGCGAGTGTGACCAGGCCGCCCACGATGAGAATGAGCATCAAGACGTTGGCGGCCACGCGGTTTTTGGCCATCCATGCGATGGGACCGCGCTCCCGGTCCGGGTTGAAGTCGTCCCCGCTCCTCATGGGCCGGCCTGGGCGGCTGGCGCGCTCGGCTCGAGCGGCGGCGCGGCGGAATCAGGCTCTGCGGTGCGAAGCAGCATGTTGGGAACCGGCGTGGCAATGCGACTGATCACGACGCGCTCGTTGGGCGTGAGGCCGCCCGTGATCAGCACGCTATCCGGCTCGGTCCATGCGATCTCGACCTCGTGAATTTCGAGGAGATCCTCGTCGTTCATCACGTAAACTTCGCGGCCGTTGCGCAGGGCCGCCCGGGGAAGGCGAATGGCGTCGTCGATGGGTTGGGCGGCGATGGCGACGTCCACGAACGATCCCAGCAACAGCGGCAGCTCTGCCTTGCCGCCGAGCGGGTTCTCGATACTCACCAGGAGGCGAGCCATCGAGCCGCCTGGATCGAGGTCGGGTAGCTGGCGGATGACCTCGCCGCGCCGCTCGATGGTTCCCTCACCCACGCGCTGGATGATGTTCACCTGCGAGCCGGGGCCGTCTTCCGATCGGGCGTGGACGGTTCGCAAGGACCCCACGGGAACCGACACTTGGACGTGGAACTCGTCGGTGCCCACCAATCGGGCCACCGGCGTTTGAGGATTGATCAGCTGCCCGATGTCCACGTCCTCGCTCACCACCATGGCGTTGAAAGGCGCGCGCAGCACGGTCCGCTTCAAATCGAGCTCGGCCTTCTTCAGCGCACTTTGGGCCGCCTTGAGGTCGAGCTTGCTGGCCTCGAGCTGCGGCTTTCGTTGAGCGAGGTCTCGTTGCTCGTCGGAGACGTCCATCTCGCCGAAGGTGTCCCATTCGCGCTTGGCGACTTCTCCTCGGCGCGCCTCGAGCGTTAGATCGAGCTTGGCCCGCCTCACCTGTGACCGAAAGGACTCTACCGCCAGCTCGTAGTCCCGCGCATCGATGCGCAAAATGGGCTGCCCTGCTTCGAAGCGGCCGCCGGGGACCAGCTCGGGGCTCTGCCATACGACCCGACCGCCGAGCTCGGGCTGCAACACGATTTCCTTGGCCGGCACGACCGTGCCCTTGGCGTGAAGGTCGACCTCTTGGCGAGTCGCCTCGATTCGGGTCACTTCGACGAGGGTCCCTTCGAGAGTCTTGGGCGCACGGGGCGGCTCTTCCTTGGTGACCACCAGGAGCAGGGCGCCCAAGAGCGACGCGACGAGGATGCCGATCGACAGGACCCATTTGAGGCGGCGATCCGTACGCTTAGTCATCGCTTGGCTCTCCAAATTCTTCGGGCCATGCTCCGCCCAACGCCCGATAGAGCTGCACCCGATAGGACACCAGCTGGCGTCGCGCCGAGACGAGCTCGAGCTCGGACACTTGCCGGGTCGCCAGCGCGGTCAGCACGGGCAAGAAGTCACTCAAGCCGGCGCGGTACCGATCCCGGGTCGCTTCGAGGGTGATGTTGGCTAGGCGGAAATTGTCTTCCAGATATTGGATGCGGAGGCGCTCCTGCCGCTCGAGGACGAGCGAGCTCTCGACCTCCAGCAGGGCCGTCAGGATGGTCTCGGCGTACTGCTCGAGCAGCTCGTTGAGCCGTTCGCGCTGGGCTCGGATTTCCGACACGCCGCGCAAACCGTCGAACAAAGGAACGGTGAGGTCGGCTCCGGCGTTCCAGGTCAATCCCTTGGCGGTGATCGGTGTAGTCGGCAAACCGGTGGGTCCGCCGATCGCGCCAGTGGAGGTCAGCTTGGATCGCAGCCAGCTGTACGAAGGGGTGAAATCGATGGTGACGGTGGGAAGCCGGGCGCCTACTTGGGCTGCCACGCGGCGGTCCTCTGCTTCGACGCGCCGCTGAATGGCCTGAATGTCAGGACGGGCCTCGAGCAAGCTCGCCGGGGCTTGAATGTCGGGTGTCGGACCGATGTCCGGCAGGACTTTGCCGTCGATCGGGAAGGATCGTCCCGGCGCCTCGCCCAGCAATACGGAGAGCCGCTGATCGGTGAGATCGATTTGGCCCTCGGCTTGCGCGAGAAGGGCGCGTTGGCTTGCCACGCGTTGTCGCTGCTGGTGCACGTCGACGGCCGAGTTGAGCCCCTCTCGGTACCGCAGCTCGACGAGCTCCATGAATCGAAGGTCGGTTTCGAGCTGTTCCCGTATGACGGCGACCTCGATGCGGGCGTTGATGGAGTCGAACCAGGCCTCGGCGACCTCGGCCGAAATCGCGATCGTGAGCGCTTCTTGATCAAGACGTGCGGCTTGCGCGTCGAGCTTTGCGCCCTGGTGCTCCCGCGCTCGGCGAGCCCACAGATCCACCTCGTAGGACACGGGGATCGATCCGTTGGCCGCAAGTGAAGTGGTCTTGGCGAAGGGAGTAATGCTCTTGTTTGCGTTGAACGAGCCCCCTGCACCGACTTGGGGCATTCGAGCGGCGCGCACCTGATTGGCGATGTAGTGCGCCTGCTGTACCCGCGCCCAACCCGCGCGCACGCTTTGATTCCGGCGAAGCGCCTCTTCGATCAGGGCCGTGAGCGTGGGGTCCCCCATGTGTCGCCACCAACGAACGTCACGAACCGGCGCCGACTTCGTCGTCTTCGATTCCGGGGGCGGCGGCACTTCGGCACCCTCGTCGTAGGTTTCGGGAACCTCCACGGGGGGTGGGATGTCGGTCGTCTTTTTGTAGTTGCATCCGGCGGCCACGACCGAGGCCAGCAGGACGAGCATCGAGCCAAGCTTCATGAAGCTCCTTCGTTTTCGAGTGCTCTCGTCATCGCATCGAGGTGTAGGGGCAGCAGCTGATCCAAATCCACTGCTGCAGGAATCCTTTGGGCCATGGCTTCTTGGTTGAGGCCGATCAAGACGACGCCGATGAAGCTGGTCCAGAGTTGAAGCGCTTGAGGCAGGGGGTCGATATCGGCGCGGATGCTTCCATCCTGCTGACCGCGTTTGAGGGAGGTGATCACTTGCGAGAGCATGTTGCCGACGCGCGAACGATAGACCTGAAACGACTCCGTCGAGTCGTCCATGCGCTCCCCGGCGCTCAGCCAGGCCAGCGCAAAGCGGAAATGGTGCGGATGCTCCCGGGTGAAGTCGTAATAGCTTTGTAAGAGCCGGCGAATCGCCTCGAGGCCGCTCGGCGCGTCTCGCAGCGCCGACTCGATCACCGGGATGAGACTGTCGATGAGCCGCGTCGCGACCGCGGCGCACAACGCGTCCTTGTTTTCGAAATAGAGGTAGAGCGTTCCCTTGCTGAGCTCGGCCGCATCGGCCACGGCATCCATGCGAAGCCCGTGGTAACCGCCGCTTTCGATGAGCTCCTGCGCGGCATCGAGAATCGCCTCTCGCCGCGCCGTCCGCTCCCGCTTTCTACGAGCCGCTACCGCCAAGACCCACTCCGACCCTTCATGCTGACCGACAGTCAGTGTCTGACCAATAGTTTTTAGCCTAAAGCCTG
>JASFKY010000195.1:0-6962 GCA_050118395.1 Myxococcales bacterium | reverse complement strand
ACTGCCTGCGCGAGGCGTTTTTGCCGAGTCATCCCGAAAACGGAATTCGTTCGCGGAGCTTCTTTGCGCGCTCCCGAGCAAGCGGAATCTTGGGCGCTTCCGGGTGTTCCAGCCTGAGTTGATAGGTGCCTGCGCCCGAGGGCTCGATGCCCCGGATTCGATCGAAGCGAACGATGAAGCCGCGGTGCGATCGAAAAAAAGAATCGGGGTCGAGCTCCTCCTCCAGGGTTGCCAAGGTCTTGTCGATGGCAAAGCGATCGTCGTCGGTGACCGCCCAAACCAGCTCGTCTTTGACTTCGAAAAACACGACGTCACGAAGCTCCAGCACCACGTAGGCGTCTTTGCGTCGCACGGCAATTCGGTCCAGGTGCCCTTGGCTGCGAGACGAGCCGGCGGCTCCCTTGCGAACCCGTTCCACGGCCTGTCGGAGCCGTTCCAGCCTGACCGGCTTGAGTAGATAATCGGTGACACGCGCCTCGAACGCGCGAAGCGCGCCTTCATCGTGCGCGGAAACGATGACCACGCTCATGTCTGGGTGATTGGCGACGAGCGTCTCGGCCAAGGCCACGCCGTCGGGACCCGGCATTCGCAAGTCGACGAATGCGACGTCGGGCTGATCCTGTTTGCAAAGCGCTTGGGCTTCGGGTGCGTTGCGAGCTTCCCCGACCACTTCGATGTCTTCGCATTGCCCGAGCATGAAGCGAAGCTCGTCGCGCGCGAGGGGCTCGTCATCCACGACGATGGCTCGAAGGCTCATGACACCTCTTCCATGCCGTCGACGTGCTTTGGCAGCTGCACGATGACCAGGGTACCGCGTTCTCGAGGAGAAAGCTGCAGATGTGCTCGCCCCTCGTATTGCTGCTCCAACCTCTTTCGAAGAGTCTGCAGCGCCAGGCCCAGACCCTTGGTGGGAGCGGCCTCGCGTGGTCCCTCGGCTTCGTCCTCGACCTCGATTTGCAGTCGATTGCCGAGATCGATGGCTCGGATGGTGATCTTGCCGAGTCCGTGTTTTGGGGTGATTCCATGCTTGACTGCATTTTCGACGATCGGTTGCAATAAGAGCGCGGGTACCCGGAGGTCCCGTACGCGATCGTCGATTTGCGTCTCGACCGACAAGCGCTCGTCACCGAGGCGAGCCCGCTCGACGGCCAGATAGGCGCACGCATGCTCGACTTCGTTCATCAACGATGCGTCATAGGGGTGGTGTAGGAGGTAGCGATAGAGGTCTGCCAAATCCGACACGAGCGCGCGCGCCTGCTCGGGGTCACGCCTGATCGTGGCGCGGACCGTATTGAGCGCATTAAAGAGAAAATGCGGCTCCAAACGACTGCGCAGGGCCGCCAGGGACATTGCATTGGCTGCCGCTTTGGCTTCGACGAGCGCCACCGCTTGCTCTTGCCGTGAGATGACGACCAGCGCCACGTTGACGAACAAGGCGACGCCGACGGCCACCCCTCCGAGTTGGGCCACCAACGAAGGCAGCGCAGCCACTGGATCGTGCCCGGAGACTGCCATGCCGACTCCAGTCACGCTCAGGCCGGCCAACTGGACCAGTGCTGCTCCCGCTAGAACGCGCCATCCGACGAACATGCGCTCTCGGCGTACCGACATTCGACCTGCCAGCCATCCATCCAAAACCGAAGCGATGACGGCCCAAGGGAACGAGTCCGGCACGACTCGCAACACGTAAAACCCCCCTCCCAGAAGCCCCGCCACCGCGCCGGCGCGAGGGCCGCTCAGGATCCCTGCGATGATGATCCCGATGGCGCGGAAGTTGAGGTGGTGACCCAGCCATTCGAATCCCATTCGGGAGCCCCAAAGTGACAACAGGACGCCGAAAATCATGGCAACTCCGACGTCACGTGGTCGACCGACACCCAAGAGTCGATTGCGCAGCGGCGGCACCAGCACGCCGAGTAGGCCGGCGGTCGCGATGAGGCTGAGCTTTTCGAAGAGCTCCGGAATGAGGAGCCGAATGTCCACGCGCCGAGCGTAGCAGCTGTTTGCCCGGTCGTGCGTGGTACCGGAGAGGAGCCTGCGCTATCGTCGGGCCGATGGGTCGGAGACTCCTATGGTTACCGTTGTGTCTGTGGGCTCTTGGTTGTGGGCGAGACATCACGGCCAAAGAGCTCGGCGAGCCCTGTACACGGACCTCCCAGTGCGAGACCGGTTTGGTTTGCCTGGCGGGCGCTTGTCGTCCGCAAATGGATGCAGGGGCGGACGCTGCGGTCGACGCCGGGTCTTGAGACCTAGGGGGTCTTGGGCTCCGCCAGCAGGTTGCCTGCTTGGTCGATGTACTGGAACCCCTTCTCGATGACGAAGACCGATCCGTTGTCGGCTCGTATCGTCACGTCGACGGTCCCGGGATTGGCGCGACGCGGTGTCACCGCAAGCAGTCCCTGATTGCCCTGGATCGAGACTTGCGGTGACTGCTGCTCGCCAAAATAAACCGCGTAGCCAATGTCCAGCCGCAAGCTTCGCGCCACGATGCGAACGGTCTTCCCTCCTTGCAGGCCGCCGAAGTCCGGGTCGACCTCCACGAAGGACATCTCTGCGCGCGGCTTTTCGCAAGCGCCGGACGCGAGCCCTGCGCCGATGATCACGCTTAGGATACCCCCGAGCCTCCTCATCGCCTCTTTTCGGAAATTAGCACGTCCGCCGTTCGAAGGCATGCTTGACATGCGCCTGTGCCCATTCGCACACTCCGACTGACCCAAAGGTTGCAGTGACCAAGCAGAATCTCCTCGTCGTCGATGCCGATCCTCGAAGTCTCCGTGTGCTCGAGGTGAGCCTACGGAACGCCGGCTACAACGTGGCCGGGTGCCCGAGCGTGGGCAAAGCATTCGAGATCCTGCATGCCAACAAGCCAGATCTGATCCTCTCGGATACGAGCTTTGCCGACATGAACGGCTTTGATTTCGTCGAGCAGCTTCGTCAGAACAGCGATTGGTCCGACATCCCGTTCATGTTTCTTTCGAGCGACGGATCGATCGAGAGCAAGATACGCGGCTTGGAGCTGGGCGTGCAGGACTACCTCACGAAGCCGATCTACATTCGCGAGGTGGTGGCGCGTGTGGGGATCGAGCTTGCCAGGCAGGCGCGGGCGGGCCTGGCCCGCAGGAACACCGATTCGCGGACGCGATTCAGCGGCTCCTTGTCGGAGATGAGTGTCGTCGATTTGCTGCAGACCATCGACGTGAGCCGCAAGTCCGGCGTGCTCACGTTGGTCTCGGTGGACGGGCAGGAGGGCATGATCTCCTTCGACTCGGGCGCCGTGATCAATGCGACTGTGGAGGACCTCCGAGGAGAGGACGCGATCTATCGACAGCTCCTTTGGCGGGAAGGCAACTTCGACTTGGAGTTTCGCCGAGTGAGCCTGTCCGAACGAACCGTGCACCGGACGACGCAGGCTCTGCTGATGGAGGGAATGCACCGACTCGATGAATGGAGCCGGCTCTTGGAGCTCCTTCCCTCGCTCGACGCGGTGCTCGAAGTGGACGCGGGCATGCTTCGCGAGCGCCTCAGAGACATCCCGGACGAACAAAACGCGATGATTCGTCTCATCGACGGGCATCGCACCGTGGCAGAGGTGCTCCGAGCGCATGGGGGAGACCATGTCGAAGCGCTTCGCAAGGTGGTGGATTTGTATTTCGAAGGGCTGGTCCGGGAGGTGGGACTGTCTCAGGACAGCATACCCGTGTTGACGGAGGTTTCCGTCCGCTCCTCTGCACCGCCGGCTCGCGAAGGCATCCATACGATCCCCGGGCCCGCAGGCCTGCCGGTCGGCCGTATTCCCGTCCTGTCGGCTCCACGGGCTCCGCAAACGGAGGCGTCCTCGACGTCGGTCACGGCGCCCGAGTTCGAGGCCGTCCTCGGGGCCGACGACAACAGCCCCGAGGCCGTGTCGGTGCCTGGCCCGAGTCGCGACTCCGTACCTCCCGATCGCCGCTCGACGCCCGTGTCGCTGCCCGCACCGCGAATCGAGCCGATGGACGCTCGGGAGGAAGTCATCGCGCCCGCGGATTCGACCTACGCGAGTCAACCCGCGGAGAGCTCGACGGTGGGGACGGCGCTTGGATGGAAGCCTGCGCCCCCTCCGTCGAGCCAGCCCAAGAGGCGCAAGCACACCCCGAAGGGCTTTCAGGCGGTCCGTCCCGAAAGCTCGATGCATGCGGGCGGCACCATCTTGAATTGGGCCGGACGGGCTCCCGATAGCGAGCCAATCGAGGATCCGTCGACTCGGGAAACCGCCGAGCTCGGACGATGGGACGAGACGCTTCAGGAGCTTCAACGTGATCCGGAAGTGGAGGAAGCCATCGAGGCCATCGACTCCGATCCGCCGCCGGCTCCGTTCGTCCGATCGGAGCCGCCCAAAGCGCTCGCGGCAGACGAACGAGCTGCCGATGAGTCGCCGGAGAGCAAACCGGATCCGGCCGCCGACTACCACGAGCCCCCGGAAGTGGACCCGCCACCGCTCACCTACGAGCAGGTCTTCGAAGAGGCTCGCGTACCGCCGGGAACCCGAGCATCGTCTCCCGGACCGAAGTCGATGGTGCCTCCGCCCGCGCCAAGGCGGACGAGCCGGCTCCGCTGGGCCTTGCTCGTATTGGTGATCGGCTGCGGTCTAGGCGTCCTGGGCTACTGGAGGTCCATGGGCTCGCCGGGGCTGGCGGCGCCCGTGACCGTGGGTGAACGCGGCGCCGTGACGAGAGGCGAAACGCAGACCGCGACCGCAGGCCAGTCGGCGCCAGAGCCAGAGCCAGCGTCAGAGCCAGCGTCAGCGCCAGCGCCAGCGCCAGAGTCAGCGACCGACTCAGCGCCAGCGCCAGCGTCGGAGCCCGCGACCGAGCCAGCGCCAGAGCCACCGATCTATCCCAAAACCGGGGCGCCGGATACCTACGAGGCGCAGCTCGCTCTGGCGCGCCGACTCAAGCGGGGCTCGCGTGCGGTGGCTGCCTACCGCCGTGCGATTCAGCTCGAGCCCGAATCGAGCCCCGCGCTCGCTGAGTTGGCTCGCCTGATGCTGGCGCGGCAAAACACACGCGAGGCGGCGGAGTTGGCCGAGAGAGCGACTGCGATCGATCCCGGCAACGCGCTCGGCTGGGTGACTCTTGGCGCCGCACGTCAAATGCGAGGGGATCGACAGGGTGCCACCCAGGCCTACCAGAGTTGTGCGAAGCTGGGGCGGGGCCGGTACGTACGGGAGTGCCGCGCCATGTTGCGCTAGCTTCACGGATGAGTGTGTCATTCATTCACGAGACAGCGGTGGTGGACGAGGGCGCGACGGTGGGAGCCGGAACGCGGATTTGGCATTTCAGCCACGTCTGCGCCGGAGCGGCCATTGGCGATGGGTGTACGCTCGGGCAAAACGTGTTCATCGGAGCTGGGGTGCGAATCGGCGACCGCGTGAAGATTCAAAACAACGTATCCGTGTACACCGGCGTGACCATTGCCGAGGACGTATTCCTCGGGCCGAGCTGCGTCTTCACCAACGTCTTGACACCGCGCGCGCACGTCGAGCGTAAAGACGATTTCGCGCCGACCACGGTAGCGCGAGGAGTCACCATCGGCGCCAACGCGACGATTGTCTGCGGAACGTCTCTGGGCGAGTGGGCACTCGTCGGAGCCGGGGCGGTGGTGACCAAGGACGTGCCAGCCCACGCCGTCGTCGTGGGCAATCCCGCACGGCGCGCAGCCTGGGCGTGTCGGTGTGGCGAGGTGCTGTCCCCCGCTGGGTCCTGCACCCGCTGCGGTGATCGCTACGAAGTGACCGCCGATGAATGTCGATGGGTCGGAAGCCGTGAGTGACGAACCGATCCCCATGCTGGACGTTCGGGCCGAAAACGCGCCCGTCGTCGACCGCCTCATCGCCAAAGCGGCGGAGGTCATCCGATCAGGCCGCTACATCCTCGGCCCCGAGGTCGATGCGTTCGAGCGTGAAATCGCCGATTCCTTGGGCGTGGCGCACGCCATCGGAGTGTCGAGCGGCACGGACGCGTTGCTCGTGGCGCTCATGTCACTGGGCATCGGACCTGGGGATGAAGTCGTCACGACACCATACAGCTTCTTCGCCACCGCCGGCTGTGTCGCCCGGGTTGGGGCCACACCGGTGTTCGTCGACATCCACCCCGACACTTTCAACATCGACGTCGAGCAGGTGGCCGAGGCGATCACGGACCGAACTCGTGCGCTCCTCCCAGTCCACTTGTTTGGACAGTCATGCGACATGGAGCGCCTGTCGCAGATCGCATCCAAGCACGACCTTCCCGTCATCGAGGACGCAGCCCAGGCGATTGGCGCCAAGAGTCCCATGGGTCCCGTGGGCACCCTTGGCGCTTACGCTTGTTTTTCGTTTTTCCCTTCGAAGAATCTCGGCGCCTTTGGGGATGCTGGCCTGGTGACCACCGCAGATTCGATGCTCGCCGACAAGGTGCGGGTGCTCCGTGCTCATGGCAGTAAGCCGAAATACCATCACCAGGTCATCGGAGGAAACTTTCGCATCGATGAGCTGCAGGCCGCTCTTTTGCGCATAAAGCTTCCGGAGCTCGACTCGTGGACTGCGGCTCGACGCGTCAACGCCGAGCGATACGACACTGCCTTCGCGAGCGCCGGGCTCGACGAAACGTTGCTCCGCATCCCGCGACGTCGGTTCGAGGGCCACGTGTACAACCAATACGTCATCCGGACGTCGCGCCGCGACGAGCTACAGAAGCATCTGCAGGCTGCCGGAATCCAAACGGCCATCTACTATCCGGTGCCGCTTCATCGACAGCGCTGCTTTGCGCACCTGGGCTATGGGGAGGGCTCGCTTCCGGTCTCGGAGCAGGCGAGCCGCGAGTCTCTGGCGCTGCCGGTGTTCGCCGGCCTCGGAAAAACGCGTCAGGACCGCATCATCGACACGATCCTCCGCTTCCTGAGCGGAACGCGGTAGCCATTCGGCGGTGGCCGCCTTACATTGCGCC
>JASFKY010000194.1:0-7019 GCA_050118395.1 Myxococcales bacterium | reverse complement strand
CCTTCTGGCCGCCTGTGGAAGCAATGGGTCCTTCGAGTTGGAGACGGTCGATCTTCCGAGCAACGCAAAGCCCGCCCATACGCCTGGGAGCCCTGGGGTCACGGTGACCAACCCGAAGCTGATCGCGCAATTCGGCACTGCGAGCTTCGATCTCAACCAGGCACGCTACACGCGCTACTACTTGTCCGACCAGGCGGACACGCAGCCCGACGCCATCCTCGTGCTCGTCCCGGGCTTCGAGGGAGGGGCCGCCACGTTTGCGGTGCTCGCCGAGGAGCTGATGCGGCGAGCCAAGCTCGAGTCCTCCATGGCCATCGAAGTTTGGGCGTTCGATCGGCGATCGAACCAGCTGGAGGACACCGCGGGATTGGATCTCGCCGAGCAGGAAGGGGATCCGTTGATCGGGCTGGACTTCTTGTTCGGTGACCAGCTCGGGCTGGAGCTGCACCCGACCTTGGCATCGCAGCTCGATCGGCGCGCGATCTTTTACGACACCGGGGAAGACCTCGCCTTCATGGCCCAATGGACTGGGCTCGTGCACTCGCAAGACATCGATGTCGTGGTCGAACAGGCGCGAACCGTCGCTCGCAACGCCAACGTGTTCCTCGGCGGTCACTCCGCGGGAACGGGCTTCACCGCTCGTTACGCCGCGACCGACTTCAATCTAGACGGTGGCGACCCCGAGCCAGGCTATCGGAAGCTGCGCGGGCTGGTCATGCTGGAAGGGGGCGGCGGAAGCCTACCCGCCGACCCACCGAGCGAAGACCTGCTCGACCGGATCGAGGCGCGTTTCGACGGCGGGCTTTATGGAGCCGTGTCGAGCCAAGAGCCCCGCTGTGTGGACGGGTTGACGGCTTGTACCGTAGAGACGGCGCTCCAGGATTGTGAAGCGTTCGAGAACACGTCGTGCAAGCCGGTGACGGCCTATTCGGTGGTAGCCGGTTTGCTCTCCCCGCAACTGCTGGCCGTTTCGGAGGTCGCAGCGCTCGAAGGCGAACTCAACGGCGACATGGGCATTTCGATCATGCAGGCGGATCAAAATGGGATCGAAGGCAACAACGCCGTGTCCCAGGTCCCCGAATTGGAGGCGCTGACCGTACTTCTGGGCACCGAGCCGACCACTTCAGTTGCATTGATCGGATCGTTCTTGGATGACGACGGGCCGGCGGCAGCGCTGGCGAGCTTCGTGGCGACTTCCCTTGGAACGATCGGGCCCACCGTGGACGGCGTGCGGACCTGGCTCAACTACGGTGACCCGATGCCCGCAAGCGTATTGCCCGACAACGGACCGGCGCCGACCGATCTCGCCGACGCCGGAGTCTGGGGCGTCGAAGTCGAGTCGACGGATCTCGAAGGTCACATGATGCCGTCGTTCTACCGAGGGCAAACGAACTTCTCGGATTGGTACTATCCGAGCTCGGGCCTCGGAGTCGTCTCCGGCTTGGGTCTCGACACGACGCCGCTTTCGGCGCCTCCACCCGAAGGCCGGGGTCGCTCCGATATCGACAACATCACACAAGCTCGGAACGTCGACATTCCGGTTATCGCCTTTGGCGGCACCAATGGCCTCGTTCCGGTGCCGGGCCGCATGCTGGCTTACGCGAATTCGCTTGCGGTCTGCACCGCGCCGAGCTGCGACGGCTCCACCCCACGCGTCGTCAACCCAGAGCAACCGAGCACGGCTTTCCCGACCTTTGGCGATGCCGCCGGGGGCTTCGAGGTATTCATGTCCGAAGGATACGCCCACGTCGATATCGTCTCCGCCGAGGACGACGAAACCAACAACGTGATCGCGCCACTGGTTCGGTTCATCGAGCGAAACCTCGAGTAGAGGGACCGATGGGCGAAGCAACCCGCGACAACAGCCATTCCGAGGGCACGACCGATCCGAACGAGTCGACGGCCGCTGAGCAGACCGAGTGGCAGCGCAAGGTCCTTTTCCACCATCGGACGCGAACCGCCCTGGGCAACGAGCGCAAATACTTGGGCTGGCTTCGGGTGAGCCTCGGAATGATCACCCTGGGATTCGTGGTGGAGCGTTTAGATCTCTTCCTCGCCAAAACGGCTGGTTTACGGCCGACCGAGGTGCGCAGCTTCCTTCTTTGGGCCCCGCTGGTGATCTACGGCATGGGCTGCGTCACGATCGCAGCTGCGACTTGGGACTTCTTCGCAGACCGCAAGCGAATCGCAAACGAGCAACCGCGTAACTCGAAGGTCCTCGTCGGCCTGGTGCTGGCAACTTTGGTGTGTGTTCTCCTGATCGCCGCGCTGCTGTGGGTGCCCGACCTACGGAACCTTTCTCCCTAATACGTCCCGCACGAGCCCTCGGCGCAAATCTTGCGCGCGCAGCAAAAGAGGCTCTGCGTAGACGACGATTGCACAGAGCGCTCGGTTTCGATATACGCCTTGAGCATCGTGGCACGCGACCTCTATCAAGCGTGGGATGCGGGCGACCGGAGCCGGGCCGCCGGGGTTTCGCTGGAAGCGAGCCGCGGTCATTTGACGACGCCCGACCGGCCCCGAGGCCCGATTCAACGGCTAGCATACCGAACCGACGGCGTTCTCATTGCCCAGCTCGGCAAGCTCAAGCCTTCCGACCTCAAGGAGCCGCCGGAGCTCGTGCACGATTTGACCGCATTTGCCTCCAGCGACGAGTATCGAACCTACCGCGCCGACTCCGGGGACCTGTTTCCCAAACCGCCCCGAATCGCGGTCAAGAAGCGCTGGCTTGCTCCCCATCGGGTGGGCTTTGCCGAATGGAGCTGGCAGAGCGCCCACCCGCTCATCTTCAGGAGCATCAAGCGAGAGTACCGCAGCCACCGCGACAACCAAACCGCGCTCCTCCGCACCTTGAGCCTACGGATCAAGGGCAAGCCCATGGCGATTTTGGTAAACGGCTTTTCGTCCGGTCATCACCTCATGGAGCGAGTGGCCTGGCCGATGCGGGAATTTCATCGCCAGGGCATCGGCATCTCGCTGTTTGCGCTTCCATTCCACGGCCCACGAGGAAACGCCTTTCCTCCCGAGTGGCCGCAACAAGACACCGCCTTCACCATCGAGGGCTTCCGGCAAGCCATTTGGGACCTGCAGATCGCCATCCGAGCCATGCGGGAGGCCGGAGCCAGCCACGTCGGCGTCGTGGGCATGAGTCTCGGTGGCTACACGGCGTCACTCTTGGCAACCGCCACGTCGGACGTCGACTTCGTGCTCGCGTACATCCCGATTGCGAGCGTGCCGGACGTGATGAACGACAACGACCTAGTACCCGGTTCGGGAGCGGTGCAACGGACCCTCTACGAGGGCTATCGAGAGCAGCTCGTTCCCATCACCCCGGTGTGCCGCACGCCCAGGGTCGATCCAGAGCGTATTTCGATCGTGTCGGGCGCGTACGACCGGCTGGCCACGGTCGGCCATGGTCAGCGTCTTGCTGCACATTTCGGAGCCGAGCTCATCACCTACCCGGGCGGACACATCGTTCAGCACCGCAGAGCGCGGGCATTCCGACGCTCACTCGAAGGCTTCCAGAGGCGCGGTGTGCTCCCTTCCCGAGGCTGGATCGGTCTCAAGAAGCGGTAACGAAGCTCGGGCCCGCTCGTGGGCTGCATTCAGAAACTGGAGCACCGCGGCCACCATGTGTGCGGTTCGGGGTGAGCAGAAGAGATCAAACGCATGTTGCGCGCCGGAGAGCTCTGCATAAATGGCAGGCGCATTGGATGTCTCGTGCAGCTTTTGGGCGAAGTAACGCGCCTCCTCGACCGGAGCCAGCGTGTCCCGATCTCCATGGATCACGAGAAATGGGGGCGCGTCGGCATGAATCCGGTCGATGGGCGATGCGCGTTTGAACTTGTCGGGCTCCTCGTCGCGAAACGCCTTCATGATCTGCGATTCCAGCCGCCGGTACCAGAAAGGAAGCCTATTTTCACCGAGCCGGCTGGTGAAGTCGTAGACACCGTAGATGGGCACCGCGGCTTGCACCGTGGTGTCCGATTCTTCGAAGCCGGGCTGGTATTCCGGGTCGTTTCCGGTCAGCGCCATCAGCGCCGCCAGGTGTCCCCCGGCCGACCCGCCGGTCACCGCCACGAAGCTCGGGTCGATGCCCCAATCCGCGGCGTGCTCGCGGATCCAGGCGAGGCCCGCCTTGAGGTCGACGAGATGATCGGGGAACGTGGCCCCCGGACTGAGGCGATAGTTGAGGTTGAAACAAACCCAACCATGCGCCGCCAGGTGAGACAGCAGCGGCCATCCTTGCTCGCGCTTGTCTCCCATGACCCAGGAGCCGCCGTGAATCTGAAGGATGGCGGGCCGGTTGATTCCGCGGTCGGCTGGAGCGATGACGTCGAGCTCGAGGATCGTGCCCGCAACGCGCCGAAACTCGATGTCTTTCGTGACCTTCACACCATGGCGGCGCCGGGAGAAAGGAAGAAGGAGCTGACGCCACGGCACCGGCCTGAGGTCGGGTCGGCGCCGGAGCACGGACAGAGACGCTTCGAACGTTTTTTGGGCCCGATTCCCATCGGCGAACAGCACCAGAAGCCCGAGCCAAGAGGCGAACGTAATCAGCAAGCCGGCCCAGCCGGGCCATGCTTCGAGAGCCCCGAGCTCTACGAACAACATCGTGGCCACCGATTGCCAAAGCACGTGGTGAAGAGCCAGCTCCGCGGTGAGCCAGGACCCGAAAAAGCTCGGCATGAAAAGCGCCGGAACGCTGCGCACGGGGACGAATGCATTGGCCGTAAAGACGGCGCCGACGAGACTGACCAATAGAAACCACCAGGAGACGGCCGAAACGCCAAACCACATGGGTGGCCTCTACCTATGTGGACTCCGGAACCGGCTGACGAGCGGCCGCGGGTTCTCTTGGACGAGCACATCGAGCGTGCCCTGCATGATCGACGTGATCTCCTGGTAGCAGCGCTCGAGCACTGCGGGATCTTGGGCGCCTTCGGGACCGAAACGACTCCAGTCGAGGGGCTCGCACACCTGCACGGTGATCTTGGCCGGCAGAGGAATCCCGGGCGTGAGCGGGGTCGAGATGCCCCAAGGAAGCTGGAACAGCAGCGGGGCGCCGTCCATGCGTACCTTGTCCAAGCTCAGCAGCTCGACCAATCGCTCCCCGCGCGTGAGCACGAACGTCGTTTCGTGCCCCCCATGACCCACGACGGGTGCCACCGGTACACCGGTCTCCAATGCGAGACGAATGAAACCCTTGCGACCCTTGAACACGATCCGATTGCGATCTCTCCAGGGGCGAAACACCTCATACGACCCGCCCGGGTAGAGGAGCACCGAGGACCCAGCGCGGAGCGCGGCGCTCGCGTTTTCCATGCTGGCAGGCATCTGTCCGATCTTCCGCATGAGCTCCCGCCAACCCGGAACGCCGTAAATCCCATCGAAGGCAAGGCCCATGAGCGGGTCCGCGAAGCCCCGATGCCTGTACCAAGCGGCGTAGAGTGCGCTCGTATCCGGCGTGACCACGCCCCCGGAGTGGTTCCCTATCAACAACACCGGGCTTGGAGGCACGCGATCCATGCCCCGGACTTCGGCCCCAAAGTAGCGGGCAAAGAGCTCCATCTTGGGTACCAGCTTGCGCATGAAGTCGGGATCGAACTGAAGCGCCGGCTCCTGCAGGTGCGCTTCGGTCGCTTCGGCCCACCGATTCCAAAGGCCGGTTTCCATGAGGCGCTGCAGCGCTCTTACTACACGCGGTGGTAGTTTCTGCTCGAGGCTGTCTGATTCGTCGGGCATGGCGGGTTGAACGAAAATAGTACATGTTCTACTTTCGATCGACTGGAGAAAGCATGGTGGGCGTAAACGTGTGGTCCGGTTTGGTCGAGCGGTTGTTTCCCTGGCGCGCGCCGGTCCCGGCCGTGCGTCGTGCGTCCCGCCGAAGGCGTTCGTCCAGGCAAGAGCCCGGGGCACGTATTCGCCTAGCCCGCCGCAATTCCTATACGGGTCTCGCCCGTGTGACCGGGCGCTCCATCGATCGGCTTTTTCTGAGCGCCTTGAGCCGCCCTCACCGATATCCCGGGCCGGGCGACCTGGCTCGTGTGGGACGGGAGATCGCCGGAGCGCATGCGCTTTACCGTCAGAACGGACCTGCCGCTCCGAGCGCCTTTCATGCTTCGCCGCCGCCCCTGGTGGCGCCTGCCGTCGAGCCCGCTTGGCACCCCTCCATGCGCTTCGAGTGGCTCTCGTTCGATAGCGAGTATCGGGCGGCCCCCGAAGATCCGGCCGCAGCGCGTTGGAACGAGTATGAGCGAAACCACATCGGCCATGCTTGGCTGGCCCGCCATGGAGATCCCGAGCGGCCATGGCTGATCTGCCTGCACGGGCTGGGGACAGGCGGCCCCTACGCCGATTTCGCCGGCTTCCGCGCGGAGATGCTGCACCACGAACTGGGTCTAAACCTCGTGATGCCCGTATTGCCGCTGCACGGCCCTCGAAAACCTCCGGCGCTACCGGTGGCTTCTCTCTTGTCCTTCGATCTTCTCGATGCGTTCCATGGGATCTCACAAGCCGTCTGGGACACGCGCCGCCTGATCCATTGGGCCCGAACACAAGGCGCCACCCGGGTAGGCCTCTACGGATTGTCGATGGGAGCCTACGTCGCCTCCTTACTGTCGGGCCTCGAAGACGTAGACCTGGTGATCGCGGGCATCCCCGTGTGTGACATCCCCGACCTGTTCGTTCACCATGCGCCGCCAGAGCAACGTCAAGAGGCCGAGGAAAACGGAGTGCTCGGCGTGCACACCCGAGAGCTCTTCGAGCTGGTGTCGCCCTTGGCGGTCGCCCCGCAGCCCAAGCTCGAAAATCGATTCATCTTTGCCGGCAGCGACGACAAGGTGACCACGCCCGAGCAGGCCGAACGACTTTGGGAACACTGGGGTCAACCGGACATTCGCTGGTTTGCAGGAGGCCACGTGAGCTTCTTCTGGTCTTCGGAGGTAGCGCCTTTCGTCGACCATCGGCTTCACAAAGCTGGCTTCGTCGTCCTCGACGGGTGAATGGACCTTGGAACG
>JASFKY010000193.1:0-7049 GCA_050118395.1 Myxococcales bacterium | reverse complement strand
GAAGATCTCCCGAAGTTCGCTGATATCGCGGAGGGCAGCCCGGACCTCGCGAAAAAGTTCTTCGATTGGTACGGCGCCGTGTTTGCGGAGGGTGCGCTCACCGAGCGCGAGAAGGCCTTGATCGCACTGGCGGTGGCTCACGCCATCCAGTGCCCGTATTGCATAGACGCCTATACCACCGAGTCACTGGCCAAGGGGTCCGACCTCGAAGAGATGACCGAGGCAATTCACGTCGCCGCCGCGATCCGAGGCGGCGCCAGCCTGGTCCATGGCGTGCAGATGCGAGAGCACCTCAAGAAGAAAGGAATGTGATGCCCGACGATCTCGGCTTGCTGTCCGCGGATCTACTTCTCGACAGCCGAGAATCGGGTCCCAAACGGGTCCAGACCCTCCGCCGTCGCCGCTCGCCTCTCGCATCAGCCAAAACCCAACTCGAGCTGCTCGACACAGTGCAGATGGACTCTCCCGGTCCAAAGGGGGGCGAGTTTGCTGCCCGGATCGCGGATTGTGGCTGGAAGGTCTTTCGACCGCAGTCGGTGGAGATCTTCCAGATCAACGTCGGGCGATTGTGCAACATGACCTGCCGGCATTGCCACGTCGATGCAGGCCCGGACCGAGTGGAAGAGAACATGGATCGGGCCATGATCGACGCTTGCCTGGATGCGCTCGATCGCATGCAGGCACGCACGGTGGACATCACGGGAGGTGCTCCTGAGCTCAATCCGCATTTTCGTTACTTGGTCGAAGGATGCGTCGAACGCGGCAAGCATGTGATCGATCGCAGCAATCTGAGCGTCCTTCTCCTTCCAAGATTCCGAGATCTACCCCAGTGGCTGGCTGATCGCGGCGTCGAGGTGGTCGCATCGCTGCCGCATCCGCGAAAGCGCAACACGGATGCCCAGCGCGGAGAGGGAGCTCATGAACGCTCGATGCAAGCACTCCGAATGCTCAACGACGTGGGCTACGGACAGGGCGATCCCCAACGTGTGCTCACCTTGATGCACAATCCGGCCGGCGCTTTCCTTCCCGGATCGCAACCCGCTCTCGAGGCCAGCTATCGGCGTGCGCTCGATCGCGAAGGGGTTCGCTTCGACAAGCTGATCGCGCTGAACAACATGCCCATCGCACGGTTTTTGGAGTGGCTGGTCGACAGCGACACTCTGCAGGACTACATGGATTCACTACTACGGGGCTTCAACCCCTCGACCATCGCCAGGCTGATGTGCCGAAATACCCTCAGCGTCGCTTGGAACGGCTCGCTGTACGACTGTGACTTCAATCAGATGCTCGATCTTCCAATCTTGGACGAGCACGGTCGGCCCATGACCGTTCGCAATTTCGACCCCGACGCACTCTCAGGTAGGACGATCGTGACCCGAAGGCACTGCTTCGGTTGCACCGCGGGGGCCGGCTCGAGCTGCGGTGGCGCCACCGCGCCGTAGCGGTACGCCGTTTCCTCGGCTCCGGCCCTTTTTCGTTATCGGGGGGGAGGTGCCGAAGCCCGCTCGGTCCTGACGAAAGCGAAGCCGGGATCGACTGGCTCTTCCGTCCGAGCGTGTTGCAGACGCACCACGAAACGGGCACCGACCGGGCTCGGCTCGAGTGCGATGCTCCCGCCGTTCTCCTGTAGAGTTCGCCGGCACAAGAACAGACCGAGGCCACTGCCCTGCCCAACCTCGCGCGTCGTGAAGAATGGGTCAAAGATGCGTTGTTGATCATCGGGAGGTATCCCCGGTCCGTCATCCTGGACGACGACCTGGATCGCTTCCTCGCCCAAAGCCCGAGCGGCCACTGTCACATTCCTAGCCCCTGATTTCGCCGCGTTTTCGAGAAGGTTCAAGAAGACGTGGTTCAGTCGCGCCGGGGGCCCGAATGCCTCCAACTGCTCGGGGCAATCGACCAGGACGTCGGTGTGGCCACTCAGCGCATGTGCCAATAGGGCGACCGACGACTCAATCCCTTTCTTCAAGTCGAAGGGTTTGGGAGTATCGTGCTCATCAGGTCGCGCGTGACTCCGGAGTGCCGCAGTCAGTTTGACGATGCGCTCGGCGGCTTGCCGAATGGTGTCATGAGCCGTCCTCAATTTCTGCTCGTTGACGTCGGGTCTGATGAGGGTGCTTGCTGCAATGATGCAACCGGCTGGGTTGTTGACTTCGTGCAGGATCCCGGCAGTCAGCGTTCCAATCGCCGCCAGCTTTTCTTGATTGGCGATTGTCGCAATTAGCCTTCGCAAACGCATCTGCAATTGCACCCGCGCTCGAAGGACCTGGGGAACGAAAGGCTTCGGAAGGTAGTCATCCGCGCCACTTGCCAAAATCGCCGTCTCCGAGTCCGCCCCTCGGGCCGCCGTCAGGAAGATCATCGGAGTTTGCGCAATGGCGGGATCGGCTCGAACCTCCCTGAGCAACGTTCCGCCATCCATCCCGGGCATCATCATGTCGGTAAGCACGACGTCCGGCCGGCGCTCACGAATCACGGAAAGAGCCGCAACGCCATCTCTCGCTTCCAGAACGGTCCAGCTCTGACGAAAGACTTGCTTCACCAGTTGTCGAACATCAGGTTCGTCATCCACCACGAGGATGGTGCCCTCGCTCTCATGGTCGCTCGAAGCGTCGATGGACATGGGGGTCGAGTCATCGCTTCCGTCGACGGTTTTGACATCCAAATCGGCGGCGGTTTGCTCGGATGAAAGCTCGGCGGCGGGAAGCGTAAACCAGAAGCAGGACCCCTTGCCCGGCTCGCTTTCGACGCCGATCTTGCCGCCGTGCAACTCGACCAATTCACGCGCCAACGAGAGGCCAATGCCAACTCCGCCCATCGCGCGCTTCCCAACCTGTGTATAGCGCTCGAAAATCCGATCGCACATTCCTGCGGGGATACCATCTCCGGTGTCATCGACTTCAAATCGAATTTGACTGCCGTCCTCACTCACTCGAACCGAGATTTGCCCCCCTTCGGGCGTGTACTTGATCGCATTGCCGATGAGGTTCGTCAGAACCGTCTCGATGCGATACGCATCGACATTTGCCCAACGCGGTAGGTCGCACCCTTCCCAACGAAGCTCGATGTCTTGGGACTCCGCACCTGGTGTCAACGTCTCGGCCACGTGTGCTGCGAGGGAAGCGACATCGAGGCGCCTTCGATGGAGGGGCAAACCTTCGGTGTCGATTTTGGAGAGCTCCAAGATGTCATCGATCAGACGAAGAAGTCGTCTGGCATTCCTGCGCATGAGCGCCAAGACTTCCTTGCGATACGGAGCACCATTAGCCATGTCATCGAGCGGCCCCAGGATCATGGTCAAGGGCGTCCGAAGCTCGTGTGAAACGTTGTGAAAAAGACGCGTCTTCTCTTGGTCGACTTCTTTGAGCCGAGCGACTGCCGTGCTCAACTGCTGACTCGTTTCCTCGAGCTCGATCCTGCGTTTGAAGTCGAGCTGGAAGAAACGAAACTTGAGCACGGCAACGATGACAGACCCGGCGCCAATCGTCGTATAAATGGTCGCTGACTCGAAGAGAGTGGCTCCGCTGACTCCCGGTCGAAGGAGCAGAGCCCATGCTCCAGCAAAGGCTATCGCCGCAACCGTGGCGACTGCCCAGCGGGCAGGCCAAAATGGCAACACGCCAGCCCCGAGACCGATGGCGCTCAGCCCGACTACGTAGAGTAGGTTCGCGTGCGAGCTCACATGAGGCAACATCGCCGCTACGGTGGTGCCCCAGATCAAGAACCAGAAAAAGGTGGCGAGCCACGAGTGTGTCGGCTCACCTGAACGCCTCATCGGCCCGAGCACGGCCACCGTCGCAGCCACCACTGCGACCACCCGTTGCACCAAAAAATCGGAGGCTTGGGCAGGAGCTTCGACGTAGTCGATCCACCACCACAGAAGAAAGAGGAAGCTGAACGCTGCGTGCGACCAGAGCAGCGCAGTATTGTTGCGTCGCGCCAACTCGTACCCAAAGGTTAAGTCGTGCGACTGACTGACGCGCGATTCTGACGCTACGGTTTCCGGCACGTGAGTCTGTAGTAGGCCTTCATTGGCTCTACCTCCACACACACGTCCACTCGTGGGGGCAGAGGTGCTGCAAGGCGCTCCATCTCCTCCCTATCACGATACAAAAGCGACCAGCGCAGTGCCAACTCGGGCTCCCAGAAGTGGGTATTCGGCCTAGCCGCGTTACCGATCACCACCGAACCGCCCTCTCTGAGAAGCGAGTAGAGGCCCGCGAGCAACATCGAGGCGCCGGGCTCGCGAAGGTAGTCGAAGAGGCCCAGGGCGAAAATGATGTCTTGTTGCCCCCATGTGTCTGGGGCGACCTCGCCACTGAAGAGCTGGGAGAAGGAAACGTTCACGCACGCGACTTCGGGCTTGCGCGCTCCGCCTTCGCTGACCTTGCGGGCATTGCGATACGCCAAAGCAAGCGCCTGATCCTCTTGGTCGATGAGCGTCCAGCGGACAGGCAAACTATCTCCATCAGGACCCGAGTGGACGAGCCCAACCTCTGCTCCGATTCCGCTTCCGAGAGACAGAACCTTCAAGGGACCCGATCCATTGGTGCGCCTGGCGCGCTCCCGAACCAAGTCTGCAACCCAATCAGACCGGGTTCGGACACCACCGGACAAAGGGTGCTCACACGTAATCTTGTTGAACACCATTCCAAACGCGGTCGGCCCCTCGAACGTGTTGGCAAAATAATGTTGCATCACCACGTAATCACCGGGATAGCCGAGTGGCTTCTCGAACGCTCGCCGAAGCACCGGAGCTTCGACGAGGTACGGTGTAACGAGCGCCTCACTCACCAAACGAGCCTCTTCGAGCAAGCTTCGATCGCCGACAATTTCCAAGGCCGACTCCGATGCTTTCGAGCTCAGCTCCAACCAACCACGCTGCATGGATGGGAAAGCCTCCTTGGCGATTTCGACCGCATCACCTCGATGTTGCCGTTCTCGCCGTCCCAACAGGTTCTTGTAGAATTGGCAGAAGCTAGCTAGCTCGAGCACCGCTCGGCGATATTCCATGGGCAATGGATCGCGAAATATGGCGTGCTCCCGACGGAGCCCGTCACGCCAAAGCGCCTCAGCCTCGGCAGCCCGTAGCGATTCGTAGTCCACCATTCCGCTGGAGGTGAGCCCCACCTCTACATAACGGCCAGACTCCGATACCCGCGCCACGGTTGCCTCGCCTTGGAGAACGAGCGATCCGTTCAGCTCGACCGCGTACGAAGCGGAGGCCCCCTCTTCCCAGGTCTCGCCAGGCCGATCCCGGAAAGAGAGCCCAGAGAGGGAAAAGTTGCGTGGTTGAACGTCGCGACCACTGACGCGAAGCTTGAACCGTTCGGGATACTCCACCAAGTCTCGTAGCGTGAACCGGTCGGGTCGATAGAGCGCTTGTCGGCCTGTCTTGCCCTCGAGTTGTTCATACTCTCTGGGCGATGGGGGCTCGGATAGCGGTTCGGCGGTGTGGGTTTGGGCTCGTTGATAACGGGATGAAGAAGTCATGAAGGCCAAGCGAGGCTATCGAAAACGAACGGGGAGAACAAGGCGACGTCTGGTAAGATGAACATCCGTGTACCCTTCATACGAGTAGTGACTGCCAAGCTCGGCGCCTGCGTTCCGCTCGCGTCCGTTGATTGACCTCTTCAGCCTCACGCCTCGATTCTCACCGCAAAGCGCTCGAGATAGAAGCGGAAACGTTCCCGCAGGGCCTCGGGCTTGGTGCCGAACTGCCCTTGGAGGTCGTAACGGACTCGACCCTCCTTGCCGCGCGGATGTGCCTCGAGGAAGGCGGCCTGCTCGGCACGGGAGCGCTCGGTGCGCGGCATGCCATGAACGCGGTAGATGTGGTCGAGCTTCCCCTCGGTATCGGCCAAGAGCTCGTGGAAACGCGAGTCGTAGGAGCGCGCGGACGGGACGAGCGCGCGGTCTGATACACCCTTTACCAGCAGTCGCTCGATGCGATCCGTCCAGTACGCCAGCAAGCCCGGCATGTCGAGCAGGTGGCGTGCCATACGGTGGGAATAGCCGAGCATCGTCACGGTCGACTGGATCACGGCGACCGGGTCGCGGTGCGTGAATACGATCGTGGCGTCGGGGAATGTCGTAAGGAGCGCCGGGAGCTGCTCGAGATGCTGTGGGCTCTTCAGGACCCAGGGCTTGGCCGGCCCTTCATCGCGATGCTGCAGAATCTGAAGGACACGCTTCAGGTACGCGTAATGCGGCATCTGGTCCGTCGCGAGATAGTGGTCACGGTAGTGCGGCACGTAGCCCGTCCACTCGAAGATATAAGAGGAGAAGTCGGGCCCCATCAGCTCCAGCTCCTCGTGCACGTGGTCCGGGTTCATCGGATGCATCGCGGCCACGTAGGGCACCATCGTACGCATGGCGGCCCAATTGGCAGTGCAGCGAAGATACCGCGGGTCGGCCACGAGGTGGTCGACGCCAAGCCAGGCCCGCCCCCGCGACGAGAGCAGGCGGTCCATCGAGCGAACGGCTACGCGCGTTGCCGATGAAAGCTCCCTCTCCCGGGGGTTCGGCAAGGGCTCCATCGCCTCCCAAAGCGGAAGCGACCGGAACCGGCTATCTGCGGCCAGCAAATTCACCAAGTGCGTGGTCCCACTACGCGGGAGGCCCACGACGATGAGCGGCCTTTCGATGCGCTCCTCGAGCGCTTCCGGATGATGTGCGAGGTAGTCCTGAATGAGCAATCGATTGCTCGCGTAGCGGACTAGATCGCCGAGGACGGTTCGTCGCCCGATCTCGCTCATCCCCGCGTCCGCGTCGTAGTCATCGACCAGGAGTTGGAGTCGGGTCTCGAAGTCGCGCGGGCCGAAGTCGTCCAACCCCGTCCGTCGCTTCGCGCGCGCGAGCACCCCCTCGGCCGTGATTCGAGTGTGACGCCTGGACGCGAGCCATTGGATCGATCGCTGTGCGGGAGAGAGCACCGGCGCATTCAAGTCGTCGACGAAGAGCAGCTTGCTTCCCGCGTGGTCCTCACCCCCTTTCGGAGGCCGCTTCGTCTTCTCGAAGATCTTATCGAGCGGGATCGCCTTCTTCCG
>JASFKY010000192.1:0-7069 GCA_050118395.1 Myxococcales bacterium | reverse complement strand
GGGTACGAATGCAAGCCAAGGTGACCGTCTACCACGAGGAAACCCACGCGGCGCTTCGAAGCACGAACATCCCGCTGGTCTGGATGCCTTGGCAGCGGCAGATGATGAACCCGTTTCTGTTGCCTCCGGAGCTTCCCGAAACCGAGCTTCGGGAGCTCTCGGGCTTTGCCATGAGCTTTGCGGCCAGGCGCGAGTACGACCTCTTGGAAACGCTCATCGACCTCAACGAGACGCTGCACCGCGACTTTCGGTATCTGTCGGGCGCGACCACGATCGAGACCTCGCCGTTCGAGGTGTACACGAAGCGGCGCGGCGTCTGCCAAGACTTCGCAAACCTATTCATCTGTCTGGCGCGCCTGCTCGGCGTGCCGGCCCGCTATCGGGTGGGTTACATCCACACCGGCTCGAGCTACCACAACCAAATCCAATCCGAAGCCTCCCACGCTTGGGCCGAGGTCTACCTGCCCTCGGTCGGTTGGCGCGGCTTCGATCCCACCAACGGGTGCCTGGTCGATCTCGATCACATCCGGGTCGCCGCGGGGCGCAATTATCGCGACGCCACGCCCACGGCCGGCACCTTGTATGCGGGCGGGCAAGGAGAGCGGCTCGACGTGTCGGTCCGCGTCAACCGGGTGGACTCGGAGCCGCTGGAACCATGGAAGGCGCAGCAACAGGCGCAACAGCAATAGGCCCTCGGCGCAAGAGCGCGCGCCACTGCTCGATGCTGTGGTTGTTGGGATCGGTGGTCCGGTAAAACGCCTCGAACGCGCGAACGACACGCGCCGGATCGTGTTGATGAGGGAAGTGGCCCGCCTCGGCGAAGATTTCGAGCTGGCTTCCCGGCATGGCGGCGTGGGCTCTGTGCGCGTGGGCCACGGGAATGACCGCGTCCCGCGCGCCCCACACCAAAAGCGTGGGCATGCCCTGGGTGAGATAACAGCGGTCGAGCATGGTGATCGCTTGGCCTCGCCAATCGACCACGGCCCTCAGGGTGCGGACGAACGCGCGGCGCGAGGCGGCATCGGGCAGTGCGTCGAACACCCGGCCCAGCGGCTCGGCATCGCGGCCGAGATTGGTCTCCAGGGCCTGGAGCACGGCAAACACGGCTTTGCCGAGCAGGCGCGAGCCGGGGGCGCCGAGCAAGGGAAGCACGAAATCGGCATTGGGCGCCGAGGCGAGCCGCAGCAAGGGATGGACCTCGTGGCTCACGCCGCCGGTGCTGACCAATACCAAACGCTCGCAGCGCTCGGGAAACTGATAGGCGAATTGCATGCCGACGCCGCCGCCGAGGGAATGGCCGACGACCGTGACGCGCTCGATGTCGAGCACGCTCAGAAGGTCGCGCATGGCATTGGCATAGGCGGCAAGCGAATAATCGGCTCTTGGCTTGTCCGAATCGCCATGTCCGAGCAGGTCGGGTGCGATGACCGTGTGGCTTTTCGCGAGGGCGGGAATGACGTCGAGCCAGCTGTCGGCGCTGTCGCCAATCCCGTGGATCAGCAACAGAGGCGGGCCGCTGCCCACGTGGATGAAGGCGCGACGATAGCCATGGACCATTCGGTAGTGCTTGGCGCTGACGGCGGGTTGCGCCATGGCCCGAAGCTGGGTGGGAAAGCGGATGACGTTCTTCGCCACCGTTCGACCATACCGCCGCGCCACGTCGTCCGCACTTGCGCGCCACGAGGTCGAGGCCGATGTTGCGCATCAGAAATCAATCCGAAATCACATCGAAATGACAGCGAGCGCCGAAACCTGCTACCTCATGGCTCATGAAGATCGCTGTGGACCACCTGACGGAGTATCGATACGACCAGCCGGTTGGCTTCGGCGAGCACTCCCTGTACTTGCGCCCGCGCGAGAGTCAGACGCTGCGGGTCACGAGCTTTTCACTCGAATGTCGGCCCGAAGCCAGGGTGCGCTGGGTGCGCGATTGCTTCAACAACGTGGTGGCGGTGGCGAGCTTCGGCTTGATCCAATCTTCGGTTCTTTCGTTTCGATGTCAGATGGCCTTCGAAGTGGCCGAGGAAAACCCGTTCGACTTCATTCTCGAATCGCGCGCCAGCCAGTTCCCGTTCCGTTACGACGAGCGGGAAAGGAGCGCATTGCAGCCTTACCTCGAAGCCGATGAATCGGAGCGCTGGAAGGTGCTGGACTGGGTGCGGACCGTGCTCGGAAGCGCCACGAGCGACATGGAGACGATCGCGTTTTTGTCGGCGCTCAATCTCGGCATCCAGCGCAGCATCGCGTACGAACGCCGCGACGACGAGGGGATCCGCACGGCCAGCGAAACGCTTGCCGCCGGCCGGGGCTCGTGCCGGGATTTGGCCGAGCTCTTCGTCACCACGAGCCGTCAGTTGGGGTTGGCGGCGCGGTTCGTGAGCGGATACCTCTGCGAGCCGCCGCCGGCCGAGGGCAGCAGCGCGTTCAACGTCGCCGCGGGATCCATGCACGCCTGGGCGGAGGTGTATCTGCCAGGCGCCGGTTGGCGCGGTTTCGACCCGACCAATGGCATCCTCACCGACCATCATTTTCTTCCCGCCGCGGTAGCAACCCGGCCGCAGTGGGTGAGCCCGATCCAAGGTCGCTATTTTCACGCCGGCCACGTCGGCTCGCAGATGCACGTCGAGCTGCGCATCACGGAGTCGCCCGGGTGAGCCCCAGCGTCGACGAGCTGGCCGATGCCGTCGAGAGCCGCCTCGGGACGCTCGGCTTGCAGCTCACGATGGGCGGAGAGCCCACCTTCATTCCCGAGCAACCCGATGCGCCCGAATGGAACCAAGAGGCGCTCGGTCCGGAAAAGCTAGGCTATGCGCGTCGATTGGCGGCGAGGCTGCTTCGCGAGCTCTACGAAGGCGGCGTGGTCATGCAGGTGTTCGGAAAACAATACCCGGGCGAGTCGCTTCCGCGATGGGCGGTGCGCATTTTGGATCGCGACGACGGGGTTGCGTTGTGGAGCCGCCCCGACCTCTTGCGCCTCGACGACGGGGGCGGCACCAATGGCCCCGGCGAGGCACGCAAGCTCATGGGCGCGGTGGCCGCGGAGCTCGGCCTGGGGCGACACGTGTTGCCCTGCGTGGAGCCGGGCGAAGCAAGCGACCGACCGCGAGGATGGGTGCTGCCGCTCGACCGCACCGAGGCCGGTTGGGTGTCGGACGACTGGCCTTTTTCGCCGCACGACCCGGTCGTGTTGATTCCGGCCGCGGGCCCGCTCGGGCTTCGTCTTCCGCTTCACGATCTCGACGAGCGCCATCTGCAAAGGGCGCTCACCGTCGAGGCGGTCCGGGGCGCGCTTCATCTGTTCGTTCCGCCGCTCGACTTCGAGGCCTTCAGCTTCTTGCTCCGCGTGATCGAGCGATCGGCCGCCAAGGCGGGGCTCCGCGATCTGGTTTTGTGCGGTTATCAGCCCACGGAGGGACCTTCGCTCAGCCATCTCGGGCTGGCGGCCGACCCTGGTGTCCTCGAGGTGAACTTGCCGCCTTGTCATCGTTGGCGTGATTACGACCGCTTGCTCGAGCGCATCACGCGAGCGGCTCGCGCCGAGGGGCTTTGCACGACTCGACTGCATTTCAACGGAGAGGTGCAAGGAACCGGCGGCGGGGCGCACGTGCTTTTCGGAGGTCCCACCCTCGAGGACAATCCGTTTTTCCAGCACCCCGATTTGCTTGCGAGCATCATTCGGTACTGGCAGCTGCACCCCGCGCTTTCGTATTTCTTTTCCGGTCAGTACGTCGGTCCCGGCTCGCAGGCCTCTCGTGCGGATGAAACCACGGTCGGCCGGCTCTACGAGCTCGAAATGGCATGCCGGGGGCTCGATTCCATCGACGGCCCCGCCGACCGCGCGTTCATCGACCGGCTGTTTCGTAACTTTCTCGCCGATAGCAGGGGCAATGCCCATCGCGCCGAGATCTGCATCGACAAGCTGTGGCGGTCGGATGCCCCCGGCGGCTTGCAGGGATTGATCGAGTTTCGCGCCTTCGAAACGATGTCGGAGGTGGGCGTTCAGTCGCTGGTGGCGCTGTTGCTGCGTTCGATTCTCGCCATGTTGGCAGGCGAGCCTCGCACCGGGGACTTGCGGCGCTTCGGGCCGCTCCTTCACGACCGGTACATGCTGCCCGCCGCGCTTTGGGAAGACCTCGGCGAGATTTGTGAAGACCTCACCGACGCGGGGTTGCCCTTCGATCGTCGATGGCTCGAGCCGGTTCTCGATGCGCGCTTCGCCGTGCTCGGACGTTTGCCGCTGGGCTCGGGGGAGCTCGTCCTGCGCCAGGCGCTCGAGCCCTGGCCGGTGATGACCGAAGAAATCGATGGTGGCGCCACGTCCCGCCTGGTCGACAATTCCACCGACCGCATCGAGATTTCGCTCTCCGATCGCGAGGCGATCGAGGGCGGCCGAGTCACGGTCAACGGAGTTGCCCTTCGGTTCGTCGAGGTGGGCGAACGGCTCGTCGCGGGCGTGCGCTACAAGTCGGCAAGCGGTTGGCCCGCGCTTCACCCGCATGTACCGGTGCAGGCCCCCCTTCAAATCGAGGTGCTCGACCACGACAACCAGGTGATCTCGGCAGCCCGGTACCACCATTGGAACCCGGAAGGCGAGCGTTATCCCGATCGTCCGCGCAACCTGGCAGAGGCTCGACGCCGTCGACGTGCGCGCTTCGTGGTGTCCGCTGTGGCGCCGGGGCGACGGCGCCGAGTCGTCGAGCCCCAATACACGGACGAGAGCCGTTTCACCCTGGACCTGCGCCGCCAACCCACGGCGGGGTCGGCCGATTAGGCCTCGCCGTCGATGAGTCGAACCGCCGGCGCGGGCAGGGGGAGCTTCGGCAGCTTGGCAAAGGCTTCTTTGAGGCTGTCTTGCCAGGCGCGGCGCAACAGGCGCAGGTAGTCGTCGTCCTCGCCGAAGGTGAGCTGGTTTCCGGGGCGATGGGTGCCGGCGCGATACAGCAACAGCTCGATCGGCGGACCGACGGTGGCATTGCTTCGCATCGTGGAATCCATCGAGACCAGCGCGCAGCGCGCGGCTACCTCGAGGCTCAGGCTGGGCTCGATGATGCGGTCCAGGATGGGCTTGCCGTACTTCTCTTCGCCGATCTGCAGAAACGGTGCGTGCCGCGAGACCGGAATGTGGTTGCCCTCCGGGTAGATCAGCAGGATCGAGTGCCCGTCGCCCTCGATCTCGCCGCCGAAGATGAAGCTTGCGCCGGGGCTGAACTTCTGTGCTTTGGAACCTTTCGAGTACTTGCGTTGTTCCTCTCGGCTCACCCGGCCGATGTAGCTCGCCGCCTCGGTCAAACGCTGGACCGTCCGCAAGCTCAGCTTCGCCTCTGCATCGAGGTCGCGCTCGAGCCGGTCGACGACAGCGCGGCTGGTGGCCAGGTTCCCTGCGCTCAAAAGCACGAAAAACCGCGAGCCGTCGCCGCAAAAGACGTGCATCTTCCCGTACGTGCGGATCTGGTCGACGCCCGCGTTGGTTCGCGAATCGGAGACGAACACCAGCCCCTCGTCGACTTTGACGGCTACACCGTAGGTCATTTCACTCAAAATACGAGAGCGGCCGGCTGCGGTCAACGAGAGTATATTTTCGCGCCACAGGGCCCGCTGGTTGCGCAATCAGCCCGAATACCCGAGAGTACGCGCCGGAGAAACCGATGATTTTGGATCGTTTCAGGGTGGACGGCCGCGTGGCGGTCGTGACGGGCGCCGGCCGAGGCATCGGCCGTGGCATTTCGATTGCACTGGCCGAAGCCGGCGCGGACGTGGTGTTGGCGGCGCGTCGCGAGCATACGCTTCGAGAGGTCGCCGAAATCGTGGAGACCAACGGGAGACGCGCGTTGATCGTACCGACCGACGTGCTCGTTCCCGAGCAGCTCGATCGGCTCGCCACGCAAGCGCTCGAGGAATTCGGCGGCGTCGATTTGCTGGTGAACAACGCGGGCGGCACGTTGCCCGGGCCCGCCCTGCAATGCACTGACAAGGAATTCGACAACGCGTTTCACTTCAACGTGACGACGGCGCTTCACTTGTCGCGCGCCTTGGCGCCCTCGATGTCGGAGCGAGGCCACGGCGCCATCGTCAACATTTCGTCGGCCATCGCGCACTTGGTCGATCACGGTTTCGTCGCCTACGGCACGGCCAAGGCGGCGATGACGCACATGACCCGGCTTCTCGGCCACGAGTGGGCCCCGCACGTGCGCGTCAACGCCATTGCGGTCGGAGCGACGCAAACCGATGCGCTCAACATGGTGACCGCCGACAAGTCGCTGGCTCAGCAAATGGAGGAGCTGACTCCAATGAAACGCCTGGGCACCGTGGAGGACATCGCGGCCGCTGCGCTCTACCTCTTGTCCGACGCTGGAAGCTGGGTGACGGGCAAGGTCCTCGAAGTCGACGGCGGCACCGTGGACTCGAACTGGCCGTTTACCATGCCGAGCGGGCTCAAAGGCCCCGCGGGCAGCTGAGCCTCGCGGGCCGCGATGAAGTCGGCGCGCGTCGATCTTTTTTCCGATGACGCAAGCACGGTGCAGATCCGAGATGTGCCCGTACCCGAGCCCGCACCCGGACAAGTCCGGGTTCGCATGCACATGGCGCCGGTCAATCCGTCCGACTTCAACTACATCGATGGGACCTACGAACGTGCGTTGGCCCGCATGATCTGGAACCGGGGGCAGATGCAGCCGTCCCCGAGCCCCGGTGCGGAACGCTTTGCCACCCCTCCTTATGCACTCGGCGTCGAAGGTGTCGGCGTCGTCGAGGAAGCAGGCGGCGGCCTTCTTGCCAAGCGTCTGGTCGGCAAGCGCGTGGCGGTGGTGAGCGGGCCGCCTCACGGTACCTGGCAAGAGCAGACCCTCATCGACGCCAAGCGAGCGTTCCCGGTGCCGAAAGGCCTGAGCGACGCCCAAGCTTGCTCCTTTTTCGTCAATCCGCTGACTGCACTCATCCTGGTGCGGCATCAGCTCGAGATTGCGCGCGGTGCCCTCGTGCTGCAGACGGCTGCCGGTTCCGCGCTCGCCCAAATGGTGCGAAACCTGGGGCGCGAAGATGGCTTCGAGGTGATCAACGTCGTGCGCAGCCG
>JASFKY010000191.1:0-7089 GCA_050118395.1 Myxococcales bacterium | reverse complement strand
AGGCGGTGGACACGCCCGCGCCATGCTCGAGCGGAGCGCTCCCGAAGGGCGGTTGATCGGAACCGATCGCGATCCGAGCGCGCTTGGCGCTGCAGCAGAAGCTCTTTCGGGATTCGGTGATCGGGCCGTCCTGCGCAAAGCACGGATGCGCGATCTCCATTCTGTTTTGCGCTCGCTCGACATCGCGGAAGTCGATGGAATCCTGGCCGATCTGGGGGTCAGCTCGGCTCAGCTCGATCTCGCCGAGCGTGGATTTTCCTTGTCCAAAGAAGGACCCATCGACATGCGCATGGATCCGACCGAGTCCACTACCGCTTTGGATCTGATCGCGGGCAGCGACGAGACGGAGCTCGCCGACTTGATCTATCGATACGGAGAGGAGCACCGCTCGCGACGCATCGCGCACTCTTTGGCTCGCGCCTACCGCGAAGGCGAGCTCGAAACCACGGTCGATCTTCGCCGCGCCATTCACCGTGCCACGGGACCGCGTCGGGGACGAATCGATCCGGCGACGAAAACGTTTCAAGCGCTTCGCATCGCCGTCAACGAAGAGCTGGCCGATCTCCGCGCGTTGCTCGAACAGATTCCAGACGTCTTGCGCGTAGGCGGGGTCATTGCAGTCATCAGCTTCCACTCGCTCGAGGATCGGATCGTCAAGCATGCGTTTCGTAATGCGGGAGAGCTCGTGCCTCTGACCAAGCGTCCGATCGTCGCCTCGGACGAAGAGCGTGAACGCAATCCCCGATCTCGAAGCGCCAAGCTTCGAGCCGCGCGCCGCCAGGAGGTGGTGGCATGAAGAATCGCTTCTTACCTCTGTGGTGCGTGGCGGTGTTTGCGACGGCAGTTGCCTTCGTGGTGCACTTGTCCATCCGCTTCGAGACCGTTCGGCTCGGGTACGAAGTCAGTGAGGAGCGGCAGCGTCAACGCGACCTGCTCCAAGATCGGCGTCTACTTTCCATCGAAGCGGCGACGCTCAGGCAAAGCGCGCGTATCGAGACGATCGCACGGGGCAAGTTGGGTATGGAGGTGCCGAAGCCGACCCGAATCATCACCATGAGCCCGCAGCGCGGTCCCGCTGCCGCTGGGAGGGTGCGGTGAAGGCCCGGTCGAACCGTCGTGAACGGTGGTTCCGCGCACGGATCGCGCTCTTGGGTCTGGGCATGATGACCATGGCCACCATCGTCTTGATCCGAGCATTTCACTTGCAGGTCGCCACCGGGGATCGACTTCGGGAAATGGCCGAAGATCAGCACCTCAGGGAGCTTCGCGTCTCACCAAGGCGAGGTGCCATTTACGATCGGCATGGTGCCGAGCTAGCGGTGAGTGCGGACGTCGACAGCGTGTATGCGAACCCGCGGCGATTGAAGGCCATGGATCAGAATCCAAGAGTGGTCGCACTGCGAATCGCGAAGATCCTGGGCGTGGACACGGCGAAGCTGGCCCAGCGTTTGGCTTCGGACCGCTATTTCGTGTGGATCAAGCGCCGTGTAACCCCCCACGAAGCGACTCGAATCCGGGAGCTCGACATTCCCGGGGTCGAGCTCACGACCGAGGCGCGTCGCTACTACCCGAATCGTCACCTCGCCGCCCACCTGTTGGGATTTGCGGACATCGATGGCAAAGGCATCGAGGGCATCGAGCTGGCTTTCGAGAAGCAACTCCGAGGATCCGACCGCCGCGTCGCTGCGATCCGTGACCGTCGGGGCCAGGTCGTCTTTGCAGATGACCTCGAGGACGATCGCTCCATGCAGGGTCAGAACGTCGTCTTGACCATCGACAAGACGATTCAACACGCCGCCGAGCGCGAGCTTGCTCTCGGGGTTCGCACGTTCGAAGCGCGCGGGGGAAGCGTCGTCGTGATGGACCCCTCCACGGGCGAAATCTTGGCGCTTGCCAACTATCCTCCTTTCAACCCCAATGAGCCTTCCAAACACCCCACGGCTTCGCGCAGAAATCGTGCCGTCGTAGACCGCTTCGAGCCGGGTTCGACCATCAAGCCCTTCACGATGGCCGCGGCGCTGTCTGCGGGGACGGTGAAGCCGACTCAGCTGATCAATTGCGAAAATGGGGTGGCACGAATTGGAGGGCGGCGGCTTCATGACGCACATCCGTACGAGTGGCTCACGCCCACCCAAGTGCTGGCCCACTCCAGCAACATCGGGACGGCGAAGATCGCGCTCGAGTTGGGTAAGAAGGAGCTCTATCGCGCATTTCGACGCTTCGGGTTCGGGCAACCCGCTGGGCTCGGCCTTCCCGGCGAGACGGCCGGCATCCTCCATCACTATCGCCGTTGGTACGAGATCGACACGGCTGCAGTTTCGTTCGGTCAAGGCATGAGCGTCACGAACGTGCAACTGGCTTCCGCCATGAGCGCCATCGCCAATGGCGGCGAGCTGATGCGGCCGATGCTCGTGCGGCGACTGACCGACGGGCATGGAGCAACGATCGAGGAAAACAAACCCGAGGTTCGTCGCCAGGTGATCCCGCGAAGAATCGCCAAGCTCGTCGGCCAGATGCTCACCGCCGTGACCGAGCCGGGCGGTACGGCCATGGAAGCAGCCGTCGATGGATATCTCGTGGCGGGCAAGACCGGAACGGCGCAGAAGGCGGACTACGTACACGGCGGGTATGCCAAAGATCAGTGGCTCGCCTCGTTCATCGGGTTCGTGCCAGCGGACCGACCTGCCGTCGTCATTTCGGTGGTCATCGACGAGCCCATCATTGCACATTACGGGGGGACCGTTGCAGGACCGGTCTTTCGCCGCATCGCAGAGGTCAGTCTGCGCCACCTCGGAATCACACCAGCGGGCCGACGGGAACCGAATCTCGCCGGTAGGAAAGCGCAGAAGCCTGCCGAGGTGGCACAGACGCAAGGCATCCGCGAGGAGCAAGTGGACGAAGGACACAGCGCCGTTCCAGACGTGAGGTCCCTTCCTCTGCGCCAAGCGGTGATCGCCCTTCATGAAAAATCTCTGGTCCCGGAGGTTTCGGGATCGGGACTGGTGATGTCCCAGGATCCGGCGCCCGGAAAGGCTTTGCCGCACGGGGCCGTCGTGCGTCTCGAGCTCGACAGACGACGATTCGACGCCGCATCTGCCGAGCGTGAGCCCAATACGCTGACAGCAGCGGTTTCACGGAGGCCGCATGTCCCCTGATTGGAGCTCGGGCATGACGCTCGAACAACTGCAGAAGGCGGGCATTGGTGGGCAGCTCTCGGGATCGCCGACCGAGCTCGTGACGGGCGTTCAACACGATTCGAGGCGGGTGAAGCCGGGGGATCTATTCGTGGCGGTGCGGGGCGAGAGCCACGACGGTGCTCGTTTCGTCGAAGATGCGTTATCGCGTGGCGCCGCGGCGGTGGTGGCGGAGCGGACGCTGCCGCATCGCGTCTCTCAAATTACCGTCGGGGATGCACGGCTGGCGCTTGGACGCATTGCCGAGCTCGTCTACGGTTCGCCCAGCAGCGTGCTTCACACGGTGGGAATCACCGGCACGAACGGCAAGACCACGACGGCCTACCTGCTCAAGGAAGCAATCGAATCGGATTCGGGGAGGGTAGCGCTCATCGGGACCACGGGGCTCGTGTTTGGCAGCGCCGAACGTCCGTCTCTTCACACCACGCCGGAAGCAGACGACATCTCCCGCTTCGCGAGGGAGTCGCTCGACGCAGGGGCCACACATCTCGTCATCGAGGTTTCCAGCCATGGGCTCGCATTGCATCGGGTCGACGCCTTGCATTTCGAGGTGGCCGCTTTCACCAACCTGTCCCGCGACCACTTGGACTTCCACGGCAGCCTCGAGCGGTATTTCGAGGCCAAGGCACGGTTGTTCACGGAGCTCGCGCCCAAGTGCGCTGTCGTTCACGTCGACGATCCATTCGGGGCTCGCTTGGCTGAACGTCTATCCACGCCGATGCTCCGATGTTCCATGCAGGCGCAACGTGATGCCGAAATCCGCGTGCTGGCTTGGTCACTCAGCCGAGATGGAATCAAAGCTGAGCTCCAAACTCCGGACGGCGTGGTGGAGCTGCAGAGCCCCATGCTGGGGCGGCATAATTTGGAGAACATGTTGGTAGCCCTTGGTTGCGCGTATGCGCTCGGATTGAGCGTCGAGCGCGTGGCCGGTGCTTGGCGCTCGGCCGGAGGCAGCCCCGGGAGGCTCGAGCGGGTACCGCATCCGGGCGACGTAGCTGTCCTCGTCGACTATGCCCACACGCCCGACGCGCTTGCGCGCGTGCTCGAAACGATGCGCGGAATCACGCCCAAACGCCTGATCGTCGTGTTCGGCGCAGGTGGCGACCGAGACAAAGGCAAGCGCCCGGAGATGGGACGAGTCGCCTTGGAGCACGCCGATCTCGCGATTCTCACCAGTGACAATCCCCGAAGCGAGGACCCGGCTCGCATTCTCGATGAGGTCGAAGCTGGCGCCAAGCAATCCGGAGCCGTGCAGATCGAGCCTTCGGAGCTGGCTGCGGCGAGCCGGGGGTATTGCGTGCTCGCCGATCGCAGGGAAGCCATTCGGCGCGCCATCGGTGCGGCAGCACCCGGTGATACGGTTCTTTTGGCAGGGAAGGGCCACGAAACGCATCAGATCATCGGTGCGGATCGCACGCACTTCGACGACAGGCAAGAAGCGCGGGCTGCCATCGAAGCGCTCGGGGGAGCTTCGTGATGGCCACGTCGATTCCTTCCAATCGTGCTCGCTTTCGTCCCGACGACGTAATCTCGGCGACTGGGGCAATTTTGCGCGGTCCCGAATGGGAGGAAGTTCGGGGTGTCGTCACAGACTCCCGCGGCGTGCAGCCGGGCAATCTCTTCGTAGCGTTGCGAGGCGAGCAACACGACGGGCACGCCTACGCGTTGCAGGCGGCGGAATCGGGTGCGACCGCCGTGATGGTGGAGCTCGGGACCTCACTCCCGAAGCACGTGAGCGCGATAGAGGTGGAGGATACGCTGCAAGCTCTCGGTGATCTCGCCAGGGCGCATCGCGACGCGTGGCACGGCAAGGTCGTTGCCATCACCGGCTCGGTGGGCAAGACCAGCACCAAGGAGCTGGCATCGGCAGCCCTTCGCGCAGCCGGGCAACGCGTGCTCGCCACCAAGGGCAATCTCAACAATCGGATCGGCGTGCCCATGACGCTGTTTCAGCTGGATGATTCCTTCGATGTCGCCGTGGTCGAGATGGGGACCAGCCAACCGGGCGAAATCGCGCGATTGGCCGAAATCGGGTCGCCAGACGTGGCGCTCGTCACGCGCGCCAGCCTCGCGCATACCCAGGGCCTCGGCTCGGTGGAAGCCGTCGCGGACGAGAAGGTTTCGCTTTTGCAGGCCCTGGGAGCCGATGGGGTCGCGATCGCTTACGGTGATGACGCGCCCGTCAAGAAGCGTGCCGCCGTCGTTCGTGCGAAGCGAAAGCTGTTTTACGGTCAGTCCGCGGGAAACGACGTTCGGGTGGTCGAGTGGTCGGTGGAATCGGCGGGCACGCGCGCCCGCTATCAGGTTCGAGGAAAGGACGTGGAGATCGAGTTGGGGCTGCTCGGCGAGGGCGCCGTGTTGAATGCCGCAGCCGCGCTCGCCATCGCCCTGGGTTTGGGGATGCCGGTCGAGGATGCCGCTCGAGGCATCGCATCCGTGCGGCCGTCACCCGGCCGCATGCAACCAAGAACGGGCGCCGGAGACCGTCTGATCATCGACGACTCCTACAACGCTAATCCCGCGGCGTTGAAAGTCGCGCTTGCCGCCGCGCATACGATTGCGCGCAAACGGGAGGCGCCTCTCATCGTGATCTTGGGGGACATGAAAGAGCTGGGGGCACACAGCATCGACGCACACCGAGAAGCCGGCGAGCTCGTCGCCGACGCGGACGTGTTCTTGTTCGTCGGTTGCGGGGAAGAGATGCGAGCCGCTGTCGCAGCCGCAAGCGAAAAAGGCACCGATACGCTGTGGTTCGAAAGAGCAGCTGACTGCGACCAGGTCATCGACCGTCTTCCGTTACACTCGGTCGTTCTGGTGAAGGGATCGCGATCCATGCAGATGGAGCGAGTCATCGATTCGTTGCTGGGAGGCGAGAACCGATGATTTACTATCTTCTCTACCCGCTGCATACATACGAGTCGCTGTCATTCCTGAACGTTTTGCGGTACGTGCCTTTTCGGCTGCTCATGGCCACGATGACCTCGCTGTTACTCAGCTTCGGTCTCTATCCGTGGTTCATTCGCCGGCTTCAGCGCAAGCAGATCGGCCAAGTCGTGCGCACGGATGGTCCCGAGACTCATCTTTCGAAAGCGGGTACGCCGACGATGGGTGGGGCACTCATGCTGTTGGCACTCGTCCTGTCTACCGTCTTGTGGGCGGATCCATCCAACTCCATGGTTTGGGTCGTCACGCTGATCACGGTCGCCTACGGCGTCGTCGGATACATCGACGATACGTCGAAGATCAGAACGCGCTCTACGGGAGGCTTGGCAGGACGCTATAAGCTCTTGCTGCAATTCACGACCGCCATCTTGCTTTGCGGCTGGCTTTTTTACGGGCACGCCGGACTTCCGAGCGATTGGCTCGAGATAAGGAATCGACTCGCCGCACCGTTCTTCGCTTTTTCGAAATATCCGATCGAGCTTCCCTCGTGGCTCTACGTGCTCTTTGCTTCCTTCGTGATCGTCGCGACCTCCAATGCGGTCAACCTCACCGACGGTCTCGATGGTTTGGCAATTGGCCCGGTCATGATTTCGGCCGGCACGTATGCGATCCTGGCTTACCTCGCCGGCTTGACGCTGTTCGGCAACGTAGTTGCGGATTACCTCGACATCCCGCACATCGAAAGCGCTGGCGAGCTCAGCATCTTCGCTGCTTCGGTTGTCGGAGTGGGGTTTGGATTCCTTTGGTACAACACCTACCCGGCCCAGGTCTTCATGGGGGATGTCGGCTCTCTCGCGCTCGGTGGTGGGCTGGGAGCTCTTGCCGTTCTCACGAAGAACGAGCTGCTGTCGGTGATCTTGGGCGGCATCTTCGTGGTGGAGGCGGTCAGCGTGATTCTGCAGGTGGGCTACTTCCGTTTGACCAGTCGTCGGATCTTCTTGATGGCACCGAT
>JASFKY010000190.1:0-7127 GCA_050118395.1 Myxococcales bacterium | reverse complement strand
TGATCTGCGTCCCCGTGTAGGTGAGCGGATAGTCCGGGTGCTCCAGGACGAACGTGGCTTCGGAGCCGACTGCAAGGCCGTCGATGACGAACTCCCCTTGGTCGTTGCTCGTCGTGGCGAGCTCGGGCATCTCGAGGACCGAAATGGTGGCGCCGGCAATGCGGTCGTACGGGGATCCAGGAAGCGTGAAGCCCCACGCGACTCCCCCGACCGACACGGTTTGGGTGGCGATGCCGCCCGTGCCACCGGCCCCGCCCGTGCCGCCGGTCCCGCCCGCGCCACCGGTTCCGGCAAAGCCGCCGGACCCACCGCTGCCGCCGTTCGAGTCATCCCCGCAGCCCGCGACGCAGGCGCCGACGAGCAAGGTCAATCCTACGATCCCAGACCTGTGACCACGTTTCATGTCGCTCCTCCGAGCCTGCCCGTTAGCAACAAATGCACCGAAGAGCCAGACCGAAGACGCGGCTCCATGCTCTCGAAGCGCAATTGAAAAGTGCCGGGCGCACGAGGCACACCGGCACTTTTGGGGGCATCATCCTCCCTGACAGGGGAGGTGCACTCCCTGTCTATTTGTCCGATTCACCGCCGGACGTCTCGAAGTCGGAAAGATCGGGAAGCTCGTCGAGGCTCGGCTGCAAGGCGATCTCGATGCGCCGGTTGAGGGCGCGACCCTCGGGGGTGTCGTTGCTGGCCACGGGCTGGGTGTCCGCGTAGGCCGCAGCCGAAATGCGCGTCGGCGGGACGCCGTACTCGATGAGGAGCTTGGTGACCTCGATGCCCCGGGCGCCCGAAAGCTCCCAGTTCGAGGGGAAGCGCCTGGTGTGGATGGGCTTGTTGTCGGTATGGCCGCCCACTTGGAACTGCCGCTCCCCGAGGCTTGCGAGCACCGGGCCGATCTCGGCCAGCACGCGAATGCCCTCTTCCTTGAGCTTGGCGCTTCCGCTCGAGAACAGCACCGCTTCCGGCAACTCGATGACCATCTTGTTGCGGACGATACGCACCTGCAGCTTGCCGGAGTCGATCATGGACTTGAGCTGCCTGAGCATCGAGCGATACTCTTCGAGGCGCTGGGCGGCGCGTTGCTCGCGTGCGGCGGCCTCGGCCAGCGCGGCTTCCATGGCGTTGATCTCGCCGGTGTAGCCTTTGACGAGCTTGTTGAGGTTCTCGCGATCCTCTTTGCACTTCGTAAGGGCGGCCGAGGTGTCCTGACCCTCTGCCTCGAGCTCGGCGATGCGAGCGTCTTTGGCTCGAAGCTCGTCCTTCTTACAACCCCCGGTCAGCATCAGGCCGACCGACAATAGAAATACCCAGCTTAGTTTGCGCATAGTCCCCTCCGGTAAGTGTGTTCGTTCTTGGGTGGGCCACCTTATCAAGCGCATCGCGCGAGGCAAGCCGCTTGGAAAGCCCCGATGCCCCCCAAATTGCAGTCCTCGTCCACAAGGCCGTGACAGATTGTCCGGGAACGCCATCGGCGTGGTATGCGGGGGTCATGACTGTGTCTAGGACGAGGGGCGCCGCCATGTGGGGCCTGGTGATCGGCCTGATGGCCGGATGTGGCGGCTCGGGCGCCGAGCCCGCGCCGCGCACGCGCTGGTCGGAGACCGAGGCGCGAGCTTGGTATGCGGAACAGCCCTGGCTCATCGGCGCCAACTTCATCCCCAGCACGGCCGTCAACCAGCTGGAGATGTGGCAGGCCGAAACCTATGACGAGCCGACCATCGATCGGGAGCTCGGGTGGGCCGAAGACCTCGGCTTCAACACGATGCGGGTGTTCTTACACGACCTGCTCTGGGCGGACGATCCGGAGGGCTTCCTCGAGCGCATCGATCGGTTCCTCGGGGTGGCGGACCGCCACGGCATGCGCATCATGTTCGTGTTTTTCGACGGGGTGTGGAACCCGTTCCCCGTGGCAGGGCCGCAGCCCGACCCCATTCCGCACGTCCATAATTCTCAATGGGTTCAAAGCCCTGGCGCCGAAATCTTGGGTGACTTGGAGAGGCACGACGAGCTCGAGCCCTACGTCACCGGCGTCATCGGCCGCTTCGCCGCCGACCCGCGTGTCTTGGCGTGGGACCTCTTCAACGAGCCGGACAACCCGAACCTCGTCTCCTATCGAGAGGTGGAGCTTCCACCGGAGGTCAAGGACCCGGCGGCCGAAGCCTTGTTGCGCAAGGCCTTCGTCTGGGCGAGGTCGGTCGGTCCCACCCAGCCCCTCACCGCCGGCCTTTGGCAGGGGCAGTGGGCCGATGCGAGCGCGCTGTCTCCCCTGAACGAGCTGATGGTCACCGAATCGGACGTGGTCAGCTTTCACAGCTACGACGGGCCGGAGCTGGTGACCGAGCAGCTCGCGGCGTTGGGCCCATACGGGCGACCCCTGCTTTGCACCGAGTACATGGCCCGGCCCGGGGGGAGCACCTTCCAGGCCATCTTGCCGATCTTCGAGGCGCAGGACGTGGCCGCGTACAACTGGGGCTTGGTCAGCGGCAAGACTCAGACGATTTACACCTGGCTTTCCTGGATCACTCGGAGCCCCGACGACGCGGACCCCTGGTTTCACGACATTTTCTACCCCGATGGCACGCCCTACGACCCAGAGGAAGTCGCGTTCATCCGCGAGCTCACCGGTCGCTAGGGGGGCGTGTCTTCCGGCTCAGTCCTTGATTTCGCCGCGGCGCAGCTTTCGGTACATCACCAGGGACTCGCGCAGGATTTCGAGCGCTTCGTCGCGCTCGCGCATGCCGTCGACGATGACCTGCTTGTGTTCGAGCGCCTTGTAGTCCTCGAAGAATCGCTGGATCTCGCGAAGCTTGTGCTCGGGTAGGTCGTCGAGGTTGCGGTATTCTTCGTAGACTGGGTCTTTGGCGCTGACGGCGATGATCTTGTCATCGATGCCCTTGTCGTCGCGCATGCGCATCACCCCGATGACGCGTGCGTGCATGATGCAAAGTGGCACCACGGCCTCCTGGCCGAGGACCAGGGCATCGAGTGGGTCGCCGTCGTCGCAAAAGCTCCGCGGGACGAACCCGTAGTTGGCGGGATAGTGAACCGCGCTGAAAAGCACGCGGTCGAGCATGAGCAAGCCGCTCTCTTTGTCGAGCTCGTATTTGTTTTTGCTTCCCATGGGCACTTCGATGACGACGGGGAAGGTATCGGTCAGTTGATCTTCATCGATGTAGACGTCGTGCCAGGGATGCATGGGGTGTTCTTTCGAGCGGACGGGCCGTGCATATAGCACCGGGCACCCCGATCGGACAGGTTTGGTTTCGTGTCTGTTTCTGACAGGTAAGAAGTGTTCGCGGCCTCGAAGTTTTTCTGGTTTGCCAGACGCGCCGATTCCATGCTCGTTCATGATGCCAGCGGATCTGGACCCGACCGTTGGCCTGGCCGGGGACACGACACTGCTCGAAGGTTACGCGCCCCTTCCCAGGACCTACGATGAGCTCTTTGCCGGGGTGGGACACCCACGGCTGGAAGTGGCCGAGCTGGTGACGGAGCTCGAGCAACTCGGGCGGTTCGAGTTCATGACGCGGCAGCGGCTCGCCGAAGATGCGCTCTTTCGAGGCGGCGTCACGTTCTCGGTCTATGCCGATTCCCGCGGGCAAGAAAAGATCTTCCCGTTCGACTTGATTCCGCGGGTGATTCCCGCCGAGACGTGGGCCGATGTGGAGCGAGGGCTGATTCAGCGGGTCACCGCCCTCAACATGTTTCTGACCGACCTCTACGACGGTCAGCGCATCCTGCAAGAGGGCAAGATTCCCCGCGAGGTGGTATTCGGCACGGCCGGTTACCTCGAACGGCTTCGCGGCATCCGCCCCCGCGAGGGGGTCTTTGTCCACATTGCAGGCATCGATCTGATTCGAGGCACCGACGGCCGCTTTTTGGTGCTCGAAGACAACCTGAGAACGCCCTCGGGCGTGAGCTACGTGCTCGAAAATCGAGTGGTGATGAAGCGGGTGTTCCCGCGCGTGTTCCGCCGGAGCCGGGTGCGGCCCGTGGAGGGCTACCCAGCGAGGCTCGGAGACACGTTGCTCAGCGTGTCGCCGCGGCCGCCCGAGGAAAGCCGCATCGTCGTGCTCACGCCGGGGGCGTACAACTCGGCGTACTTCGAGCACAGCTTCTTGGCGCGCCAGATGGGTTGCGACCTGGTCGAGGGCGGCGATTTGTTCGTGCACGACGAGCACGTCTACGTGAAGACCACGTCGGGGCCCGAGCGGGTGGACGTGATCTATCGGCGGATCGACGACGACTTTCTCGACCCGCTCGCCTTCCGCGAGGAAAGCGTGCTCGGTGTGCCGGGCTTGATGAAGGCCTACGCCGCCGGCAACGTGAGCCTCGCGAATGCGCCCGGCAATGGGGTGGCCGACAACAAGGCGGTCTACCCGTTCGTTCCGGACATGATCCGCTTCTACCTGAGCGAAGAGCCGATTCTCGGCCAGGTCGAGACGTATTTGTGCGCGCGACCGAACGAGTGCAGTCACGTGCTCGCCCACTTGGGCTCGATGGTCGTCAAGGCCGTCGATGGGAGCGGGGGATACGGCATGCTGTTCGGTCCGACCGCCAGCCCGTCGGAGCGAAAGGCGTTTGCCGAAAAGCTGCGGGCAACGCCCGAGGGGTACATCGCACAGCCGGTCGTGGAGCTCTCGACTTGCCCGGCCTGGGTCGACGGCGAAGCGGCACCGCGCCGCGTGGACCTTCGCCCTTTCGTGTTGAGCGGCAAGGGGACGTGGGTCTTGCCCGGGGGGCTCACCCGGGTCGCGCTCAAGGCGGGGTCGTACGTGGTGAACTCGAGCCAAGGGGGCGGCTCGAAAGATACCTGGGTCTTGGAGGGCCCGCCCCGATGATTTCCCGGGTCGCAGGCAACTGCTTTTGGCTCAACCGGTACGTGGAGCGGGCGGGCAGCATGGCGCGTCTGTTGCGGGTCAACCGCGCGTTCGTTCCCGGGGTGGACCTGCCGCATCTGCTTCGTTGGCATCCGTTGATCGTCGTCGCCGGCGAGGAGGAGAGTTACCAGCAGCGCTTTGGCGAGGACGAGGACGGAGAGACCGTCCAGGAGTATCTGACCTGGGACCGCCGCAACGCGAGCTCCATCGTCGAGTCGGTCCGGTGGGCCCGGGAAAACGCGAGGACCGCGCGCGAGACCGTGAGCTCCGAGATGTGGGAGACGATCAATGCCCTTTGGCATTGGCTTCAAGGCGGACCGGGTCGCCGGCTCTATCGATCCGACCGCGACCACTTCTATCAGCACATTCGGCAGATGGGAGAGCTCTTCCACGGCCAGGCCGACGAAACGATGCTCAATGGGGAGCCGCTCGCTTTCATGCGACTCGGCCGCTACCTGGAGCGGGCGGGGCAAACCGCGCGGTTGATGGACGTCCACTATCACACGTTTCGCGATCATCAGGGCACCCACGACGAAGGGCCCATCGATGATCCCATCCGTTTGGCTCAGTGGTGGGCCTTGCTCGCATGCTGCTCGGCGACGGAGCCTTTTCAGAAGCGTTACTTCGGCACGCCCAACGCACGCGAAGTGGTGAGCTTCTTGCTGTTCGAGCCCGACCTTCCGAGGTCGGTGTCGCATTGCCTGCGTGCCGCGCGTCACGCGCTCGTCCACGTGCGCGGCTTTGGTTCGAGCCGCATCGGGATGGTTTCGACGGCCTTGATGGAGGCGCTGCTCAGCCATGTGGCCCTGCGTGAAGGGCCATCGCTGATGGGCGACGAGCTCCACGACGAGCTCACGTATCTGGTCGATTCGGTGACGGATTTGTGCATGTCGATCGAGCAAGAGTTTTTCCAGTCGACCGAGTTACAGACTCGAATCCTTGCGGAGGAAAGCGGTGCAGCTCAACAGTGACCTTCTAGCGATTTGCTACGACAGCCCAGCTTCGCCCACCGTGCGTTTCAAACAGGGAAACCGGCCGGACGGTTGGGGCTTTGCCTGGTACCCGAGGGACGGCGTGGGGGCGTCGGTGCTGAAGGACCCGCACGTCGAATACGACATGGCCGTCGCCACGGCGGTGCAGCGCTGGGATCGTTTTCGCTCGAGCATCTTCATTTGCCACAGCGGGACGCACCGCGGGCGCTCGTTCACCGATACCCATCCGTTCGTGCGCAGCCATGCGGGGCGGGATTGGATTTTCGCCCACAACGGCGACCTCACTCGCAACCTCGACCAGACGCTGCCCCTCGACGAAACCCTCGGCTTCGAGCCGGTCGGGCACACCGATTCCGAGCATGCCTTTTGCTGGTTGATGGGGCAGGTCCGCGCGGCCGGGGCTCGCAGCCTATCGGACGTAGGCTGGGATACGGTCTCGGGCTGGCTTCGGCGCTTGAACCAGCTCGGCACGCTCAACGTGGTGTGGAGCGATGGGGTTCACGTCGTGGCCTATCACGACCAGGGCGGTTTCAACGCGCTTCATCATTTTCGGCGCGTGCCGCCGCCTTGTCCGATCAGGCTCGAGTCCGACTTGCTCGAGCTCGACGTGTCGAAGTCCGTCGACGAAAACCGCACGTTCACCATCATTTCGACTCGGCCGCTTTCAGACGAGCCCTGGTGCCAGCTCGCGCCGGGCGAGATGCGCGTGATCAGCCACGGGCGAACGATCGAGGTGGTGCTCGGCCGTGACGGTCCGGCCGAGCCGGCGAAGGCCCCCCGGGCGGCGTCTTCGTGGGTGCAGGCCCGGCCCGCTCCCACGCATTCGAAAAAGGCCTCGCCGGCGCATCCCGAGCGCCCCGCGCCCGGGCCGGTCTTGCCTCCTCTCGACACCCGCGGAGGCAACCACCGCACCTACGAAGTGGTTCACCAAACGGTGTATCGCTACGAGACGCCGGTCGAGACCTCGACCCACACCGTTCGGCTGCAACCGGTTCGTGACCTCACCCAGGACGTGCTCGAGTACAGGTTGGAGATTTCACCTCCCGGCCAGTCCTTTTCCTACGAGGACGTCTTTGGGAACCACGTCCTCAGCTTCCAGATCAACCACCCCTACACGGAGCTTTGGGTGCGAATGCAAGCCAAGGTGACCGTCTACCACGAGGAAACCCACGCGGCGCTTCGAAGCACGAACATCCCGCTGGTCTGGATGCCTTGGCAGCGGCAGATGATGAACCCGTTTCTGTTGCCTCCGGAG
>JASFKY010000189.1:0-7129 GCA_050118395.1 Myxococcales bacterium | reverse complement strand
TGCGCCTGCGCATGACGACTAGCCTCTCATCATCGTGGATCGGTGTAGACCCAAGCGCGCTCCAGCGCCAGGGCCGGAGCGCGCCCGCAAGCTCATCGCCTCGAGGGTGATGTCGCCAAAGCCACCCGTAATCGTGTCACCATCGCTATCGCGGACATCACCGCGAACCATTTACAGACCGACAGCGAGCCCAAGGACCTACGTATCTGCTACTCCGGACCGACCGTGATTTGCAGAAGCTGACTCGCGCTCGATGTGACCGCTTCCGGATCTGAGGCGTCGGATGACACCGTCACGCCCACACTGGAGGCTGCACCGCCAACTCGGTATTCGATGCCGTCCAGGACGAAGATGAACTCGATCACCTCACCCAGCTTGCGAAGCCCTTCGTGCTTTTCGAGATTTTCGGACAGAAGCATCGTATAGACGTCATCTCCTGCGGTCTGATCACCGGCGGTGCCGTCATCGACCATGGCGACCTCGCGGTAACTGCCCGCGCTCGTCCTGATTGCAACCGACGAGAGCGTAGTCCAATCGCCGAAGCTGGCATCGATGCTCGGCAGGTCGAGCTCCCATCGGATGTCGATGGTACCAAACGCGGGGATCGTGAGCCCGGGAGCGGTGAGCTCTTCGCTGTCCGGGTTGACGGCGACCGTGCCATTCGTCCCGATCCATATCCACTCGCCGTCCGAGCCATTCACAGAGCCCCGAATGGCTCCGTACTCGAGCGTGAAGGGAGCGCTTGCAGGCTCGATCCATGCTGTGATTCCCCAGACTCCATCGCCCGCAGTCGCCTGGCGCGGCTCATGCCCGCCTTCAGCCCAGGGCCCGTCATCGTACAACACGGCGTATGGGCCGCTCCACGTGGGGTCGTAGGTCAGCTCGCGGGTCGCAGCGTCGAAGTTGAAAGAGCCTTTCCACGCCAATCCGTCGCCGCTGTCGTACGTCGTGTTGGCCGTGTCATCGATCGAGAAGTTGATCAAGACGGCCCCCGAAGGAAAGAGCGAAGAGCCGCCTTGACCGCCCTCCCCACCGGCACCCGAAATGCCGCCGGCCCCTGCGGTACCGCCCTGACCACCCGCACCGCCCGAGCCCCCGGCACCCGTGTCACCGACGCAGGTGATGTCGACCGTCCAGCTCGAATGGCAGTACACGAATCCGTCGTCGGACACCGTGATGGTGACCGCATGGTCGCCCGCCTGCTCGCAGGTGTACGACGTTTGCGCGCTCGCGGCGTCCTCGAACGAGCCCCCTGTCCCCGTCCATGCAAATTCGATCTCGTCGCCATCGAGGTCGATGGCCTGAGCGAAAAGGTCGATCGAGCTGCCGGCAGAGGTCTGCAGCGGTGAGACCACCGCTTTGGTTAGCTCCGCGCACAGGTTGAGCTTGCCGTCCACGCGTACGCTGCCAAAGCGCCGCGGCGGCTTGCAGCTCAAAATGACCATCAATTCGGTCGTGGTGCCGATCTCGACGTCGAACTCTGCGGAGCCAGAGCAGGAAGTCCCGCCGTCGGTCGACGCGGCAGTCATCATGATCTCGTAGTCGTCACCAGGAGGGAGCCCGTACACCTCGACCGAAGCGGTGGCTCCGGGAGCACTGGTGTGAATCGTGCCTGACATCGGCACCATGTCGCCGCCGAGGATCGAATAGCTCACCTCGTCGATCGAAGAGCCGTCGGCCAGCTCCAGCTGCACATTGAGACTCCCGGTGTGGCTCGTACTGCCGACGCCACACCCTACGAACAAAAGCGCACCGCACAGCAGGCCAGCCAACCGGCCCATGCTGGGGGGAAAAACCATCACAAAACTCCTGCGGCGCCGACGATAACATAAATGGCGAAAACCCGAACGGCGGAGTCTGCATTGTAGGCTAGCTCACAAACCAAGCCCCGCCCTTACCTGCCCAGCAGGTGGCTCCATGGGATGCTGGGCCACGGCGCACTAGCGCTGCGCGCCGGCACCCAACCTACGAACCAAGATTTGAAATCGGGGCTTTGCCGCGAGCGGACGCAAGCACGGATCGCGTTGCAGCGTCGACACATCGGCAAAGCCCCCGGCAACGGCGGCTTCGAGGGCGCGGAGCGCTGCCTCGACATCACCTTGTTGTAACTCCGCACACGCCAGGCGGTAGAGCGGCTCCCACTGCGTTGGGTCCGACTCGCTTGCGCGACGCAGATGTTGCTCCGCACCCTGCGGGTCTCCAAGACCAAGTGCGCAAACTCCCGCCCTGAGCGAAGCGATGTAGGTGTAGTTTCCGGGTGCGACCGCTAGAGCTCTTTCATACCAACTTCTGGCTTTGGCGAGCTCGCCCTTGCGGTAGTAGAGGTCTCCGAGCTGCAGATAGGCATCTGGGCGCTTGGGCTCCGCATCGATGGCTCGCTCGTACCAGCGGACGGCCTCTTCCCACTTGCCCTCGCTGAGGTCGACGTGGGCCATGAGCAGGTGCGCATCCACCAAGTCCGGCAGTAATTCGAGGGCCCGTGCATAGTGACGGCGAGCGCTCTCATTGCGACCTCGCGAGAAGTCGATTTGGCCCAGTCGAAGATAGATCTCGGGCTGCTTTGGCTCGTGGGCGAGAGACTTCAGGTAGGCTTCCTCAGCGGCCTCGAGATCACCCGTCCGCAGTGCACATGCGGCGAGTGTGTTCCAAGCATGAACGTAGCCCGGCAAACGCTTCAGCACGGAGCGCACGATGGTCGCGCAGTCGCCGGAGTCGGGAAGCGCAATCGCTTTACCGACCTCGAGGACGATCTGGATACCGTCTTTGGGGTCGATGCCTCCGAAGTCTTCGGGGGCGCCAGAGTCGCCCATGTAGCCAAGCGCCTGAAGCATTGCGACGGTCTGCGGGTCGAGAGGGTTCGCCTCTGCGGCCAAGGCGAAGCGTTTGCTGTCTTCGATGACCTTGGTCAACGCCGCTTCGAGCTCGAGCGCCCGGGCTTTGGCCGCGCTAGAGCCGCCACCCTCCAAGAGATTGTGCAGCTCACCGGGGTCCGTGCTCCGGTCATAGAGCTCGGGACGCGGTGCACGGATGTAGGTCCATGCGTCTTGGCGCACCCCTTCCAGATGCGCCATACCGAACATGAGCTTCGGATGAAATGATTCCGAGTACTGAACCAGCGATTTGGAACGGGCGCCGCTTGCAAAGGCCTCGCTCAGATCGGCGCCTTGCGTCTCACCCGGCTTCTGTCCGGCAAGACTCAAAATCGTCGGCATGATGTCTACGCTTCGCGCCGGACCGTCGTAGACCCTGCCGCCGGGGAGCTTGCGGGGGTAGCGGAAGATCAACGGCACGTGTTGGGTGGATTCGTAAATGAACATCGCATGCGTGGCTTCTCGATGCTCCCCCAGGCTCTCTCCGTGGTCCGACGTGAAGACGAGGATCGTGTCGTCGAGAACCCCTTTTGACTCCAAGGCTTTGACGAGGCGACCTATTTGTCGATCGACGCTCGCGATCTCTCCGTCATAGGGCGTTGCGGAAAGCTTGGCGTCGGCCTCGGGCGGTTCATATGGCGCATGCGGGTCGAAGAGGTGCACCCACAGAAAGAACGGAGAAGGGGAAGCGGACTCCGTGCGTGCGTCGAGCCAATGGAGCACCCGGTCCATCGTTCGTTTCCCAGAACGCTGCAGCATCCGCGTGCCTGAACCCGCAGCCAAGCTCCAAAAGTCATCGTCATAGCCGTCGAAGCCTTGGTTCAGGTTGAAGCGGCGCTGCAGAACGTCTGCCGAGACGAACGCTTGCGTTTGGTAGCCCTCGGCTTTGAGACTTTCCGCGAGTGTCTGGGCGCCATCCGGAACCCGGAACGCTCCGTTGCCCCGAACGCCGTGCGCGGGCGGCTGGAGGCCGGTCAAAATCGAGGTGTGCGACGGAAGCGTGATCGGAGTGGGGGCGATTGCGTGTTCGATCCGGACTCCTTCGTCTGCCAAGCGGTCGGTGTGAGGCGTTCGCGCGTGCTCGTATCCGTAACAGCCGAGGTGGTCGGCCCTCAGTGTGTCGACCGTGATGAGAAGCACATTCGGAGGGGAAGCCGGCGTCTTTACGATGTCCGGCTCGGGTTCGCGCTTGCAAGCGGTCGACATACCAAGCGCTATCGCAAGGGCCAAGGCGAGCGTTTTCGGAGACATATGCCAGAAGACTATAAGACCAGCGTTATGGGGTCACGGGGTTTCACGAGGCGGGCTCAGCCGACTCTGGCGATGAAGCGAACGCTTCACGTATTGCCCGACGCTGAGGCCGAGCTTCAGTCGGCGGCGATATGGTGCGAGGAGAAACGTGCGGGCCTTGGCGTGTGGCCGCGGTCTGCTCGGGCGCAATTTCGCTGGGAGGGATGGACTTCGCAGGGCCGCATGTTCTCCCTGCGTGCAGAATCATGGACAGCTCGCGCTACAAACGGCGCGGCCCTCTCTTACAATGCAATACTCGTCTTCCTGACAATCCGCACGGGCAAAGTTCAGGCGCCTTGCTCACGGCTCGTCGCGGTGACTCCGTGACCTAAGCGTGCCAAGGACGATGATGGTCGCGCGAGGGGAAAAGCCGACGGCTCGTGGTTGGTCGCACGCCATCGCGGCGGTGATTGCGCTCGTCTTCAGCATCGCGATGGCAATGAAGACGTCGGCGAATGTTGAGCACATGCTCAGCGTCGTCGTTTTTGGTGCCAGCATGGTTCTGCTTTTTTCGATGAGCGCGGTTTACCATATAGGCCGTTACTCAGACGGGGTGCGCCTAACGCTTCGGGCCATCGACCACTCAAACATTTATCTTCTCATCGCGGGGACGTACACGCCAATCATCGTGATCGGTCTTGAAGGATGGCAGAAGACCGCAAGTCTTTGGCTAGTCTGGATCCTCGCGGTCACGGGCGTTGTCTTCTCGGTCTTCGTGCGAGAGTCACCGCGTTGGGTTCGATTCGGCCTTTACATCGCAATGGGTTGGTTCTCGCTCTTCATCATTCCATCCCTGTACAAAACGAGCGGCTCGGAACCGGTCGCCCTCATGGTCTGCGGCGGGGTATTCTACTCCGTAGGCGCGATCGTCTACGCAACCAAAAAACCGGATCCCTGGCCCAACACATTCGGCTTCCACGAAATTTTCCACGCGTTTGTCATCGCAGGCTGCGCGTGTTTTGCAGCGACGATTTGGATCTGGCTCTCTTAGCTGTGCCTCCTCAGAAGCTCGTCGACGGCACAATCGTCTATGTGTTCGCGCTCGCGGCGAAGGGTACTACCAGAGCCAGCCGCGATGTCAGGGATGCCGCGTGAGCGTCCGGGCCGAAGCCCGGTGCCGATCATGATGCTTCCCCCTGCGATGGCGCCGCGCTCGCTGCGGCTATTAGGACGCGGTTCGAAGAGGTCCACCGCCGCCGCCGTTACCAACACGCTTCCAAACGCGGCAACACCAAGCCCGACCGCCCCTCTGGGATTCGCTCTTCCTCAGGTGTAGAGTTCATGCCATGCGTAGAAACGAAAACCATAGCGTAGCCGGGTCCCTGTGGAAAAGCGCCTTCGGTCTCGCAGGCACCTGGGCCCTGGTTCTGGCGCAAACGGCCTGCGGTTCCTCGAGTAGCTCGACGCCTGCGATCGACGAAGGGCCCTTGGTCGCTTACCTCCAGTCGATCAGCGATGAAGTTTCGGGCGATTCCCGCTATCGCGTGGTGGTTTACGATGCCGATTTCGCGTAGGCGTTCGCGCTTCCCGACGACGAGATCGCGCTGACTCTTGGCATGTTGCGATTCATCGACAACGAGGCCGAACTCGCATGTGTGCTCGGCCACGAAATCGCACACCATCGGCTCGGCCACGTAGTCGACTTCTTTGGAACCGAAGCCTCCCCACCGATCGATGCTTCGCACCCCCTGGCTCAGGGTTGGCCGGACGCGCAAGAGCGCGCGGCGGACGACCTCGGTGTCACGCTGTGCGCCGCTGCTGGCTACGAACCGCTCTGCGCACCAAATTTGCTTTTGAGGGCGGCGAGGATCGAGTCCGGTGAAACCCTGGACGAGCTGCTCGGCGATCCAGATGCGGCGGACCCGGCGGTGGACCGCACGCTCCGGGCGGTGGCCACGATCGGAGAGGAGAGCCTGGAGGGCGGTCGTGTTGGCTACGACGCTTACGGCTCCATACGCGACGCGCTCGTAGAACCCGAGTCGGCGAAAGGGGGTTCGCTACTCGAGCTCGGATACGGGGTGACCCCAGCAACGCGGAGTTGGAACCAGGTTGCGGGGGTTTTCTCCGGAACGGGGTATACTTCGTGGCATCGCCTTGGCGGAAAGGACCGCGACGGCAACAGTCATTCTCGAACATCGGTTCGAAAACGGATCGTTCGATCTTGATCGATACAATGAAGCCCAACGGAGAAACGCATGGTGCCTCGACGCGCATGCCGTTCGGCATGTCGTCAGCTACCTGACACCCGATAGGAAGCGGATGATATGTGTCTTCGAAGCGCCCGATGCTGAAGCCTTGCGAAGGACGACGCACCAACTCGGTTACTCGTACGAAAGCATTTGGACGGCTACGCTCGTGCGCTAATGTCGACGGAAGATCATGCGCAGCCGAAGTCTTCGGCGATGATGCGTTCGATGCACCGTTCGTAGAGCGCTGCGATCGCTGGACTGTCTATGCTGAGACAGGTAGCCGAGTCATGAAAAAGCCCGGCCGAAGCCGGGCCTTCTGATGGTGATGACCCCAAGTACGCCAAGTTGGAACCGATTTTCCACTTTCATCGAAAGAGCTGATCGAACAGATTGAAGGTGGGCTTGGCTTACAGCCGAATTTCGCGGTACTGAATGTTATCTCGCCTGGCGCGCGCCGCTGACAGCCTCTTTGAATTCGCTATCCTCGCGACGTCGTTTGCTGGTAGCTTTGACATCGAAGCCTGGGAGGACTGATGAAACACAAATTGGGTCTGGGCATGTCGGCTGGTGCCGTGCTGGTGTTGGTGGTGGCCGCATCGGCATTGGCGGCAACGGCAACCATCCTCTGGGTCACCAACACCGGTGGGCCGATCCACTCCACCCCTGTGGTCGACAACGGCACCGTCTACCTGGGGACACCCCGCACCGACCTCCTCGGATCCGAAGCCAACCTCTACGCCTACGACGCCCAAACCGGAGCCATCCTGTGGGGAACCGATA
>JASFKY010000188.1:0-7169 GCA_050118395.1 Myxococcales bacterium | reverse complement strand
TTCGTGGAGGCGGGCGGCCCGCACGGCTTCGAGCCGGTTGGCATCTAGACGGATGGGGAGGTCCGCGGCAAACCCGGCCGCAAAGAACATCGTCACCCGTGGCTCGTCCCTCATCAACTCTTCGAGTATCTCCTTGGAGAGGACGTAGAGGAGTGTGTCGTCTTTGGCCTGGGTGCGGGCGGCGTAGCTTCGCTCGGCCAAGAGCGCCCGTACTCCGAAGATGTCACCATCGTCGCAAACGTCGATGAGGACGGTCTCGCCATCGACCCGCTGACTGACCGCGACCTCACCCTTCACGACGATGTAGAACTCGGGCTTGGCGGACTGCCCTTGCTCGAAGACGATCTCGTCGCGTTCGAGGTAACGGATTCGAACCTGGCTCGCGATGCGCCGCAGGAGCTCCAGGTCGAGGCGATCGAAAGGCGGATGTCGGCCGAGGCGGCTGGCTACCGTCAGAATCATGGAATCGGACGACATCTCAGGCGCCATCCTTGAAGATCAAGGCCTGAGACGCAATCCGTTCGATGATGCTCGCGTTTGAGCGGCCGCTTCTGTATTCTCACGCGCCGGAGGAAAAGAACATGTCGGTGCTCGAAATGCGACGTCGTTCCCTCGAGGACCCGGAGGGATTCTGGGGAGAAGCGGCCGAAGGAATCGATTGGATCACTCGGTGGGACCGCGTCCTCGATGATTCCAACCCCCCCTTCTACCGTTGGTTCGAGGGAGCCCAACTCAACACTTGTTACAACGCGTTGGACCGGCACGTGGAAAAGCGCGGCAATCAAGCCGCGCTCATCTACGACAGCGCCGTGACGCACACCAGGCGCACCTACACGTACCGCCAGCTGCGCGCGGAAGTGGCTCTCTTTGCAGGTGCCCTCGCGGCGCAGGGCGTCGCCAAGGGTGACCGCGTGCTCATCTACATGCCGATGATTCCAGAGGGGGTCATCGCCATGCTCGCCTGCGCGAGGCTCGGCGCCGTGCATTCCGTCGTCTTCGGCGGATTCGCTCCACAAGAGCTGGCAACCCGCATCGACGATGCGGAGCCGAAGATCATCGTCTCGGCATCCTGCGGCATCGAGGGAATGCGGGTGATCGAGTACAAGCCACTGCTCGACCAGGCTATCAAGCTCAGCGAGCACAAACCGAGCAAGTGCATCATACGCCAGCGGGAGAGCTGCGAGTGCGAGCTCACCGAGGGGCGCGACATTTCTTGGCAAGACGCGGTTGCCTCCGCCAAACCCCGCGACTGCGTCCCCGTGTTGGCGACCGACCCCTTGTACATCCTCTACACCTCCGGAACCACGGGGGTTCCGAAGGGGGTCGTCCGCGACAACGGCGGTCACGCGGTGGCGCTCCGTTGGTCGATGCAAAACGTGTACGGCATCCAGCCCGGTGAAGTCTATTGGGCTGCTTCCGACGTGGGCTGGGTCGTGGGGCACTCGTACATCGTCTACGGGCCGTTGCTCAATGGAAACACCACGATTCTATACGAGGGGAAGCCCGTGGGAACGCCCGACGCGGGCGCTTTCTGGCGCGTCATCGCGGAGCACGGCGTCAATTGCCTTTTCACGGCGCCGACGGCGTTCCGAGCGATCAAAAAGGAGGACCCGACCGGTTCGTTGCTGGCGGGCTACGATCTCGGCACGTTGCGCTCGCTTTTTTTGGCGGGAGAACGCTCCGACCCCGATACGCTGAAATGGGCGGAGCAAAAGCTCGGCGTACCGGTCATCGACCATTGGTGGCAGACGGAAACGGGATGGGCCATATGCGCCAACTGCCTCGGGATCGAGCAGCTTCCAGTGAAGCATGGGTCTCCTACCGTGGCGGTTCCCGGCTGGGACGTTCGCGTCGTCGACCCGGCCTGTCGTGAGCTCGATGCGGGAAAGATCGGCGCATTGGTCATCAAGCTCCCCCTGCCGCCAGGCAGCCTTCCCACGCTTTGGCACGATGACGAACGCTTCGTGAGCTCATATTTGAAGGAGTTCCCGGGATTCTACAAGACCGCGGACGCGGGCTACATCGACGAGGACGGGTACGTGTACGTGATGTCGCGTACCGACGACATCATCAACGTGGCCGGGCATCGGTTGTCGACGGGCGGCATGGAAGAAGTGGTCGCCTCGCATCCGGATGTCGCCGAGTGTGCAGTGATCGGCGTGGCCGACGAGCTCAAGGGGGAGGTTCCTCTCGGCTTCCTGGTGCTCAACGCCGGAGTAGACCGCCCGCATCACGACATCGTCTCGGAGGTGATCCAGATGGTGCGCGATGAAATCGGCGCCGTTGCTTCGTTCAAGACCGCTATCGTCGTGCAACGTCTTCCCAAGACTCGCTCGGGGAAGATTCTTCGAGGCACCATGAAGAAAATCGCCGACCGGAATCCGTGGAAAATGCCCGCTACGATCGATGATCCCGGCATTTTGGAGGAGATCAGCGGCCGCCTGCAGGCCATTGGGTACGCGTAAATGAGCACCGACAGAGAGCGCGCGCTCGTGCTTTTCGTAGTGGCCGTCGTCCTCATCGCTACACCTGCGCGTGCTCTTTGGTTTCACACCTGGTGGTCTCCCTTTGCGTTCTGGCTCGCGATGATCGCCGTCATCGTATCGCTGCATCGCACCGATCATGCCGCCTGATCAGCTCGTCCTATTCTGTCTGTCCACAGCACTCTTGGTCTTCTACATTGGAGGCTCCGAGCTCGTCGAACGGTCTCCGAAGTGGGGTTGGCTAGGGCGCAACCGTTTCAGCTACGCGCTCGCGCTCGGCGTCTACGCTACGACTTGGACCCTCTTTGGAAGCGTCGGGTTCGCCGCGACCGAAGGCTACGACTTTCTGGCCATCTACTTTGGCGTCACCGTCTCTTGCATCGCAATTCCCTTTTTATGGAAGCCAATCGCAGACCTGGTCGACCGCTATCGCCTTGGAAGCATCGCGGATGTTTTCGCATTCCGTTACCAGAGTCGCACCGTGGGCGCCGCAGTTTCCGTCTTCATGGTGGCGGGACTGCTGCCATACATCGCGCTGCAGCTTCGGGCGGTGTCTGACGGCGCCGCAATCTTGTCACACCAAGAAGCCACCGAAGAGATCGGATACGTCTATGCAATTTTGCTCAGCGCCTTCGCATTGGCGCTCGGCGTCCGCTACGCCGACGGCCGCGCCCACCGCCCCGGCTTGATCGCGACATTGGCATTCGAAAGCGTCTTCAAGCTGGTTGCATTGCTCGTGGTCGGCGGGGCTGCGCTGATCACGACATTCGAAGGCTTCCGTGGCTTGAGCAACTATCTTCGAGAACGTCCCGAGTTGGTGGAGGCCATGACGGCGCCCGTGATGAGAGACGCCGATGACTCCTGGCTTGCACTGATCTTCGTGACGTTTTGCGCCGCTTTTCTGCTGCCTCGTCAGTTCTTCGTGGCTTTCGTGCAGCGCCCCGGTCCACGCAGCTTGGAGACTGCCCGCTGGGCTTTGCCGCTATACCTATTCACCATCAATCTTCCCGTTCCGATTCTGTACTGGGCTGGGCGCGAGCTTGCGATGCCCGATGTCCGACCCGATGTCTACGTGCTAGTCGCGGTCCAAAATTCTCCGACTCTGCAGACGATCGCATTTCTCGGGGCGGTCTCCGCCGCGAGCGCGATGATCCTCGTGTCATCGGTCGCTTTGAGCGGGATGGTTGGAAATTACTTGGTCCCTCGATTCGGCCCCACCCCGGAATCGCTCCTCACGCGGTGGGCAGTCTTTCGGCGCATGACCATCATTGGCGTGGTTATCGCAGGCCTCCTCCTGCATTTTGCGCTTCCTCGGTCCCACGGCCTGGTCGACCTGGGTCTAGCGTCCTTCGTGGCGGTCGCACATCTATTGCCAGGTGTGATTGGCACGTTGTTCTGGCGACGAGCATCGCGGGCGGGTGTTCTGGTAGGATTGGTCGTCGGCGCGACGGCGTGGGCAGTGCTGACGGCCATGCCCCTTCTCGGTTTCGAGGTCGGCGTCTCCCGCCTTTACGGGTTGTTTGGCTTCGAGGATCCGACGGCCAGAGGACCGGTCATCTGGATCAGCCTGACCGCACACGCTTTCGTATTCATGGGCGTTTCACTTCTCACCACACGTTCGCCCGAGGAGCGCAACGCGGCGGAAGCTTGTCGAGAACCCCGCGTGACCAGGATCCTTCAGGTGCCCGACTCGGCCGAGGCCCTTCAAGAGCGGTTGACGTCGTATGTTGGAAAACAGACGGCCATACGAGAGATCTACGAGGCCGCCGCGGCCGCTGACACGAACTGGCCGCCACGCGACAGGCCCGAGTTGTTCAAGCTCATGAACGAGCTCGAAGGCCGCTTGAGTGAGAGAATTGGCCCTCTGGCTGCCCGCACATACGTGCATGGGGGGCGCCCGGTTCGTGCGGACGCCTTAGCCGAGCGGTTGCGCGCGTTTCGGGAGCTCGATCTGCTCGATCACGATACGTCTCAGCGCACCTCTCCGGCCCACGCTGCGCGGCGCTATCTGTCGCAGCTCATGTCCGAGCTACCCGTTGGCGTGTGTACGGTCGATGCTCATGGCGAGGTCGTGATCTGGAATGCTCGGCTCGCACGGATTTCCGGGCTGCACGAGGACGACATCTGCGGACATCCACTCGGGGACGTTCCAAACCCCTGGCGCTCTCTTTTCGACGAGCTCGCCGGTCAACCAAGCGGTACTTTGGTCGAGCGCGAGTACGACTTGCGCGGGAACAAGATCGAGCTTCGGGCGCAGACGGCTACGGTCTCCGGGGAGGCTGAGGAGGGCCATGTGTTCGTCGTGGAGGACATCACCGCCCTGCGCCAGCTCGAACGACACGTCGCACACAAAGATCGACTCTCCTCGATAGGAACCCTGGCGTCCGGTGTGGCGCACGAGGTCGGAAACCCTCTCACGGGCATCTTGATGGTCGCCAAGAACCTCGCTGCGGACCCAGCCGCGGAGGACGCGGCTCAACGCCTGGCTATCATCGTCGACGAGGCGCAGCGAATTCACGGCATCGTGCAGAGCCTCTTGACCTTCAGCCGACGCGATGAAGCGCCGGTGGAGCTTCAAATGATTCCAGTGGCTGACGTCGTGCGCGCCGCAGCCAAGCTCGCGAACCTTGAAACCGAAGGATGCCACATCGACTTGGACCTCGGCGCCGATGCTTCCGCCCTGGCTAACCCCGATGGGTTGACCCAAGTGGTCGTGAACTTGTTGAACAACGCTCGGCAGGCCTGCGCGCCCGGAGCCACGGTGTACGTGCGCACCCGTACAGGGAACGGCCAAGTGCGAATCGACGTCGACGACGAAGGCCCAGGCATCCCCGCAGAGCTATGCGAACGTGTATTCGAGCCATTTTTCACCACGAAATCGGACATGCAGGGTACGGGATTGGGGCTTTCCATTTCGCGGCAAATCATCGAACGTTTCGGCGGAACGCTCACCTACGAGCCCCGCGAGGTCGGAGGAAGCCGCTTCACAATCACGCTGCAAGCCCACGAAAACTGAGGGATTGATGAAAGCTAGGCTCCTTTGATACTAATCAGCGGTGGCCAAGATTCTGTTGGTGGAGGACGAGAGGGTCATCCGGGCCGAGATCAAGCGCATCCTGACGAGGGAGCGCCACGGGGTCACTGACGTGTGCAGCGTCCGCGAAGCCGAGGCCGTTCGTCCCGAGACCTTCGACTTGGTCATTACCGACGTGCGGCTTGCCGGTGAAGCCGGCGACGTTTTGATCGAACGGGCTGGTGAGGTGCCGGTCATCGTCATGACGGCTTACGGCACGGTGAATGCCGCCGTCGATGCCATGAGACGGGGCGCGGCCGACTATCTCTCGAAGCCCTTCGAGCCAGAAGCGCTGAGCAAAGCCGTCGAGCGCGTCCTTCGTCACCGTGCGCTAGGCAAGCGAGGTTGCAACGACGGCGACGGCGATCAAGAAATCGTCGCTTTGGAGTCGAGCCCCATGCAGGAAGCGCTCCGGCGGGCGCGCAAGGTAGCTCCCACCGAAGCGACCGTTCTCATCCTCGGAGAGTCCGGAACCGGCAAGGAGCTCATCGCGCGGGCAGTCCACCGGCAAAGCGATCGGTCGGGCGCTTTCGTGCCCGTCAACTGCGCGTCGATCCCCGAAACGCTTTTGGAATCGGAGCTGTTCGGGCACGAAAAGGGGGCGTTCACCGGGGCCGTCACCCGCAAAGACGGATTGGTTCATACCGCCGATGGAGGGACGCTCTTCCTCGACGAAATCGGGGAGCTCACGCAGGCCGCGCAGGCACGTCTGCTGCGAATGCTCCAGCAGCGCGAGGTGCGCCGGGTAGGCGCTCGCAAGGCCGAGTCCGTGGACATTCGCCTCGTGGCGGCCACCCACCGGGACCTCCCGACCCTCGTGGAACGCGGCGAATTTCGGGCTGATCTATTCTTTCGGCTCAACGTGGTGGAAATCAAGCTGCCACCGTTGTGCGAACGTGGAGACGACATCCTCGCGCTCGCCGAAGTCTTCATCGCGCGGGCCACCGACAAGCTCGGGCGTCCCCCGCTGGAGCTCGACGAGGGTGCCATTGACGCGCTGAAAAAGCACAAATGGCCGGGCAACGTTCGCGAGCTTCAGCACGCGGTCGAACGTGCGGTCATCCTACACGAATCCGGACCGATTACCGAAGAGCTGCTCGGTCTTCCCATGTCGAACGGCTCTCACGGCAATGGCGTCAGCGGCAACACGAGCGAAGACACGTCGCTCGAAGGATACCTAAGGCGGTTCGTGCTGTCGCATCAGCACGAGCTCAGCGAAACCGAGCTGGCCAAGCGGCTCGGGATCAGCCGCAAGACCTTGTGGGAGCGCCGGCAGCGCATGGGTATTCCCCGACGCGAATCCCGTCCGCCGGAGTAACGCGCGGCCCGTTTCGATTCCGTTTCGAACCGTAGCGCCGTGCTACGAATCGTAACGCTTGCCGCGGCGCGTTAGAGCGAGATGACGAGTCGTTACGCGGATCGCCGCTTGGTACAAGTCTTGCGTCCAAGACAAGCGCAACAAGGTGTAAGGTGTGCCGATGACACTCAAACAACCTTCTCTAGAAACCCGACGACGCATCACAGACCTCCGAGAATACCAACATCTTTACGAAAGAAGCCTTTCTCAAAGAGATGAATTCTGGAGAGAGGAAGCAAACGAGCTGCACTGGTTT
>JASFKY010000187.1:0-7193 GCA_050118395.1 Myxococcales bacterium | reverse complement strand
TCCTTCGTGACCATCACGTCGTGAACGTGGCTTTCCTGGAGCCCCGCAGCGCTGATGCGCACGAACTTCGCATTCTTCTGCAACGCAGGAACCGACGGGCAGCCCGTGTACCCCATGCCGGCGCGCAACCCTCCAACGAGCTGATAGACGACGGTCGATAGCGGCCCACGATAGGGGACTCGGCCTTCGATCCCTTCGGGCACCAGCTTGCCCACGTCCGACACGTCAGACTGAGCATAACGGTCCGAAGAGCCCTGTCGCATCGCGCCGAGAGAACCCATGCCCCGATAAGCCTTGTAGGTCCGACCTTGGTAGAGAACGAGCTCGCCGGGCGCCTCGTCCGTGCCCGCAAAAAGCGAGCCGATCATCACGCTGTCGGCTCCGGCTGCGATCGCCTTCACCCCGTCACCGGAGTACTTCACGCCGCCGTCGGCGATGATGGGAACGCCATGCTCGCGGGCCACTCGGGAACACTCCATCACCGCCGTGACTTGGGGCACGCCAATCCCGGCGACCACGCGCGTGGTGCAGATGGAACCAGGGCCCATGCCGACTTTGACCGCATCGGCACCGGCATCGATCAACGCCTTGGTCCCCTCCGCGGTCGCCACGTTGCCGGCCACCACTTGCACGTCCGGATACGTGGATTTCGTGTCCCGCACCGCATCGATCACGCCTTTGGTGTGACCGTGGGCGGTGTCGATGACCAGTACGTCGATGCCAGCACGGACCAGCGCATCGGCCCGCTTCTCTCGGTCGGGACCGACCCCCAGAGCCGCGCCTACGCAAAGTCGCCCCAGAGAATCTTTAATCGCATCCGGATACCGATCGGCCTGCATCAAGTCTTTGATGGTGATGAGCCCGACCAGCTCGCCGTCATCGCCCACGACCAGGAGCTTCTCGATCCGGTGCTTGTGAAGGAGCTCCCGCGCCTTGGCCTGCTCGACACCCGGCGGCACGGTCACCAGCTCTTTCGTCATGAGCTGCGCGACTTTTTGATTGAGGTTCTGTTCGAACCGAATGTCGCGGCTGGTCAGGATGCCCACCGGCTTGTTGCCCTCCACGACCGGAAGGCCCGAGATCTCGTGTTGCCGCATCAGCTCCAGGGCATCGTGAAGCGATTCGCCAGGCCCCACCGTGACCGGGTCCACAATCATGCCCGTCTCGGCGCGCTTGACCTTGGTGACCTCGAGGGCCTGCAGGTCGGGGCTCATGTTCTTGTGCAAAAAGCCGATTCCGCCCTCGCGAGCCATGGTCACGGCCGTTCGCCATTCGGTCACGGTGTCCATCGCGCTCGACACGAACGGAATGCGAAGCTCGATCTCGCGGGTGAAGCGAGTCGAAACGTCCGCGTTGGCGGGCATAAAATCGGCGTACCCCGGCAGGAGCAACACGTCGTCGAAGGTGAGTGCCTCCCGTAGGATGCTGTCAGTCACCGGAACCTCCCAAGGAACCTGAAAATTGGCGCCGAGTATAGCGCCCCGGTGACGTCACGCTAGTAGGCTCGCGGAAACTCGTCGAGGTCGACGTGATCGAGAGCAAACCGGATGAGCGCGCTGCGGCTGATTCTACGATGGCCGCGCTTCTTCAGCTTGGCCACCATTTTGTCCAGCCGGGCGAGATCTTCGGTGTAGAGCGAAATGCAAATGACGTCGTAGTGGTCTGGCTTCTTCTTCGCCTTGGCACGGCTGCGCTTGCCGCGCTTTCCACCGTAAAAGGTGTCACGCAGAACCGCGCTGACCTCGTCCTCATCGAAGACCCCATCGACTCCCGCTGCATCTCGTCTCTTCATGTCCCCCCCACTACGATGCGGCCGAAAGCGAAATGGATGGTTGCCGTCCTCGTTCGGCAGGCGCCACAGCCACGACCCGCTGCACTAGCCGCATGTAGTCTTCGGCGCCGTGACTGGTGGGCGCATACTCGAAAATGGTTTGTTTGGCGCTCGGCGCTTCACGGAGCTTGGTGTTGATGCGAATGGGATCGTAGCACCGTGACTCGAAGTGTTGGCGCAGCGTCAAGATGGCCTCGCGGCAAATCCGTGTCCGCACGTCGAAAAAAGTCGGCAAGACGCCGAGCAGCTGAACGTCGTGCCGGAGGAGATCCCGAACATGCCGAATCGTGCGTAAGACCTGCTTGACCCCCACCAGCGAAAGATAGTCGCACGCCACTGGAACTACGACACTGTCGGCGTACACCATTGCATTTTGGTTCATCAATGACAGCGCAGGAGCGCAGTCGATGACGACCGTATCGTAGTCACGGCATGCGTCCCCGAGCCGCTCCCGCATGATCCGGTCGCGATTGGGCCGCTCCGCCAAGAAGAGCTCTGCCGCGGCAAGCGTTTCGTTGGAGGTGAGGACGTCGAGCCCCTTGCGAACCGGCACCGCCACCTCGCAGGCCTGCACTCCGTTCACCAGCACGTGGTAGAGCGAGCGTTGCCCCGCGATCCCGAGCGAGGCTCCGACGTTGCCTTGCCCATCGGCGTCGATGAGAAGCACGCGGCGCCCCATCTCCGCGATGCCCGCCGCCAAATTGATCGCGGTCGTCGTCTTGCCGGTGCCGCCTTTGTGATTGAACACCGCGATGCGTTTGGGAGCCGTGCGCACCGTTCCCAACTGGCTATGCCGCTGTTGGCCACGCTCCTGGCAAGCAGTCGAGCAAAAGTACTCGCGTCGTCCGTCCTGCACGCTCATCTGGTAAGGAAACTCGATCTCGAAGGTCGCGCCGCAGGTGTCACATGCATGCACTCCATCGGCTCCAAGCAGCAGGCGTTGCTGACAAGCCGTCGAGCACACGTACACGTATTGGCCGTTTTCTTCGCGAACCTGATAGCGAAAGCGCGCCTCGAAGCGCCTCTCGCAAACGTGACATGTCGACTGCATTCCCACTCCCCGAGTTATCGAAGTGCTTCCTGAAGCACTTCAATCAGAACGGGGCGGCCCAGTCAAAAAAGCGGACCCGCGATGCCGAAGCATCAAACGTCGAGCTCGACCGCCTCGGCTTGCGGCGCCTGCTCCATGATGAAATCGAAGCGGGCGGCGGGGTCCTTGCCCATGAGCTCGCTCAGCACGCGATCCGCTTCGAGCTCCCCATCGATCGTGACACGCAGCGCGCGCCGTCTCGATTTGTCGAGCGTAGTCTCGCGGAGCTCGTCGGCTGTCATTTCGCCGAGCCCCTTGAATCGGCTGATTTCGACCTTGGCGTTTTTGGGCGCGGCGGCGATGATCCGATCACGCTCTTGGTCGTCGAGCGCCCAATGCACCTCTTTGCCGATGTCGATTCGGTAAAGAGGTGGCTGCGCCAAAAAGACATGCCCCTCGCGAATCAATGCTGGCAACATGCGGTAGAAGAAGGTGAGCAACAGCGTCGCGATGTGGTGGCCGTCGCTGTCCGCATCCATCAGCAAGAACACCCGGCCGTAGCGCAGCTTCGAAATGTCGAAGTCCTTGCCAATACCGCAGCCGAGTGCGCTCACGATGTCTTGAAGCTCGCGGTTGCCGAGGATTTGTGACTGGGACGCGCGTTCGGCGTTGAGCACCTTGCCACGAAGCGGCAAGATGGCCTGCGTCTTTCGGTCCCTCCCCTGCTTTGCGTTGCCGCCAGCGCTGTCGCCTTCGACCAGAAACAGCTCGCTTTCGTCCGGGTTCGTGCTCGAGCAATCGGCGAGCTTGCCCGGCAAATTGAGCCGGTGGCTGACGGCGGTCTTGCGGGAGACCTGCTGACTCGCCGCCCGGCTCGCCGCCCGCGCGCGCGCCGAGATGATCACCCGCGCCACGATCGACTCGGCGGCGGTTTGGTTGTTCAGCAGCCACTGCTCGAACGCGGTGCGAACCGAGCTTTCGATTTGCGCGGTGACCTCCGGGTTGTTGAGCCGATCCTTGGTCTGGCCTTGGAACTGCGGCTCGGCCACGTAGACGCTCACCAACGCGACCAATCCTTCCCGGATGTCGTCCGCGGTGACCTTCACGCCCTTCGGCGTGAGCTTTTGCGTCTCCATGTGATTGCGAATCGCTTTGGCCAGCCCCTGCTTGAAGCCATTTTCGTGCGTGCCGCCCGAAGGGGTGGGAATCCCGTTCGCATACGAGCGAATGACCTCGTCGGTCGCCTCGGTCCAGCGCAGTGCCACCTCGAAGCGCGGATCGTCGTCGTGCTCGATCGTGAACGGCTCCTTGTGCGCCGAGGGCTTGCCCCGCTCGCGCACCAGCTTGTCGAGGAAGTCGACGATGCCGCCAGGGTGCTCGAACTCTTGGCGCTCCTTGGTCTTGTCGTCGACGAAGATGATCTTGAGACCACGGTGAAGATACGTCTTGGCCTCGAGCCGCTCGGCCACCCGGGCCGCGTCGAACTCCTGGCGTTTTCCGAAGATGTCGGGGTCGGGTCGAAAATGAATCTGCGTGCCCCGCTTGCTGGTCTTGCCGCCCCGTTTGAGCTTGCCGGTGGCCTTGCCGCGACAATAGCTCTGCTCGAAGCTCTTGCCGCCGCGCCACACCGTCGCAGTCAGCTCCGAGGAAAGCGCATTGACCACCGAGGCCCCGACGCCGTGGAGCCCGCCGGCCACTTGGTAGTTCTTCCCCTCGAACTTGCCGCCGGCGTGGAGCGTCGTGAGGATGAGCTCGAGAGCGGACTTCTTGAACTTGGGATGGGTATCGACCGGAATGCCACGGCCGTTGTCACTCACCGTCGCGCCACGGTGGTCCTTGTCGAGCACGACCTCGATGCGAGACGCATGCCCGTTGATCGCCTCGTCGACGGAGTTGTCGACGATTTCCCAGAGCAAATGGTGGTAGCCATGCGCATCGGTCCCCCCGATGTACATGGCGGGCCGTTTGCGGACGGGCTCCAAGCCTTCGAGAACGTCGATGTCTTTGGCGGTGTACGCCACTACTCCTCCGGAAACACGGGAATCTCTGGCTCTTGGTAGACTTCGCCCTCGACGGTGCCGCGGGTGAAGAGCTGAAAGCCTTTTCCACCGCGCGACACGACGTCGTACTTGTTGAGCGTGATTCGGTACTCGCTACCGCCCTCGCGTTGCGCGATGAGCACGTCGTCCTCGTAATAAAGCACGCGCGCCCCCACGACTTCGTCGCCCTTTTGTAGCTTGATCAGCATGACCCCCCGACCCGCGCCGGCCAACAGCGACACCTCCTCGGCCTCGCAGATCAAGACGCGGCGCTGCCGGGTGACGCACGCGATGCAGTCCTCCTCGTCCACGGGCGCCACGTAGATCACCTCGTCGCCTGTCTTGGGTCGGGTGAACTTGCGCCCCGCCCGAGTGGACGGCTCTCGGTGGCCTCGCAATGAAAAGCGCAAAGCCAAGCCGAGCTTGGTCACGGCGACGGCGTAGGGTGGATCGGGCTCTTCGGCACCTTCCTCGGGCGGGGGCACTTCGAGGAAGCGCGGGTCGAAGCCGAGCGCACCCACGATGCGCTCGCCGTCACCGAGCTTGAACATGGTCTGAAGCGGCGTGCCGTGGCCCGTGGTAGCCGGGATGTCGACGATGCGCGTCACGTAACACACACCCTGACTGCTGAAGAACGCCACGCTGCTCTTGGTCGAGCCCGCCAACACCGCCAGCACCCGGTCACCTTTGCGCACCCGTGTCGACGCCACGTCTTTGACGCTTTGCTGACGCTTGACCCAGCCCTGCTCGGTGACGACGACCATGGCGTCTTCTTCGACGATGAACGCTTCCTCGTCGAACTCGGGCTCGTCGAGCTTGGACGTGATGCGCGTCCTGCGTGGGTCCGGATAGGTCGAAGCAAGCTCTTGAAGCTCGGCCCGGATGAGCTTCCAGCGGGCCGCGGGGCTCTTGAGGAGCTTTTGCACGCGCCGCGCTTCCTTTTGTTTTTCTTCGAGCTCGCGGCGAATTTCCAACATTTGGAGCTTTGCGAGCCGGTAGAGCTTGAGCTCGAGGATGGCGTCGGCCTGCAGCTCGTCGAGCTTGAACCGCTTCATCAGCTTCTCGGCGGCATCCTGCTTGCCCTCGGAGGCGCGAATGATGCGAATCGCCTCGTCGAGCGCATCGAAGATGATGACGAAGCCCTCGAGGATGTGAATTCGCTTGAGGAGCTGGTCGAGCTCGAACTCGAGCCGTTTGGTCACCACCTCCATTCGGAAGTCGAGGAAGTGTCGAAGAATGGCCTTCAGGCCGATCCGCTGGGGCGCCGCGACTTCGGGGTTGGCCGTGGGGACGAGGCAGGTGAGGTTCACCTGCACGTTCGTTTGAAGCGGGGTGTGTTTGTAGAGGTACGCCATGATCAGCTGCGGATCGGCGTCCTTTTTGATCTCGCACACGACGCGGCAGTCGTCGGTGCTCTCGTCGCGGACATCGAGCAGGCCCGGCAGCTTCTTGGCGATGATCACCTCGGCGATCTTCTCGACGACGGCGCGCCGCTCGATCGAATAGGGGATCGAGTGAATCACGATCATCGGATTGCCGCCGCGAGTGCTTTCGGTCTTCCACTCGCCACGAAGCTTGAGCGAGCCGTGACCATGCTCATAGGCGGCGGCAAGCTCTTGCTTGCTGCTGATCAGCTCCCCGCCCGTAGGGAAGTCGGGCCCCTTGACGTGGCCCAAGAGCTGTTTGGTGGTGAGGTCGCCATCGATCAGCGCGACGCAGGCCCGAATCACCTCCGACAAATTGTGAGGTGGAATCGAGGTTGCCATCCCAACTGCAATGCCCTGCGAGCCATTCACCAGAAGGTTCGGGAACCGCGCCGGCAGCACGACCGGCTCGAAGAGGCGGCCGTCGTAGTTGGGCCGGAACGCCACGGTCTTTTTCGCGAGCTCGACCAGGAGCTCGTCGGCGAGGCGTTGCAGCCGGGCCTCGGTGTACCGCATGGCGGCCGCCGAGTCGCCGTCAGGCGAGCCGAAGTTGCCGCGCCCGTCCACCAGCGGCTGCCGCATCGTAAACGGCTGCGCCATTCGGACCAGGGCGTCGTAGATGGCGGTATCGCCGTGAGGGTGAAATTTGCCCATGACGTCGCCGACGATAGCCGCCGACTTGCGGTGCTTGGTGTCGCTCCGAAGGCGCAGCTCGTGGAACATCGTATACAGAATGCGCCGCTGCACCGGCTTGAGGCCGTCCCGCACGTCGGGTAGCGCGCGGGAGGTGATGACGCTCAAGGCGTAGTTCAAATAGCGGCGCTGCGTCTCGACGACGAGGGAGGCATCCTCGATGCTGTCCATCGGCA
>JASFKY010000186.1:0-7216 GCA_050118395.1 Myxococcales bacterium | reverse complement strand
TGCTTGGGTGCAGCGAGGCAGCCGGAACGGATGGCCTCGAAGGAACGTGGCAGTTCGAGTCGATGGAGGTCCGTGAAATGACTACGGACTGTCCAGGAGAAATCGTGATCATTCCCGGCGTGTGGGTTTGCGCGGAAGGCACGTTCACCTTCAACGGCAACGAGACCTTCGTTCTCGTTGAAGAGGCGTATGGGAACGATCCGCCTGGCCGGGGCGAAGGCACTTGGTCTACCGTCGGCGACACCCTGACTATGACGTACTTGTGGCAGGGGACCGGTACCGAGGACCTAGAACCGACCGATCCGCCCGACCTCTGGGTCGTCACATGGAGCGTTTCGGGGACGACGCTGACGCTCATCGATCCAGCTGACCCGCCGGTTACGTACACTCTTAGAAGGCGCTGACGGCGAAGCCGACGACCAATCACGATCGGGCGGCACCATTGTGCGACCTGGGTGCGTTTGAGGTGCAGCCGTTGGCGAGTCTCTAAGCTCCGACAACAGCGACACACGACGACGGCTCTGGGTAAGTCCTGGGGCCGTTTGTTTTGCTACGTTACCCCGCCTGGTACCCCGCGGCTTTTCTGTCTGGGTTAGGGCGATGCGTTTACCCTTGATTTTCCTGGAGGCGCCGACCGGATTCGAACCGGTGAATGGAGGTTTTGCAAACCTCTGCCTTACCACTTGGCTACGGCGCCCGACGGCTGCTCCATGTAGCGCTTCTGTAGGCGCTTGTCACGCAGCGATTTAACAATAGCGGAGGACCGGGCTGACGCGCCAGACTGCCCGTGGTAGGCACTGTTTCATGGCATCCAAGGACTCTTTCAAGAGCCGCGTCACGATTCCGGTGGGAGACCGCGAAATCGCGATTCACCGCCTGGACGCGCTGACCCGAGCAGGCTTTCAGGGCATCCATACGCTGCCCTATTCCATCCGTGTTCTTCTAGAGAACTTGTTGCGTTTTGAGGATGACAAAACCGTCACCCGACAAGACATCGAGGCGGTGGCTAGCTGGGATCCGACGGCCCGGCCCGAGGTGGAAATCGCATTTCGCCCGGCCCGAGTGCTGCTGCAGGATTTCACTGGGGTCCCCGCCGTCGTCGACCTCGCCGCCATGCGCGATCAGTTTGCAAAGATGGGCGGCGATCCGAGCCGCATCAATCCTCTGCAGCCTGCCGATCTCGTGATCGATCACTCGGTGCAGGTCGATTCATATGGATTGCTCCGTTCGTTCGAAGAGAACGTGAAGAGAGAGTTCGAGCGCAACCTCGAGCGCTACCAATTCCTCAAGTGGGGCCAGAGCGCCTTTCGAAACATGCGCGTCGTACCACCCGGCACGGGGATCGTGCACCAGGTCAACCTCGAGTATTTGGCACGCGTGGTGTTCACCCGGGACGAGGATGGTCAGACGGTGGCCTATCCGGACAGTCTGGTGGGCACCGATTCCCATACCACCATGATCAATGGGCTCGGCGTGCTCGGTTGGGGTGTGGGCGGCATCGAGGCGGAGGCGGCCATGTTGGGTCAGCCGATCAGCATGCTCTTGCCGCAGGTCGTCGGCTTCAAGCTCACTGGCAAGCTTCGAGAAGGCGCGACTGCCACGGACGCCGTGCTCACCGTCACCCAAATGCTTCGCAAGAAGGGCGTGGTGGGCAAGTTCGTCGAGTTCTACGGGGAAGGGATGGAAAGCCTCGCGCTTCCCGATCGTGCCACCATCGCCAACATGGCTCCTGAGTACGGAGCCACCATGGGGTTTTTCCCGGTCGACGCCGAAACGCTGGCCTATCTCCGATTCAGCGGGCGCGAAGAATCGCACGTGGAGCTCGTGGAGCGAGTCCTCAAAGAGCAGGGGCTCTTTCACGCGAAGAGCTCGCCAGAGCCTCGTTTCACCGACACTTTGGAGCTCGATTTGGGTGATGTGGTGCCGTCGATCGCGGGTCCGAAGCGACCGCAAGATCGAATTGCGCTGACCCGCGCCAAGGATGCGTGGCACGACACGTTGGGAGCTTTCGAGGCCGCGCCCGACAAGAGCACCGAGGTGCGCCGAGGCCAAGAAGCGTTTTCGCTTCAAAACGGCGCCGTGGTGATCGCCGCGATTACCAGCTGCACCAATACGTCGAACCCGTCCGTGATGCTTGGGGCCGGGCTGGTTGCAAAGAAGGCCGTCGCGAAGGGCCTTCGTACCAAACCGTGGGTGAAGACCAGTCTCGCTCCGGGCTCGCAGGTCGTGACGGAGTATCTGGACAAGTCCGGGCTCATGAACGATTTGGAGACCCTTCGTTTCAACTTGGTCGGCTACGGGTGCACGACGTGTATCGGCAACTCGGGCCCTCTCGATCCGGAAATCGCCGAGGCGATCAAGAGCGAAGACTTGCTCGTCGCAGCCGTCTTGAGCGGCAATCGCAACTTCGAGGGAAGAGTCAATCCGCTCACCAAAGCCAACTATCTCGCTTCGCCGCCGCTGGTCGTGGCGTATGCGCTGGCCGGAACGATGGACATCGATTTCGAAACCGATCCCATCGGACAGGATGACGCGGGCAACGACGTGTTCCTGCGCGACATCTGGCCTACGCATCGAGAGATCACGGAAACCTTGCGTGACGCGGTGAAAAAGGAGCAATTCTTGGAACGCTATGCGGTCGTTCTGGACGGGCCTCCGCAATGGCGCGAGGTGCACTTCGAGCAGGGCGACCGATACCGTTGGGATCCGGAATCGACTTACGTTCGACTGCCGCCGTTCTTCGATGGCGTCGAGCCCGGTCAGCCGGAGCAGCCCGAGGACATCACGGGTGCGAGGGTACTCTGCCTGCTAGGCGATTCGGTGACCACGGACCACATTTCTCCTGCCGGTTCCATCGCTTTGGACAGCCCTGCGGCTCGTTATCTGCAAGAGCACGGGGTTTCTCCGCGTGACTTCAACAGCTACGGCAGCAGGCGCGGCAATCACGAGGTGATGATGCGAGGAACCTTCGCCAACATTCGCCTGCGGAACCACCTGGCCCCGGGCACGGAAGGCAGCGTTACCCGTTATCTGCCGACCGGCGAGCAGATGAGCATCTACGATGCCGCCATGAAATACCAACAGGACGACACGCCGCTCCTCGTGATCGCTGGAAAAGAGTATGGCACCGGATCGTCACGGGATTGGGCAGCCAAGGGTACGTTGCTCCTCGGAGTGCGCGCGGTGATCGCGGAGAGCTACGAGCGAATCCATCGGTCCAACCTGATCGGCATGGGTGTGTTGCCGTTGGAATTCGAGCCAGGAAGCACGCGGGAGACGCTCGGACTGACCGGGGAGGAAACCTTTTCCGTGGTCGGCATCTCGGATGGCCTGACACCGGGAAAGACTCTTTCCGTCCGAACCGACACCGACAAGACGTTTTCCGTCAAGGCGCGCGTGGATACGCCTCAGGAGGTCGAATACTACGTGCACGGAGGCATCCTCCAGTACGTGCTGCGGCAACTCGCGGCGCAGCAGCCGGTTACCCGCTAGGGCCTCATGTCGCTGGTCTTCGTCATTTCGCCACCTCGCGCAGGCTCGACGCTGCTCCAGCGAATGATGGGCGCGCACTCCCAGATCTTCACCCACCCCGAGCCCCATTTGATCACCCCAATCGCGCATCTGGGCGTGTACTACAACGTCGACAAGGCACCGTACGATCACATCAATGCGGCCGAGGCCATCCAAGCCTTCATCGAAGACCTGCCCAATGGCGAGCAGGACTACCTCGATGCCCTGCGTTGCTACACGGACACGTTGTACGGACGAATGCTTCAGAAGAGCAATCGCAGGTTCTTTCTAGACAAGACCCCTGCCAATGCTCTGGTCCTGCCGTTCTTGAGAAGGCTCTATCCCGACGCCAAGTACGTCGTGCTGACCCGACACCCTCTGGCCATCTTCAGCTCCTACGCGAACAGCTTTTTCAATGGGAGCTGGCAGCAGGCTCACGAGTTCAATCCTATTTTGGAGCGGTACGTTCCAGCCATCGCGGCCTTTTTGAGAGATCGTCCGGTGCCCTTGCTTCGGGTCGCTTACGAGGAGCTCGTCGCAGATCCCGAGCCACAGCTCGAGAGGGTCTTTGCTTTCCTCGGTCTCGAGCATGAGCCCGAAGCGGTCGACTACGGAAGCGCCGGCCCCATGAAAAAGGGCATGGGGGACCCGATCAACGTCGACCGGCAGAACCGCCCGGTCACCGAGAGCGTCGACAAATGGGCAGGCGAATTGGCGAACGACGCAACCAAGCGGGCCCTCGCTGAGCAGATGATTGCGCGAATCGATCCTGGCGATCTCGCCGCATGGGGCTGGACCTCAGAGGCTCTGTGGGCTCCCATGCAAGCGGCAGACGGCGGCCCCGCGCCGAAGCCGCCTCGCAACAGCTACACGCTGCAGCGTCGAATCATGCTCGCACTCAAAAAGGACATTCACAATCGACCGCACGGCAGGCTGGTCAAGCGCGTGAAGTACTATTGCGACGTGCTCCTCCGCGAGTAGGGCGGCGCATTCGGGCCACGATGACCTGCGATTCGGTCGTGGCCGTGATCGGCTGGTCTTCGAAGTCAGCGGTGTGCGATTCGATCTCGAACCCGTTGTAGCGCAGCAGCGCGTCGAGCTCGGCCGGAAAGAGCTGCCGCTGGCTGAGCGGCGTGCAAAATGACGAAGCATCGTCGTCGGGATGTTCGAAATCCATCATGACGGTTTCCACCTGCGACATGGGGTCATAGCTGAAGTATTCGCTGTACCGGTAGCGGACTCCGTCGCGAGGGTGGGTCACGGTGCCGCCACGATACCGTTTCGAGGGATCTCGGGCCAAGCTCGCCGGATCGGGCAAGAGCACGTCGAATACGAACCGGCCTTTGGGTTCCAAATGATGGCGCACGGTGTCGAATCCGCGCTCGAGCTGCTCCCGCGTATAGAGATGCATCCAGACGTTGAAGGGCGCGATCACCAGGGGAAACTTTCGTCGAAGCCGAAGTCGTTCCAGGTTTCCTCTGCGCAACTCGACACGCGCTCGAGCTTTTCGCGGCAAGCGTTCCAGGCGTTCCTGCGCCCGAGCCAGCATGGGTCTCATGGGTTCGATGCCAACGACATCGATGCCCGCTTGGGCGATGGAGAGCGCCACCCTTCCAGTGCCGGCTCCGAGCTCCAGCACAGGCCCGCCGGATTCCACACTCAACTCGGTGTAAAAGCGCACGTCGTGTCGCCGGCGACGGTAGGCCTGGTCGTAGTATGGGCCGTCGAGGTAGTGCGCCTCCGAGCCGATGTCAGAGGTCGTCTTGCTGCGTCTAGCCACGGCTACGAACCAAGTGAGCCGCGAGCTCGGCAAAGCCGTCTCCGCGCTCCGCGTCGGTCACGTAGCGAGGGGCAACGGGCAGGTGGTCCAGGTGGGCGCGGACGTTGGCAACCCCGACGCTACGAGCAAAGCGCTCGAAGGCAGCCGCGTCGTTGCCGCTGTCCCCTACGAAGATCCACCGATCGAGATCGACGCGGGCACCAGGTTCGACCACTTGCTCGAGCGCGCGACGGACGCCTTCGGCCTTGTCCCAGGAACCCGGCACTGCGTGGGCGTGAACGGTGGACACCGAAGCACGACACCCCATTTGCTCGATGATCATCACCAGAGCGTCCACGTCTGCGCGAGGGAGCGAGACCCATTCGCCGATGTCGAATGCGAGATCACAGCGGCGCGCACGGTCGTCTCGGCTCACCTGCATACCCGGCATGGCGGTTGCCACCGCCTGACGCACCGCTCGCAGGAGCTCTCGTTGCCGAGCCCGCTCGGGCTCGCTGCTGAAATAGCCCTCATGCACGCCATGGCGGTCCACCCAAGTCCAACCGGCGCCATTTTCTCCGACCGCCACACGTACCGGCCACTGTCGCGCAAGGACATCGGTCCATCCCAGGGGCCGCCCCGTGACCGCGACCAAATCGAAGCCGGCACGGACCAATTCGTGCATGGCGGTATATGCGGTCGGCTGAAGAACGCCGTTTCGGGTGACCGTGTCGTCGATGTCGAACACGACCCCGCGAATGCCGGTGGGATCGAGGTTCCGGTAGCTCTCCATGCAGGGCCTTCCCATACCACATCGGTGGGCTTGCGGACCCTCGGAGACGGGCGTACCGTGGACTGAAACGGAGGGGAGTACGTGCCCAACCTGGGATTTGGCGAGCTAGTCATCGTTTTTCTGATCGTGATGCTGATTTTCGGCGCCGGACGGTTGCCGCAAATCGGAGAAGGGATCGGAAAGGCCATTCGTAACCTCAAACGGGGGCTCAACACCGATGATGACATCGACGTGACCCCTTCTGAAAAGCAGGTGCCGCCGAAGGCTGCCTCCAAGGCCGAAGACGCCGAGGTAGTCGAAAAGGTCGAGACGAAATAGGCGTCACGTCATGTAGACGACTGTCCGCTTCGGGCATCTCGAACATCCAAAATGCCCTTGCAACCGAGGCGCAAGGGCGCTGCCAGCTCGGAGGATCCCGCCGCTTCCTTGAGCTCGCCACGGCGCAGTAGCGGGGCGAGCAGCAGTGCGATGTCGAGCGGTGTGTCCGGGTTGCGGACGAGCGCATTGCGGGGACGGTAGCGAACCACCCAGCGTCGGTGATGGTAGACCGATTGCAGCACCGCGGGGTCGTTGGGCCGCAACGCGCAGACGCGCACGACGTCCCTTTCGGTCAGCGATGGGTTGTCTAGAAGAATCCGGATCACTTGTGGATGCGGATCGCGCACCACGCGTTGAATCAAGGAGCGGTCGTGGGTGCGCGCGAGGGACTTGCGTTCACCGAGGGTCAACGGACGGCCACGCCCGAAGTCGGGGATCTGCCTCGTGGTCTGCTCTGCTGGATCGTCTTGCACGGGCGGCATGGTGAGGTCGGCGACATGATGGAGGCCGACCTGGCGTGCCGTTGCGCTCAGCGCGGCGCGCCTCTTTGCAAGGCCCGGTTGGAAAAGCGTCCAGCCGAACGCCAGGAACACGGCTTGAGCATCGGCGGCACCCATCGAGGCCCCTCGGTGGGCCTCGTCGACGAATACGATGATTTCCTCGTTGGACCGGGACTGAAGTCGCTCGCCGATCAGCCGAGCCCGCATTTCGATTTCTTCCACCCGCGCCAGTCTCTGAAACAGGTCGTCGAATTGCTGCGTGCCCGCCACCGCCGTGACCCCCACAGCCCAGACTAGCCAGCGGCGGGAAAACCGCCAGCTTGACGCGTTGCGTCG
>JASFKY010000185.1:0-7249 GCA_050118395.1 Myxococcales bacterium | reverse complement strand
TTCGTGGGCTTGCACTTCCTCTACTCGCTTTCATCGGGAATGATCCACGGTGTGGGCCGTGACGCCGAGCGCATTGCCCGGCTCGCTCATGCGCGGTTGGGCGAGGCTTCGCGTGCGCCGCGGAGCGGATTCCAGCCAGTGACGCAGCTCACCGAAACCCGGATCGAGGGGACGTAAATCCGGCTTTTTCTGTCCTTCGACAGGCAACTTCCCTAGTCTCGGCGCCATGCGGTCAAGCTTGCGGTACGTCCTGCTCGTCGTCTGTGCGCTGGGATCGATCGGCTGTGGCGGCGGCGGCACCGTAGACGCAGTGGGCGGAAGCGGTGGCACGGGCGCGACTGGCGGCACGGGCGGAGCGGATCTGTGCGCGGGCGTTCACTGCGACGACGGCAACGCATGCACGACCGACACGTGCAACCCGAGCGATGGCAGTTGCGTCTATGAAGACGTGTTGAGCAATGCCTGCCGCACCCGAATCGAAGTCGACTCGCCTCCACGCGGCGCCACCCTCCAAGGCGAGGGTGCCGACCCGACTGTCATGGTCACGGGAACGGTGCGCTCGGACCTCGGCGAGATCGACTCGTTCGCCTTGAATGGCACTCCGGTGACGCTGAGCTCCGATGGCGGTTTTTCTCAAGCCGTGCAAGCCCAGGTCGGCGGCAACACGCTGGTGTTCACCGCCCAAGACAGCAAGGGCAACATGCGCTCGCGCGTACAAAGCTTCTTGTGGTCGACGGGCTACCGCAAGCCCACCACGCCCAAGGAAGGCATCGCTTCCAATGGGCTCGGGATCTGGCTCGGGCAAAGCGTCCTGGACGATGGCCAAGCGCCACCTCCCACGGACTTCGCGGCCGTTCTCGATCTCGTGCTCGAGTCATTCGACCTCAGCACCCTCATCGATCCCAGTACGCCCATCGCTTCGGAAGCGGGCTACGACATCTATGCAAGCAATCCTTCGCTTGGCTCCTCGTCGGTGAAGATCGACGCCATCGATGGGGGACTTGCCCTGGAGGCGCGTCTCGGGAGCATTTCCGGTGACCTCACGTTCGATTGCACGGAGCTCGGCTGCGCGCTGCTCGGCGGCGACAGCACGGGCGACTTCACCGTGAGCTCGATCTTGGTCACGGCCAACGCGCTGCTGAGCGTGAGACCCGACAACACGCTCGCGGTGACCTTGAGCAACGTCTCGACGACCGTGGGCGGCCTCGACATCAACTCGGACAACGGCTGGACGAACTTTCTCCTGAGCATCGTGGAAGGCGCCATCACCAGCTCATTGGTGGCGGACCTGGAAGGCCTTCTCGAAAGTGCGCTCGCCACCGAGTTGCAGCCTCTTCTCGAGCAAGGCCTTTCCGCGCTGGCGTTCGATTTTTCGATCGACCTTCCGCGCCTTGGGTCCGGCGACCCCATCCCCATCGACATCACGACGGATTTCGAGTCGGTGGCATTCCAAGGGGGCGCACCGAAAGGCGGGTCGATCGTCGAGCGCGGTGGCGCCTACGGAGCGGACGCCACGACCCCTTACGACAACCTGGGCGTGCCGAGCCGTGATCGCTGCGGTGAGGGCGGCCAAATCATCTCTCTTCCCAAAGCCGCTCCACTGGAAATCGGCTTGAGCGACGATCTGCTGAACCAGATTTTCTACGCCGCATGGCGTGCCGGTTGGCTCGAGGTCGAGGCCGGCCCCGAGCTCGTCGGCGCGATCGACCTCAGCGCGCTGGGTATTACGGGCCTGCAGATCACCTTGAGCGGATTGCTCGCCCCGACGGTCTCCGATTGCAACCCCGATGGCTCGCTGCGCGTGCACCTCGGTGACCTGCAGATCACGGGCGGCCTTTCACTCGATGGGCAGCCGGTCAGCTTCACCGCCTATTCGTCGTTGGAGGGCAACCTCGCGCTGGGCATCACCTCGGAAGGTCTTGGGATCGGCCTCGAGGGCATCGATCGAATCGACACGGAGCTCACCATTCACGAAGACGCGCAGCTCGGCTCCGAGGGGCTGATCCGAGGCTTGCTCGAAGGCGCCCTGGTCAGTGCCGTCGAGGGGGCCCTGGGCGGCGGCGGCCTTGGCACCGTGCCGCTTCCGCAGATCGACTTGAGCAGCGGAGTGGGTTTGCCGCCGGGAAGCGCTGTGATTGAGATCATGCCCCAAACCGTGGAGCGCGCCGATGGGGTGACCGTGATCGGCGCTTCCCTTTGACGCCTGAGGCACGATCGACCTCGGTGAAGCCGAAGTCCTGGAATGGTTCACCGGCTGAGCCAGGGCGGCATTCTGGTAGACTCGGTTCGTGTCGAACCCGTGCGCGCTGATGGCCACCATGCACGCGACGCCTTCGGAGGCGCTTCAAGCCGTCGAGCGCGCCTTTGCTCGTGCCCACGTCTTTTTGACGGAAGCCCACCAGCTGGGGGGCTTGGCGCTGGTGGTGCACTGGGACATGGAAGGCGATCATCGGCAATTGCTGGTCGATGCGCTTGTCGAAGTGGAGGTCGACCTTCACGAAAGCGCCTTCGAGGCACTCCAAGGACCGTGGAAAGGGGAGCTCAGCGGCTCGCTTCACGTCACGCTCGAGCACGGCGGGCGCGATAGCAAAGTGCCGGTGCCGGCCGTGCCGGGGTGAGGCGGGTCAGCCCTGCGGTGGCCACGAGCCAGTTTGCCATCGCAGCAGCCAGTCGACGAAGGCCTCCGGGTCTTCGAGCTCGGGGCTGTGACCGCATTCGGGCATGGTGACCACGTGCGCGCCGGGAACGGACTGGTTCGGATCGGACAGACGGTGCGTCCGGTCGCGGGCGCCCCAGATCACGGCGCTGGGAGCTGCGATCCCGCCAGATGCCGGCGCCGGTCCCCGTGCGTAGCCCTGCATCAACGAGGCTAGGCAAAAGCAAGCACCGAAGTCGAAGGCTTCGTTGGCCGCGTCGATGAAGGGTTGGCGGAATCGCTTGTCGCTGGTGCTCATGCGGTACCAGGTGGCGGCGACGTCGCGACGGCGAAGCGCGAGCAGCAGTTGCCCTACGACCGGCGTGCGAAGCAAACGCTTGGGGTCTACCTGATCGGCCCAACGCTCCATGTCGCTCCAGCTCGGCGTTTGGGGCATGACCAGGCCTTCCACCAGATCGGGCCTCGCCCGCGCGATGCGTTGCCCCACGAAACCGAGGTAACAAGGAAACACCAGCGTGCGGGGTCCCACCGCCTCGAGCACCTCGGTGCAGCATTTTTCGAAGGCATCGACGGTGAACTCGAACCCGCGTGCCGGCGTGGAAGCACCCGTACCAGGCGGCTCGAAGACGACCCATTGCACGCGTCCCTCGAGCGCCGGGATGAGCCGGTCGTAATGCTCGATCACGTTCGGTCCGTCCGCGGCGAGCAAGACGGAAAGCCCGGCAGGCGAACGCGAGCTTCCCTGGCGTACCCGAACCCGCCCGGCCGATGTCTCCATGAAGGAAAGCCCCGGCCGCGATGCCAGGGCGCGTGCCTCGTCGACGCGCCCCGCTTGACCGAGACGCGGAACCGTATCCATCCAGATGGCGTTCCACTTCATCGAGATTCCCAATGTACCCCGAGTTGGCGTTCCTTGTGCGGGTGCTTTTGCAGGGGCTCCTGCGTCCGGGGGAAATTGCAGACCCCCCGTGGGGCACCCGTATCAAGATTGTGGGGGCCGTGCCGCCTGCCCTTTTTGCCGTGTTTTGCGCGGGCGCGAGGGAACGGCTTGGGTGACGTCCACCATCCGTTGGCGGAGCCAGCGATGGGCCGGATCTTCGGTGAATCGCGGGTGCCAGATCATCGTGATGGCATGCTCAGGAACCCCGAAGGGCACAGGCCGGCACATCAGCGACGATGCAGCCGAGAGCTGCCGCAGAGCCGCGGGTGCGGTGAGCACGAGGTCGCTTTGGGCGACCACTTCCAGGGCGGTCGCGAAGTGAGGCACCCGAAGGGCGATACGGCGTTGCAGACCTTGCTCGTCGAGAATGCGGTCGACCAGACCAGGCCCCTCGCCGCTCGGCGATACGAGGATGTGATCCAGGCGGGTGAATCGCGGAACGGTGAGCCGACGACCCTCGAATGCGGGGTGGCCCTTGCGCGCAAAGCACTGAAAGGAGTCGCGAAAGAGGGTTCGGGTTTGGAGCTCGGCATCGAGGGTCGCCCCGAGGTCGAAAGGACGAGGACCGAGGAGCACCGGGTGAATGGCCAGATCGACGTCGCCGGTTTCCAGACTCTGTGCGAGACGGGCCGGGCGCGGAACGACTGCCAGGTCGATCGATGGCGCTCGCTCGGTGAGCATTGCGAGCAGCGTCGGCAACACCAAAGCGTCGAATAGATCGGGTGATACGATGCGAAACGTGCGGCTCGCTTGCTCGGGTTCGAAGGGTTGCGGCTCGGCAAGGGTCCGCGCCAGGCTCACCAGTCCGCTGCGCAGAGGCACCATGAGGGCTTCGGCTCGCGGCGTCAGCACCATCCCGCCTCGACCGCGGACCAACAGAGGGTCGTCGAATAGCTCGCGAAGCCGCCGGAGCGTGTGACTCATCGCGGATTGGGTCACTCCCGCACGCTTGGCCGCTTGGGTGACGCTGCGCTCGCGGGTGAGCGCATCGAGGGCCAGCAGCAGGTTCAAGTCGATGCGGCGGAGGGGGTCGATGACATGATTGCTGCTCATGGCTTTATCAAAACAACTCATTGGATTCATGTCAAAGCCCGCCGCACAGTGGACGCATCCACCATCCACAAAGGAGACACATCATGAAGAAAACGAACAATGTACTGGTCGTAGGAGCCACCGGCGGCACCGGCCGCGCCACCATCGACGCCCTCTTGGCGCGTGGGCACCGGGTGACGGCCTTTTCCCGGCATGCCGAGTCGCTCGGGCGGAGCTCGGAGCGTCTGAGGCTGCTCAACGGCGACGCCACCCACCCGGACGACGTGGACCGTGCCGTCAGAGGACACGACGCGGTGATCATCACCCTCGGCATCACCGAAAACCCGGCACGCGTGCGTCTCTTTGGCGCAGCCCGCACCGCAAACGACGTGCGGTCGGTCGGGACCCGCAACGTCATTGCCGCAATGCGTAAGCAGGGGGTGCGCCGGCTCGTCGTGCAATCCTCGTATGGGGTCGGCGAAACCCGCGAGCGCTTGCGGTGGGCGGATCGCCTCGTGTTCGGCTTGTTGCTGAAACCGCAAATCGCCGATACCGAGGTCCAAGAGATCGACGTGCGACAAAGCGGGCTCGACTGGGTGCTCGCCCAGCCGGTCCATTTGACCGACGAACAAAGCGACCAGATGCCCTTTGCGTCCCCTGAGGGAGAGGTTCGGGAGTGGAAGATCCCGCGCAGAGGCGTTGCCCAGTTCTTGGCGCAGGCCGCGGATTCTTCGGCCTACGTGGGCCGTTCGGTCGCGCTTTCGGGCGCAGGCGCGCTAGCGGCGTGAAAGGAGCGTCTTGCCGGACCGTGGCAATCGCGGATAGCATGTCGTCTCATGCGACCCCGCTCGAGCCTCGCCATGTTCGTGGCGATCGTCGCCGCCGCCTGCGCTGGAACGGACACCGGCGGCGGCGAAGCGGCGCCGAAGGTCGATGCGGGGCCGATTGCGCTCCGTCGCCTGACCACCGAGCAGTACGTGAACAGCGTGCACGACGTGCTCGGAGCAAGCCTGACGGTCCCGGAGCGGATCGACCCGGACGAGCGGGCCTCGGGGCTCCTCTCGGTCGGGTCGACCTTTGCGGGCATCACCCCTTCGGGTTTCGAGAAATACGAAGCCGCGGCGACCGCCATCGCCAAAGAGGCCTTGAGCGGCAACCGCCGCGACGCTCTGATGCCATGCGAGCCGGCTTCCGCGACGTCCAGCGACGACCCGTGCGCGCGGCAATTCATCGAACAGATCGGCGGGCGTTTGTTTCGGCGGCCGCTCGAGCCCGAGGAGGTGCAAAGCCGGGTGGAGCTCGCTGCCCAGGCGGCACGCGCGGTGGGCGACTTTCATCAGGGGTTGGAGCTCGCGCTTGCAAGCATGCTGGTGTCGCCGGACTTTTTGTTTCGAGTCGAGACGGCCGAGCCGGACCCGGCCAATGCGGGAACCATCAGACTGACCGCGACCACGGTCGCCTCGCGGCTGAGCTATTGGCTTTGGAACACCACGCCCGATGACGAGCTGCTCGAGCTGGCCCAAAGCGGGGAGCTGCTCGACCCCGAGCAGCTGGTGACCCAGGTCGATCGCCTCCTCGATTCACCACGGGCCGAGGATGGCATCCGGGCGCTCTTTTCGGACATGTACGACTTCCGTCAGTTCGACGATGGCTTGGTCGCCAAGGACACCGCGCTCTTTCCGGCCTACACCGACACGGTCGCCCAAGACGCCAAAGAACAAACGCTTCGGACCCTCGTCGATCATCTCACACGGGATGGTGACTACCGAGAGCTATTCACGACCAAGCAGACCTTCCTCACCCGCGAGCTCGGTCAGCTCTACCGAGTCCCGGTGGTCTCGGCGACGGGCTGGGAACCGTACACCTTCGAGCCCGACAGCATTCGCGCGGGGATCCTTTCGCACGCAAGCCTCCTCGCGCTTTACGCGCACCCGGGAAGGAGCTCGGCCACGTTGCGCGGCAAATTCGTGCGCGAGGTGTTGCTCTGCCAGGACGTACCGACGCCCCCTGCCAACGTCGACTTTTCCATCGTGGAAAACACCACGGGCGAGCTTCGAACCGCGCGAGACCGGCTCGAGGCGCACGTGAGCAACGACGGCTGCGCGGTCTGTCACAAGCGGATGGACCCGATCGGCCTCGCCCTCGAAAACTTCGACGCCATGGGAGTGTTTCGCGAAGAGGAAAACGGCGCGCCCATCGACCCCTCGGGCGAGCTCGACGGAGCATTCTATGACGGCCCCGTGGGGCTCGGCCAAGCGCTGAGCAACCACCCGCAGCTCGGGCCTTGCTTCGTGCGCACGTTGTTTCGGTACGCCATGGGACGCGAGCCGGTGGCCACCGAGGAGCCTCTCTTGGTGTTCTTGAGTCAGCGCTTTGACGATGCGGATTTTCGGATGCGGGACTTGGTGCAAGCCATCGTGCGGAGCGACGGCTTTTTGAAGACGTCGGGGCCCCGCGATCTTCAAGCCACGGGAGATGCCTCATGAGCGCCCGGTTCGATCGCCGCACCTTGCTTCGAGGCACGCTCGCCGGCGGGCTGGTCACCGTGGGCCTTCCGCTGCTCGAATGTTTTCTCGACGAGCATGGGACGGCGCTGGCCCAAGGCGCGCCGCTCCCGCTGC